>NZ_JBFAWW010000041.1:0-70068 GCF_040680495.1 Streptomyces sp. NPDC052036 | reverse complement strand
GGCAACTGCCGCGGAGGCGAACATGGTCCGGGTCACTCGCATGAGGTCGTCCTTTCGCCGCCGCCGCGAAGGCCGGCACCACGCCGGCACAGCGGAATCGCAGCAGCAACGTGATTACCCTCAACCCCACCCCCGCCCGCGCCCCTGAAGGACACGGAAAGGGAACGGCGCCCGTACTCCCTCCGAGTGCCTCCAGGCCGAAAAGTAACCCGATCGGCCCCACTCCGATCCGCCAGACCGACGTATGCGGCCATACAAGCGCGCCAATCGTCAGGGACATGCCGTAGACGTATGTTCGATGACACTGTTTCAGGCCGTCCTCAGGCCACCCGACGTCGATGCGCGCGCCTGCGCCGAGGCCGAAGGGGATGCGAGGGCGAGAGCCGTGACGAATCCCGCTTTGCCGCCGTCGCCGAGAATTCCGAGAGGCGCGGAAGCCGCCGAGAACGACATCGAACCACCCTCATATGAAAGGGAGTTGGTGCAACGGAGAAGCCCATGAAGATCACGATGGCGTAGGTTGGGCCCATGGTGGAGGGGGCGAGGGACATGGCAGAGACCGTGTCGTCGGAGCAGCCGGCGCCGGGGCGGCAGGCCGCTCGGCGGAAGAAGCCGGCGGGGGGAGGTGTGGGCCGTTCATCCCTGCTGATGGCGCTGGGCACCGTCGTGTCCAGGGCCACGGGGCTCATCCGGACGGTGCTGCAGGCCACCGCGTTGGGCACAGGTCTGCTCGCCAGTACCTACAACACGGCGAACACCGTACCGACCAGCCTGTACACCCTCCTGATCGGTGGTGCGCTCAATGCCGTGCTGGTGCCTCAACTGGTTCGGGCCCGGGCCACGCATCCCGACGGCGGGCAGGCGTACGAGCAGCGTCTTGTGACCTTGGTGGTGTCCGTGCTGGGTGTGGGGACGGCACTGGCGGTGTGGGCGTCACCGCAGATCGTCGGCCTGTATATGCGGGACACCCCCGGCAGACACCAGGCGTTCGAACTGACAGTGGTCTTCGCCCGTTTCCTGCTGCCGCAGATCTTCTTCTACGGACTGTTCAGTATCTACGGCCAAGTCCTCAACGCCCGCGAGAAGTTCGGGGCAATGATGTGGACACCGGTCCTGAACAACGTCGTTCTGACGGGCATGTTCGGCGCCTATCTGAGCCTGATGACCGTCCCCGACCGGGTGGAGGACATCACCACCACCCAGGTCCGGCTGCTGGGCATCGGGACGACGGCCGGCATCGCCGTCCAGGCGCTCGCGCTGATCCCGTTCGCGCGGGCCGCGGGATTCCGCTTCCGGCCACGGTTCGACTGGCGTGGCACGGGCCTCGGTTCCAGTGTCCACGCCGCGAAATGGACGCTGTTGTTCGTGCTGGTCAACCAGGTCGCCCTGACGGTGGTCACCAACTACGCGAACAGCGCTGACCAGGAGTTGCCGAGCGCCGGTGTGGGTTACTCCGCCTACACCTACGCGCAGACCATCTGGATGCTGCCGCAGTCCATCGTCACCGTCTCCCTGGTGACCGCGCTGCTGCCGCGCATGAGCAAGGCCGCCGCCGAGGGCCGCGTCCCCGACCTGCGGGCCGATCTCTCTCGTGCGTTGCGCGTCAGCGGAGTCGTCATCGTGCCCGCCGCCTTCTTCTTCCTCGCCCTCGGCCCGCAGATCGCGACGCTGCTGTTCGCCCATGGCGCGGCCGACCCCGCCAGGACCCAGCCGCTCGGACACATGCTGCAGGCGTTCGGCCCCGGACTGATCCCCTTCTCGGCCCAGTACCTCCTGCTCCGCGGCTTCTACGCGTTCGAGGACACTCGCACCCCGTTCTTCATGGCCCTGTGGACCGCGACGGTCAACATCGCCCTGGCCACCGCCTGCCATGCGCTGCTGCCCGCGCGCTGGGCCGTGACCGGGATGGCCGGGGCCTACACCCTCTCCTCTCTGGCCGGCCTCGCTCTCACCGCGCGGCTTCTGCGCAAGCGGGCCGGCGGCCGCCTCGACGACGGGGAGGTGCGCCGCACCTACACCAGGGTGCTGTGCGCCGCGGGCCTGAGTGCCGGCCTGTCCTGGATCACCGCACACAGCTGCGCCTCGGCCCTCGGGCCGGGAACCTGGCCCACCGTCGTCACCCTGGCCGCGGGCACGCTCACGCTGGGCGCGGCCTACCTCGTCCTCGCACGCTTGATGAAGGTCGGCGAACTCCGACGGCTGCCGGGACTGCGGTAGGGCGCGCTGCGACACGGAGCTCTAAGGTGAGCCGACGTCCGCGTCCGGCCGGAGGGGAGCCGATGGTGCGTAGAACCAGGATCATCCGCTACGTCGTTACGTCGGCAGCCCTGCTGCTCTCTGCCTCGTTCGTCCAGGGGGCGTCCGCCGACGGCGCCCCCGCCCGGCCGCAGGCGCTCGCCGTCCGGCTCAACGCCTACTGGACCCCGGCCAGGATGGCCGCCGCCCTGTCCAGCGGCGCCGACCAGGGCGCTGAGTCCGTTCCGAAAGTACCCGCGGGCTCCCCCGCGGGGGACGGGCCGCAGCCGGGCGAGTACATCCCGCCGAGCGCAGCCTTCGACGGCATGCCCCAGGTGGGCACCTTCTTCTGGACCGACGCCACCGGCACCGGCCGCACCTGCAGCGGCTCCGTGGTGCGCAGCCCCGGCCGCGCCCTCGTACTCAGCGCCGGTCACTGCCTGAAGGGGTACGCCGGCGCTTCCCCCCAGCGAAATCTGGCCTTCGTGCCGCAGTACCACGACGGGCTCAAGCCCTTCGGTGTCTTCCCCGTCAGGGACAACGGCGTCTATGTCTCGCAGCAGTACTACGACCTGGGCGAGCACGCGGGGGCCGAGTACGACTTCGCCTTCGCGGTCACGGAGCCCAATCAGGACGGGACGCCGGTCCAGGACGCGGTCGGCGGGCTGCGGTTGCTCACCGGGACCGGGTACGACCACGCCCCGGTGCGGATGATCGGGTACCCGGCGACGACGGAGAAGCCGCTGGAGTGCTGGAGCCGGACCACCAAGTGGGTCAGCGACGACCCGGCCGATCCGGGCACCTTCCCGCGCATCGCCTGCGACGGCTTCGTGGACGGAACCAGCGGCGGACCGATGCTGGTGCCGTGGCCGGGCGGATGGGCCGTGATCGGGGTGATCGGCGGCTACCACACAGGCGGCAACACGCCCCAGGTCTCCTACAGCGCCTGCTTCGGTGCCGCCACCCGGACGCTGTACCAGGCCGCGGTCGCCGGCGCCCCGCCGGCAGGGCCGACGTCCTGAGGCCGGCCACCGGGGTCGCCAAGCCGACACCGTGACCTGCCCCGGGCCCGGCATCGGCGAAGGTCTCGTGTCGATGGGCTCACAGGCCGGCGACGGCCCTCCTCCGCGCCTGCTCGAACTCCGCCAGCGGGTCGCCACCGGTGCGCCAGGGCCACACGGTGACCGTGCTGCCGAGCGCCTCGAAGACCGGCCGGGCCTCGTGTCGTCGGTCGGCCGCCATCAGCGCGTAGGCGAGGAGATTCAGGTCGGCCAGGGCCGTGGCATGGTGGAAGAACTCCGGCCTGACCCAGGTGTGGACCGCGCGGTCGAGGGCCTGAGTCGCTTCCCGCTGCGCCCAGTGATTGCCCGCCACCAGCGCCTCGACCCCGCCTCGCGCGAGAACGGACTGATACTGCAGCACCTGGGCGGTGAGTTCGGTCGCCGCGCACGGCGCGTTCGCGGGCATGCGGGCGGCGAGGGCGTCGACGAACTCGAGTACCTGGACCCGGGAGCCCGCCTCCTCCGGAGTGAGATAGCCCAGCATGTTCAGATAGGCCTCACGATTCCATCGATCGCGGGCCAGAACCTCGTTCCACAGGCCGAACACCTGTGACTGCTCCCAGCGTTCCAGCCGTGCCGTCCCGAGCAGGACCACCCACGGAGTGGGGTCTTCCGGCACCAGCTCGGCGGCCTGGAGACAGCTCCTGGTGACCTCGGCCACGTCGTCCAGGCCTCCCTGGGCGCGGCCTCGCGCCAGCAGTGTCCCCGCGTACAGAACCAGCGCGCTCGCGTTGCGCGGCTCCCGCTTCGCCCAACTCTGCGGCAGATGTGATGCGCGAAGATAGTCCGCCAGGACGGTCATGCGGTGCGTAAGGCGGTCCCAGTCGCCCGGGCTCTCGTCCATGAGGCGGGATATCTGTGCCACACACAGATCTGTCGTCGCGATGGTGCCTGTTCTGGTGGTCGCCACAAGGGACTTCAGAAGCCTGCCCAGGGCTTGGTCATCGAGTTCCGGGGCAAGACGGGGTCTTCTGCGGCGGCTTGAGAGAAATGCCATGCAGGGAGGCTAGGGCGGACCTGATATCACACAAGACATTCGCCAAGATCGTTATCAGTTGCACGTCTTATCTGCCGTTACCCGCTCGTATGGCGAGATACATGCATCTGACACCCGACAGTGGTGCTCCCGGAGAGGGGGACCGCCTCAGGCGCCGGTCCACTCGATGGTCAGTGCACGGCCTTGCAGGCGCCCCGCCTCGGCGGCCGGCCCGCGGGTGGACGGATCCAGCGGGTTGGCGCCGATCCCGGCGCGCGACGCCTCGTCCGGCTCGATGACCGCGACCTCGGCGCCGTTCGCCCGCAGTTCCTCAAGGGCCTGGTCCAGCGGCTTGTCGCTGGGGAAGGGCTCGACGGCTCCCATCGGCACGATCACCAGCACACGGGATGCACCGACGGCGTAGTCCGCGTTGGCGCTGGACCGGACGCCGCCGTCGACATACCGGTGCCCGTCGATCGTCACCGGTGGCCAGACTCCCGGGACAGCACAGCTCGCGGCCACCGCGTCGACCAGGCCGACCCCGGACGAGTTGTCGAACACACGCGGACTGCCGCTGTCGGCGTCGACCGCCACAATCCTCAGAGCTCTGGCGGGCCATCCGTGCGACGGCAGCCGGGATGCGATCACTGCCCGGCGTTCCGGCTCCGCAACGGTGTCGGCGCGCAGGGCGAACTCCCCGACCGCACGGCGTATCTCCCGGGCAGTGGCAGCTTCGCCCATCGCCACACCGATGTCCGCGGCGAACCGGTCCAGGTCCATCTCGGCCATGATCTCGTCGGCCTGGAGCGCGGGATCCACCTGCCTGGCGTACAGCTGTTCCAGGGGCAGCCCACTGCCCAGCTGGGCAGCCACGGTCGACCCGGCGGAGGTGCCCACGATCAGGCCGGCACTCGTCACGTCCCGGCCTGCATCAGCCAGTCCCGCCAGCAGCCCGACGATCCAAGCGATCCCACCGACCCCGCCACCGCCCAGCACCAACGCCTCTGTCATGACACCCCCTTGATCGCAGACGTGTTCCGGTGAACCCTAGGCCCTCTCGTGCGCCGACGCGTATCCCCACAGGAGTTGTGAGTTGTCTATATTGCACAGACTCAGGCCCCGTCGAGGAAGACCGACGCTGCGCGGCGCGGGACTGGTGAGCGCGGTCCTGCTCGCCGCGCTGAGCGCCCCGGCACCCGCCGAGGCCACCGTCGCGCAGACCGCACAGCCGTCGACGACGTCCGCCCGCCCACTGCCGGGCCATGTCCAACCGCTCTGCGGTCCCCCCAAGCCCCATGAGTTCACCTGCTTCGGCCTGCGGCGCACCGACGTCCAGCAACGCAAGGGGCTCAGGGCGACCGGCGAGGCCCCCGACGGGTTCGGCCCGACCGACCTCCGCAGTGCCTACGGCCTTCCCGCGGACGGCGGGGCGGGCCGCACCATCGCTGTCGTCGACGCCTTCGACAACCCCAACGCCGGGGCGGACCTGGCCGTCTACCGCGCGCAGTACGGACTGCCCGCCTGCACCACCGCCGACGGCTGCTTCACCAAGGTCGACCAGCGCGGCGGCACCGCCTACCCGGACCCCGACCCCGGCTGGGCCGGTGAGATCTCCCTCGACCTGGACATGATCTCAGCCGTCGCCCCGAAGGCCCGCATCCTGCTGGTCGAGGCCGACAGCGCGGGCGTCGACGACCTCGGCTCCGCCGTGGACCAGGCCGTGGCCCTCGGCGCGGGATACGTCTCCAACTCCTACGGGTCCAACTACCTGTTCTTCCCCGAGGACCCGGCGGAGGCCGCGTCCGACGTCCACTACGACCACCCGGGCGTCGCGATCGTCGCCTCGTCGGGCGACTCCCGCTACGGCGTGGCCTATCCCGCGGCCTCCCCGCACGTCACCGCTGTCGGCGGCACCACACTCACCAAGGCCCCCGATGCGCCGCGCGGTTGGTCGGAGTCGGTGTGGAGCCACGACGGCGCCGGCACGGGCTCCGGCTGTTCCCGGTACGAGTCCAAGCCCGCCTTCCAGCAGGACACCGGTTGCCCCGGCCGCACCGTCGCCGACGTCGCCGCCGTGGCCGACCCGGCCACCGGCGTCGCCGTGTACGACAGCTATGGGGAGTCCGGCGGCTGGGGCGTGGCCGGCGGTACCAGCGCCTCGGCCCCCATCATCACCGGGGTCTACGCGGACGCCGGCGCCCCGGTGGCCGGAACCCACCCCAATCTCTACCCGTACGCCTCCGGCGGCGCGGGCCTGCACGACGTCACCGAGGGCGCCAACGGCACCTGCACACCCGCCTATCTGTGCACGGCCGGCCCCGGCTACGACGGACCCACGGGCCTCGGCACCCCCGACGGCCTCGGGGCGTTCCGGACAGGCCCCTACGGCACCCTCTCAGGGACCGTCACCGACCAGGCCTCGGGCGCACCCGTCGCCGCCGCGGCCGTGACGGCGGGCCTCTACACCACGACCACCGACAACGCGGGCCGCTACACCCTGCCGCTGCCCGTCGGCACCCACGAAGTACAGGTCAGCGCCTACGGGTTCGCCCCGAGCAGCGCCGCGGACATCAAGGTGGCCGACGGCGCCACCGCGACCTGGGACGTCGCGCTGCGCAAACTCGCCACCCATCGGGTGTCGGGCACGGTCGCCGACGCCTCGGGGCACGGCTGGCCCCTCCACGCCCGGATCACCGTCGACGGTGTCCCGGGCGCCCCGGTGTGGTCCGACGCCTACACCGGCGCGTACCGCCTCGATCTGCCCGAGAACCACACCTACACCCTGCACGTCGTCAGCGACGACCCCCACTACCGTCCCCTTGTACGTGCGGTGACCGTGAAGGACACGGACCAGACCGCACGGCTCGGGCTGCCCGCCGGCACCTGGTCCGTGGCGGACGACCCCGCGTACGCGCTGCGGGTGGACACCCTGGACACCCAGTCCTTCGACGCGCCGAACGGCGCGCCGCCGGGCTGGAGCGTCGTGGACCTCGCCGGTACCGGGCACGGCTGGTCGTTCGACGACCCGGGCGGCCGGGGCAACAACACCGGGGGCTCCGGCGGGTTCGCCGTCGCCGACAGCGACCACGCCGGAGCCGGCGTGGCCATGGACACCCTCCTGGTCAGCCCGGTCTACGACTTCGCCCGATCCGGCGACCCGGAACTGGCGTTCAGCACTGACTACGAGGGATCCGGCGACCAGACCGGTGATGTCGAGGTCAGCGCCGACGGCGGCCGGACCTGGAAGTCCGTCTGGCACCAGGACCAGGTGTGGGCCAGTGGCCGGGTGGAGATCCCGCTCACCGACTACGCCGGCCGCAGCGCGGTCCGCGTGCGCTTCCACTTCACCGGGCCGGGGCTGCTCTGGGCGGTCGACGACGTGTCGGTGGCCGAGCGGGTCCTCACACCCGTCCGGGGCGGGATGCTGACCGGGGTCGTCACCGACACCAACACCGGACGCGGGATCGTCGGCGCCGAGGTCCGGTCCGGCTCCACACGGGGACCGGCGGCACTGAGCCTCTCCGGCACCGGCGACCCCCGGATCGGCGACGGCCTCTACCGTCTGTTCGTCCCGGGTGGCGGCCGCCACACCGTGACCGCCGGCAAGCCCTCGTACCGTACGGCGTCCCGCACGCTCGTGGTCCCCGCCGACCGGACGACCCGGGCCCCGTTCAGCCTGAAGGCGGGGCGGCCGGCGTTCGGCACCACCCGGATCGACGCGACCACGACGCCAGGAGGCAAGGTCACGCGCAAGGTCACCGTACGCAACACCGGGCCCGCGCCCGTCACCCTCCGCTTCGGCGAGCGCACCGGCACCGGATCGGCGCCCGCCGCTCCCGGCACCGCCTGGCGCCCCCTGCCCGACCTTCCGGTGCCGGTCATGGACAACGCGGTGGAGAGCCACCGGGGGAGGATCTACTCGGCCCTCGGCTCGCACGACGGTGACACCCCGACCGCCGACCTGTACGTCTACGACCCGGCGGCGGGCACCTGGAGCCAGGGGGGGGCAGTGCCCCCGAGCCCCGGCAGGCCACCGCGCACGGCTTCATCGGCGACCGCCTCTACACCGCGGGCGGATGGGCACCCGGTGAGCAGGTGAGCCGGACCACGCAGGTCTACGACACCACGACGAGGACCTGGGCCAAGGGACCGGACATGCCCGAGGGACGCTTCGGTACGGCGAACGCCGTGGTCGGCGGACGTCTCTACGTCGTCGGCGGATGCACCAACGCCGGCTGCGCGAGCACCGTCTACGTGCTCGACCCGGGCACCGGCAGATGGACCCGGGCGGCCGACTACCCGCAGACGATCAGCTGGGCGTCCTGCGGCGCGATCGAGGGCAAGGTCTACTGCGCCGGCGGCACCCACGACTACGTCGAGACGGACGCCGCCTACGTCTACGACCCCGCGCACGACAGCTGGCAGCCGATCGCCCGAATGCCGGTGGGGCTGGCGACCGGTGCCCATACCGCCGCCAACGGACACCTTCTCGTCTCGGGCGGCTTCAAGCGGGTCGGCGTGAACCGGGTCCTCACCGCCGAGGGCTACGCCTACGATCCGGGCACCGACAGCTGGACCCGGCTGCCCGACGCCCCGACCGCGCTCTACCGGGGCGGCGCCGCCCCGGGCATGTACCAGGTGGGCGGCAGCAGCCAGAGCCGCTTCCCGATCCCCGTGGCAACCGCGCGGCAACTGCCGGGCTGGGACGAGACGGAGACGGACGTGGACTGGCTGTCGGAGAGCCCCGGTCGGCTGACCCTGCCTCCGGGCCGCAGTGCCTCGTTCACGGTGACCCTGGACGCCCGTGCCATCGGGCAGCCGGGCCTTTGGACGGCGTCGGTGATCCCGCTCGGTGACACGCCGTACTGGGTGCCGCCGATCCCGGTCTCGCTGACCGTCGTGCGGCAACCGGCCCGCTGACGGGCTGATGCCTCCGGGTCCTTGAGGCGCCCGGGGGCGTCCCCGCGGCGGCCCGAACACCGTGCGGAAGGGGTGTCTCCCACCGGGCGACACCCCTTCCGGCGATCATCAAGCGGGTGCGGCCTGCGCTCCTCCCGACGAGCATGGAGGCACCGAGCGGCGCACCCGGGACCGACGGCGGGAAGGCACCATGTTCAAGGCTCTGATCATCGGCGGATCCCTCGGAGGGCTCGCAGCCGCCCACGAGATGCGGGCCGTCGGGGCCGATGCGGCTGTGTACGAGCGTTCCGCCGGCCGGATGGAGGCCCGCGGTGCCGGTATCGTCATGCAGCCCGAGGTGGAGGCACTGCTGGTCCGCCTCGGCATGTCCGCGGGCTCGGTGAGTGTGGAGCTGCACGAACGCCAGCAGCTCCATATCCACGGCCGTCCCGCCCGCTATGCGGCGCCCCAGCTGATGACCGCCTGGGACACGCTCTACCGGGCGCTGCGGGACCCCCTGGCCGGGGTCTGCTACCGCCTCGACAGCGCGCTGCGGCGGGTCGGGGTGGAAGGCTTCGAGGTCACGGCGGAGTTCGCCGACGGGTACACCGCACGGGGCGACTTCCTCGTGGCCGCCGACGGCATCGGTTCGGCGACTCGTCGACTGCTCGATCCCGCCGTCCGCCCCGGGTACGCCGGGGATGTGGCCTGGCGGGGCCTGGAGCCGGAATCGGCCCTGCCCGAGGATCTGCGGGACCTGCTGACGGACCGGTTCACCTTCTTCGTCTCGCCGTGACCTTGACCCACGACCGCACCTCCGAAGGCGAGCGTCTCCTGCCCTCGGTCACCCCGTCGGCGCGCTGATCTCCCGCTTGAGGATCTTGCCGGTGGGGCCGGTCGGCAGGGTTTCCACGAGCCACACCAGGCGCGGGTACTTGTACGCCGCCACGCGGTCCTTGACGAACTGCCGAAGCTCCTCGGCGTCGGCCCGGGCGCCCTTGCGCAGCACCACCGCGGCCGCGATCTCCTCGCCGAGCCGCTCGTGCTCCACGCCCACCACGGCCGCGAGCGCGACGGCCGGGTGCTCGTGCAGCACCTCCTCGATCTCGCGCGGGTAGACGTTGTACCCGCCACGGATGATCATGTCCTTCTTGCGATCGACGATGTAGAGGTAGCCGTCCTCGTCCTGGCGGGCGAGGTCGCCGGAGCGCAGCCAGCCGTCGGGGACGGCGGCCGCGGTCGCCTCGGGCAGATTCCAGTACCCCTTCATCACGTTGGGTCCCCGCACGGCCAGCTCACCGACCTCGCCGGGGCCAACATCCCGCCCCTCGTCGTCGAGCAGCCGGACCTCCACGTCCTGGATCGGGGTACCGATGGACCCGGCCTTGCGGGGCCGGTCGAGGTGGTTGAAGGTGACCACCGGGCTGGTCTCGGACATGCCGAAGCCCTCCAGGACCGGGCAGCCGAACCGCCGCTCGAAACCGTGCAGGACCTCCACCGGCAGCGAGGCACCCCCGGAGAGGCACATCCGCAGCGTCGGCACATCCACCTCCGCCCGATGCTGAAGCAGCGCCGCGTACATCGTCGGGACCCCGTCGAAGACCGTGGCCCCGTCCCGGACGATGGCCTCCAGAACGGTCCCCGGGTCGAAACGCGGGATCAGGGTGAGCGAGGCGCCACTGTGGACGGCCACGCTCATGGCGCAGATCTGGCCGAAGATATGGAACAGCGGCAGACAGCCGACCACCACGTCCTGCGCCGTCATCCGCTGCACGTGTTCGGTGTTGACCTCGGTGTTGTGCCGCAGTCCGGCATGGGTGAGCGCGGCGCCCTTGGGCCGTCCCGTGGTGCCGGAGGTGTACAGCAGTACGGCCACGTCGTCGCCGGCCGTCTCCGTCACCGCCTTGAGCGGCTCGTGCCCGGACAGCAGCCCGGCGAAGGAAGCGGGCTCGACGACGATGTGCCGCGTGCCCGCGGCCGCCGCTCCCTGCTCCCCTTCGCCCGGCGCCCGGTACCACTCGAACAGCACTGCCGCGCCCGAGTCCCCGAGCTGGTACCCGGTCTCCCGCGCCTTCAGCAGCGGGTTCATCGGCACGACGATGGCCCCGGCGCGCAGGATGCCGTAGTAGAGCACGACGAACTCGGGGACGTTCGGCAGCATCAGGGCCACCCGGTCGCCGGGCCGCACACCCTCGGCGCGCAGCAGTGCCGCGACCCGGGCACTGCGCTCGTCCAGCTCGGCGTACGTGGTGATCTGCGTGTCCAGACGCAGCGCGGGACGCTCCGGCTGCCGTTGTGCCGTCCGTGTGAGGAACTCCGCCAGATTGGGCATGACCCAGCCTCCACGCATGTCGCCGCTGAACTCCGCTGTTCACGTGCACGACATCGTGCAGTGGCCGACTGCCACGATCCATGGGGCGGGCGACAGAGTCGCCTCCCCGGCTTTGTTCCCGGGAACAAAAACAGGGCGTTACACTGCGCCGATGGATTTCGTGGGTGTGGCCGGGGCGCTCCATGCACGGCTGCCGGAACTCGGTGAGCGCATCGCGGAGCGCATCCGCGCGGATGTCGTCGCCTACCAGGACGAGGCGCTCATCCCCTTCGACTCGCTCCGGCACTCGTGCACGGCCAACACCGACCTGGTCCTCAGACATCTGTGTGACGCCGCCACGCCGGACCCTCTCCCGGCCCGGGAGACCGGCCGGGTCCGCGCGGAACAGGGCATGCCACTGGCCGACGCCCTGCACGCCTACCGGATCGGCTTCGAGTTCCTGTGGTCGGAGATCCTTGAGGAGGCCTATCGCCATCCGGACGTCTCGGACGCCCAGTTGGTGGCTCACTCCGCCGAGATCTGGTCGCTGTTCGGCCGCTACGCCGAGGCGGTGGCGGAGGCCCATCGCGAGACCACCGCCGAACTCACCCTGCAACGGCAGGCCCGGCGGTCCGCGCTGGTGGAAGCGCTGTTCACCGGCGTCATCGCCGACCGCACCACGCTCTGGGAGGCGGCCCGAGAACTGGGCCTGCCCGAACACGGACCGTACGCGGTCGTCGCGGCCGAATCCGCGGCACCCGGCACCGAGCCGCTGGTCGGTATCGAATCCGCGCTCCGCCAGGCCCATCTTCCCTCCGCCTGGCGGCTGTTGCCGGATCAGCAGATCGGGCTGGTCGCCCTGACCACGCAGACGGCGGAGACCACCGGCCTGCGCATTCTGCGCCGGGCCCACGCCCGGGTGGGCGTCAGCCCCGGCTTCCAGTCCCTGCGCGAGACACCCCAGGCCCTGCGCTTCGCCCGGCTGGCCCTCGCCAGCCTGCCCGGCAGCGGCCCAGGGGTCGCCCGCTTCGACGACAGACCCCTGGCGATGGTCGTGGCCGCCGCCCCGGCAGAGGCGTCCCATCTGGTGAAGGTCGCATTCGGACCCCTCCTCGACCTCCCGGCCGCGGAACGAGCCCGCCTCCTGGCCACACTGGAGCACTGGTTCGCCGCGGCCGGCTCCGTCGCCGACGCGGCCGAGGAGCTGTTCGTCCACCCCAACACCGTCCGCTACCGGCTGCGCCGTATCGAGGAACTCACCGGCCGGTCCCTGTCCGACCCGCGCACAGCGACGGATTTCGGCGCCGCGCTCCTCGCCGTGCGGGGCCCCGCCCAGGAGCAGCGGCGGACCTGACAGGGGTCATTCGATCCGGCGGGTCTCCCGGCCGTCGCGAGGGTCGTGCCGGCTGTCCGGACTCGGCACCGACGGACGATGACCGGCCCCGTCGTCGGCCCGGTCGGTACCGGATCCGGGTCCGCCGCCGACGGCCGGGGCCGAGCGGGCGGGTGCCTCGGCCGGGGCGTCGAGGGCGCGGGATCCGGGCTCCGGCGCCTTGGCCGGCCGTTGCGGGGCGGAGCGGCGCTTGCGGAGCAGCAGCCGTCGCCCGGGACGTTCCACCGCCTCGTACAGAACCCAGGCCAGCCCGAGCGACAGGGCGAACGCGACGGCGGTGACGGCGAGCGCCGTCGGCAGCCCGAAGCGGGGGGAGGGGCCCAGCAGGTGGGTGCCGGCGCGCAGCACCAGCAGATGGACCATGTAGAAGGCGAACGAGAGTTCCCCCAGGCGCACCAGCCGCCGATGCCGCCACAGCGAGGGCAGGTCCCGCAGGTCCGCGACGGCCGCGGCCGGGATGAGCAGAGCGAAGCCGATGAGGGTGCAGGGGGTGGCCGGGTACCCGGCGGTGACCTGAGGGACGAAGAAGTAGCCGATGATCGCCACGGCGAGTGAGGCCTCCAGGCCGGGGCCCCGCCAGCGGTCGAGGATCACCAGGCGTGCCACGGCGGCGCCGAGGACGAACTCCGGCAGACGCGCGGCGGGCAGTGAATTGACCGGCTGGCTCAGCCACTGGTGGGCGTCCACCCGGCTCAGGACCACGACTGTCAGCACCGACACCCCGGCCAGCGCCACCGCTCCCCGGGCGCCCAGACGCCGCACCAGCAGCGCCAGCAGCGGGAAGGCGGCGTAGAAGAACGCTTCGCAGGCCAGGGACCAGCTGACCGGGTCCAGTGTCTGCCACCACGGTCGCCACCAGGAGTGCACCAGCAGAACGTTCGCCACTCCCTGAAGCGGTTCCGGTCTTGCCCCATGGTCCAGCGTGCAGGCCATGAGCAGCGCGATCGCCACGGTGACGAGATGGACCGGATAGATACGGGCGATGCGGCGCCGCCAGAAGGTGAGCGTCCGGTCGCCCGGCCGAGCGGACCACATCAGGACGAATCCTGACAGAACGAAGAAGAACGACACTCCGGTCGCGCCCGCCCCGAATCCCCACGTCATGATGCGGCCGCCGGTGCCGCCGAAGTAGCCGAAGTTGCGCACGTGCAGTCCGAAGACCAGGAGCGCGGCCATCCACCGCAGCCCGGTCAGGGACGGCAGCGAGGGCACCGACGAGCGCGGGGGAGTTCTGGGGGTGGCCGCAGTGGCGGTGGCGGGCAGCGTCCGGGTCGCCCTGGTCGCCGTCGTCATCGTCGTCACCTGCCGGGGGTTTGGGAATAGGGCATGAGAGGGAACGTTGCCAGTTCAGGGCGTTTCATTCGGGTGGGGTTGCGCACGTCACACCGAATCCCTACGTCGCTGCACGGCCGGGCCCGGGTCAGCAGGGCTTGCGCCACACGCCCAGCTCCGGCTTCTTCAGCATCGACGACAGCTTCAACCGACGGGACTCGGCGCAGAACTTCTCGGTCGGCTCGGCGTATTCGACGTGGAAGACCGCCTTGCCGGCCTTGATGAACGGAGTGAGCTGGGCGCACTCGTCGTACTGGGCGCACTCCTCGTTCACTGCGAAGTCGAAGTCGCGCACGAGGCGCGGGATCTGCGGGAGGTCGTTCTTGAGGCCGACCGACAGTCCGCGCTCGTGGGCGAGGTCCGCGATCATGCGGTTGTAGGCGAGTTGGTCACGCGCGATGAGCGGGAAGCCGGTCTTGTTGCCGTAGCCCTCGACCAGATCCGGCTCCACCGCGTCGAAGCCTTTGGTACGGCACATGTCGAAGCGCCGCGCCATGATCGGGCGCAGCACCGAGCGGCGGCGGATGTCCAGCCATCGTTCGCCCGACCAGCCGTTGGACCTCCCGAGCAGCGAGCGCGGGAAGACGTCCTTGTCGGGACGGAAGTCCTCCCAGGCGCCCACGTTGACATAGCAGATCACCTTGCGTCCGGCGCGGTGCAGACGGGCCACGTCCGCCGCGGAGTTCTCGAAGCCGTCGATGTCGTAGACGGGTACGTCGGCCGAGGCATCGACCTTCCCGTCGAGCTGCCACTGCCAGGCCAGTCCGGGGTGTGGCCGCCAGGGGGCCTTCGCCGGCCGGTCGCCGTCGCGCGCGCCGTCCGTGGCGTGCCCGCCGTCCGTGGCAGAACATCCGGTCAGTACGGATGCCGCCACCGCGGCCGCCAGGGTGACGCGGGCGCATACCGTGCTCTTCATCGCTCCATCTCGGTCAGTGCGGGGGTCAACTCGGCCCAGGGGTTGGGAGGTTCGCCGGTCACAGGACCGCAGACCGCCGCGCCGCGTTCGTGCGCGGTGCGCACGGCGAGCGGCACCAGGGCCTCAGGCACCCCGTACACAAGATGGCAGAACCGCTCGGAAGGTTGCCGCGCAGTCCACCGTGGTCTGCTGAACGCCGACACATACGTCGACCAGTGGCCCTCGAAGGTGACGGTGAGGTCGGCGAGCCGGGCGTATCCGGGCGCCGGGTGAACTCCCGGATTGAGCACGACCGTTCTCGCGCCGAGCCGGCGCACGGAGCGGACCAGCCGACGGCACGCCGGCAGCCCGCCCGGTGTCGCGGTCACCCGGTCCAGGAAGCAGCCGTCGGCCGCGTACCACCGCTGGTGCCGGCGCAGGTCCTCGGCGATCTCGGCACGGTCGCGGTGGCCGTAGTCGGTGTCCACATAGCCGAGCAGCCGGGCCCCGGCCGCCCGCAACGCCTCGGCCACCGCGGTGAACGCCCGGTCCGGGTCCGTGCCCGGTCCGTTCGCGGGGTTCAGCACGATGGCGTAGGTGCGGGCCGCGGCCGTGATCAGACGGTGCCAGGCGCCCGGATCCTCGGCGGGGTGCACGTACAGCGGAACCAGCAGGGTCACAGGGCGTGCTCGCCTTCCGGATGGGGGCGGGAGTCCTCGGCCGTGGCCGCCCAGAGCGTGGCGAGCGCGTCGTCCAGAGTGCGGGACGGCCGCCAGCCGAGGGCCTCGTTCGCGGCGGTGATGTCCGAACACTGCCAGGACACGTCGGCCGAGCGCACCGACCCCCCCGCGTTCTCCTCGATCCGCCCCCGGAAACCCGCCGTGCGGGCCAGTCCCCGCACAAGTTCCCGAACCGCGACGGCATGGCCTGCGCCGATGTTGAGGACCGGGGGCAGCGGGCCCGGCGCGGCCACCGCCAGTTCCGCCGCCCGGACGACATCGCGCACGTCCACGAAGTCGCGGTACGCCGACAGATCGCCGAGCCGCAACACCGCCTCCGGGTCCGCTCCGGCCGCGCGCAGCAGCGCGGCCATCCGGCCCGGCAGCCCGGTGGACGGCGCACCGGGCCCCACCGGGTTGCCCACCCGCAGCACCACCGCGTCCAGGCCCGAGGCGGTCACGGCGACCGTGCCCGCGAGCTTGGTCGCACCGTACGGGGTGACCGGCCGGGTGGCCGCCGACTCCGTCACCCGGGTGTCCCGGACGCCCGGGCCGTACTCGGCGGCCGAGCCCAGATGGACCAGGCGCGCCGCGGGCGCCGCCTCCCGCAGCGCGGCACACAGCACCGCGGGACCACGGGCGTTGACCTCGGCGAGGGTCACGGCGTCGCCGCCGGTGGCGCCCGCGCAGTTGACCACCGCGTCGGGCGCCGCCGACGCCAGGGTCCGCGCGAGGGCCTCGGGCCGGTCGCAGGCGAGGTCGACGGCGAAGTCGGCGCCGGGCGAACGGCCACCGCCGAGGACCAGCGCACCCGGCCGGGCCCGCAGCCGTTCGACGAGGTGACCGCCCAGATACCCGGTTCCGCCCAGGACGAGAATGCGCATGTGGTGCTCAGGCTCCCTTGAGCAGAAGCGACTTGCGGGTGGTGAACTCGGCGTTGGCCCGGTCGTAGTCGTCCGGGCGGCCGATGTCCAGCCAGTAGCCGTCGAAATCGTAGGCGTGCGGCGGTCTCTGAGCCGACAGCAGGTCGAGCACCAGCTCGTCGAAGCCCAGCGGCAGCCCGGGGGTGTAGCCGTCGAGCGTCCTACGGGAGACCCCATAGACCCCCATGGAGACGCGGTAGTCCATGCTGGGCTTCTCGGTGAAGGCGACGACCTTGCTGGACTCCGTGGTGAGCACTCCGAAGTCGATGTGCACCTTGCGGGCGTACGTGGCGATGGTCAGCGGTGCGCCGGAGTCCCGGTGCGTGCGCAGCACGTCGGCGTAGTCCAGGTCGGTCAGGACGTCGCCGTTCATCACCAGGAACGTCTCGGGCAGCCGGTCGCGCAGGTTCAGCAACGGGCCCATGGTGCCGAGCGGGCTCTCCTCGGTGGCGTAGTCGACGGTCAGGCCCCACTGGGAGCCGTCACCGACGTAGGCGCGGATGATCTCGCCGAGATGGCCGATGGCGAGCGTGCAGTGGGTGAAGCCGGCCGTGGAGAGCTGGCGCAGCACGATCTCCAGGATGGCGTGCTCGTCGCCGATGGGGACGAGCGGCTTGGGCAGCGCGGTGGTGTAGGGCCGCAGCCGGACGCCCTTGCCTCCCGCCAGGATCACTGCGTGCATGGGGCTCCTCCTTCGTGGGTGCCGGGGAACGACGTGCCGGTCGGGGTCAGATGTTGTAGATGCCGGTCTTGTACCGGGCGAGGTTGGCCGGGTCGCGGAAGAACTCCACGGTGTGCGCGAGGCCTTCCTCCAGCGTGTGGGCGGGCCGCCAGCCTGTCGCCGCGGCGAGCCGGGAGGCGTCCGCGACCAGCCGCATCACCTCCGAGTTCGCGGGCCGGATGCGTTCCTCGTCCTCCCGTACGTCCAGCGGGGTGTCCATCACCTTGCCGATCAGCGCGACCAGGTCGCCCACCGAGATCTCCCCGCCGGTACCGGCGTTGAAGGTACGGCCCACGACCCGCTCGGCCGGTGCGCCGCCCACCGCGAGGAACGCCTGCGCGGTGTCCTTGACGAAGGTGAAGTCCCGCGTGGGACGCAGATCCCCGAGGGCGATCGTGCGCTTCCCCGCCGCCACCTGGCCGATGACGGTGGGGATCACCGCGCGCATCGACTGACGCGGCCCGAAGGTGTTGAACGGTCTGAGCGTCACCACCGGCGTGTCGAAGCTGGCATGGTAGCTGTCGGCCAGCCGGTCCCCGCCCGCCTTCGAAGCGGCGTACGGGGACTGGGTGTTGATGGGGTGGTCCTCGGTGATCGGCACGGTCTGCGCGGTGCCGTACGTCTCGCTGGTGGAGGTGTGCACCAGCCGGGGCGTGCCGAGGGCGCGCACCGCCTCCAGCACGTTCAGCGTGCCGGTGACATTGGTGTCCACATAACTGTGCGGCGCCCGGTAGGAGTACGGGATCGCGATGAGCGCGGCCAGGTGGTAGGCGGCATCGGCGCCTTCGAGCAGGCTGCGGACCGAGCCGGGGTCACGGACGTCGCCCAGGACGATCTCCACCTGGTCGAGGACGTCCGGGGCGAGCGTCTCCAGCCAGCCGTAGGAGGAGAAGGAGTTGTACAGGACCATGGCCCTGACCCGGTGCCCGGAGGCGACCAGCGCCTCGGTGAGATGGGAGCCGATGAAGCCCTCGGCTCCGGTGACGGCGGCGAGCGGTGCGGAGGTCAACTCGTGTTTCCTTCCGATGGGTTGGGTGGGCGTGGTGGTGCGGGGACGCGCGGTGCCCCGTGCGGCACCCGGAGGGCGGCACGGGCAGCGCGCACAGGCCGGTTCATCAGGCGTGCGGGGCGGGCCGTCCCAGCAGGCGCAGCGCGCACACCGCCAGACACAGCGCGGCGGCGCCGCAGCCGAGCGGCAGGATCGCCGGGCCCGGTGGCAGGCGGAGCAGCGTGACCGTCCCGGCGGCGGCCGCGGCCGCGAGGCAGATCACCGCCGAGGGCCAGGCCGCCCCGAACGCCTGGAGCAGCAGCGCGGTCCACAGGGTGGCCGCAAGGAGCAGCAGCGCGGTCGGCTCGGCCCCGGTCAGCAGGGCGGCGGGCAGCAGCGGAAGGACGTAGGCGAGGAGACAGAGGCCGAGAACGCCAGCCGAACGCAGCAGAAATCCGGCGGGTGTCGCGGTCGCGCGCAGCGCGGACACCGACAGCCCTCGGTAGCGGTACAGCAGCCATTCCGCCGGTCCCATGCTCACGGTCAGCACGATCACGGCGTACGGCTCCCGTCGCCCCTCCAACAGCACCAGCGTGCCCGCGGCCAGTCCGAACAGGCCGTACGGCAGCGACGACAGCAGCCGCGGTCGGCTGCCGCCGACCGCGGGCGGGGTGGCGAGGACCTGCCTCAGGGCCAGGCCTGCGGCGGCCGGCGTCCCGGCCAGCGCCAGCATCGGCAGTCCGACCCGCAGCGGTGCGCCCGGCTCCCACCACGGGAGTACGGCGGTCCCTGCGACCAGCGGCGACAATGCGGCCAGCAGCAGCCGTTCCCGGCCCAGCACCAGCAGGACGCCCGCTGCCGCCAGGTACAGCGACTGTGCGGCCGCCGCCAGGGTGACCGGGCCGCCCCCGGCGGGCAGGGCGGCGAGTGCCGTGGCCAGCGCCGCCCCCGTCGGCGCGCCGGTCAGGAGCGTCCGCCCGGCCTCCCGGCGCCCGGCCGCCATCCGCAGATGGGCACGGTGGCCCAGAGCCTGCCCCCAGGCCCAGGACACGAGTCCGGCCACCACGAGCACGGCGGCGTGCCGGCCGGGATGCCACAGGGGTGCGGTGAGCAGATACGCCAGCCCCGGCAGCGCGAACAGCACGCCCCGCAGCAGACAGCGCACGGCGTCCGGACGCCAGGGGTCGGGCACCGGCGCGGGCTCGGGAAAGACCCGTGGCACCCGCTCGTAGAGCGCGGCGGCGAGCGAGAACAGGTTCGGATGCCCGTACCGCTCTCTGATCACGTCAGCGGACAGGCCCTCCGCCTCCAGCAGCGCGGCCACCTCGTAGGGATGGACTGCGGGACCGATGCGGTCGGCCAGTTCGGCGGCCAGTCGGCTGACGGCGTCCTCGTCGGGGCCCTGCCCCGGCTGCCGCAGCGTGAGGGTGCTGTCGTCGGCCGGGCGGGGACGCGGCGCACGTCTCCTGGTTCCGGCCAACCGCAGTGCCAGCGTGTCCTGTTCGGTCCCGCCCGGCTCCAGCGCCATCGGCCCGCTCATCCGGCCAGACTCCTCGCGTCGGCGGCCACCGAGGCCGGGGCGTCCGCGTCGGCCGCCGCCCCCGGACGCGTGGGCGTGGGCACAACTGCCGATTTGGACGGAGCCGGGGAGGGAGCCGGGGACGGCGAAGGCGATGGAGACACGTACGCCGATGAGGTACGGGGGAGTGCCGCCAGTTCCAGGTAGATGGCGCGGAAGGTGTCGATGGTCTGCCGCAGGGTGAACCGCTCGATCACCCGCAACCGCGCCGCCTCGCCCATCGCCCGGCGGCGCCCGGGCGCGCCCAGCAGCTCCAGCGCCGCCGCGGCCATGGCCGCGGGATCGCGCGGCGGCACCACGAGGCCGGTGTCGCCGACGGCCTCCCGCACTCCGCCGACGTCGGTGGAGACGGTCGCCCGCCCGCACGACATGGCCTCGATCAGGGTGAACGGAAAACCTTCGCTGATGCTGGAGAGCATCACGACGTTGCCCGCCGCGTAGGCGTCCTTGATGTCGTCGACCCGGCCCTCGAAGGTGACGGCGTCCGCGTGCCCGAGTCCGGCGGCCAGCGCCTCGCACCGCTCCCGGTAGGCCTCCCCGCCACGGGGCGTCCCGCCGAACAGCCGGAGCCGGGCCCCGGGTATGCGCTCCCGGACGAGGGAGAACGCGCGGATGAGGGTCTCCAGGTCCTTGATCGGGTCGACTCGGCCGGCCCAACTGAGAGTGGGTGCCTCCGGTTCGGGTCCGGCCGGCGGGAACGCGGCGGGGTCCACGCCGTTGTACACGGTGCGGATGGACTCCGGGGCGGCGCCGCCCTGTTCCTCCCACAGCCGGTTGTAACGGTTGCCCGGTGTGATCAGGGCCGCCCGGCGGTAGCTCTCCTCCGCCAGCAACCGGAAGAAGCCGAGGACGACGGCCTTCACCGGCCAGCGATAGGGGGCGGTGCGGTAACCGAGGTAACGTTCCCGCAGATAGACCCCGTGCTCGGTCAACAGCAGCGGAACGCCGTACCGTTCCAGCCCGGCCAGACCCGGCAGGACGGCGACGCCGCCGCTGACCGCGTGCGCGACCCCGTCCCGCGGCGGCGGCGCGGCCAGGGGACGCAGGGCGTGTTCCAACAGGGCGGTGGCGGTCAGCGCGTCGTGCAGGGTCGGGCGGGCCTCGCGTACGGCCAGGCCCGGACGGTTCCACACCCCGCTCAGGATCGCGACCGCCCGGTCGCCGCGCAGGAACGGGCTGAGCGCCCCGTCCGCCGCGGCCCGTGCCAGGTCGTACAGGGCCGGGGCGAAGCCGTCCTCGGCACAGGGATCGAGCAGCGCGGTCAGGAACCGCTCATAGGCGGTGACGAGCCGGTTGCGAGCGCGACCTCGCGGCGCCCGGCCCTCCGGTGGGGCGCCCCACATCGGGACGGACCGGACGCTCGCGACCTGGGCGGGCAGGTCCCACACGACGGGCTCGCGTCCGGTGCCGGTGACGGCGAGGACGTCGAAGTCGAGGTCGGGCATGCCCTGGACGAGCTGGTCGCACCAGACGCTGACGCCGCCGTGACTGTGCGGGTAGGTGCCTTCGGTGAGCAGAGTGACGCGCGTCGCGCCGGGGCGTCGCGCGCCGTGGTGAACGTGCATCGATGTGCTCCACGGCCGAGGTGTGGGGTGGTCGTGCCGGTCCCGGCCGCCGGTGGGCGGCCGGGACCTTCGGTCGGTGCGCCGTTCAGTGGTCCGCGGTGAAGGGGACCTGTCGCTCGACCCCCACGGGGACGCGGGTGCCGGGGGCGGGGCCGGTGGCCCGGACGGGCCGGGTGGCATGGGCGGCCGGGGCCGCGGCGGAGGCCGGCAGGGTGAGGCTGAGCGGGGAGCCGGACGAGGGCGCCCAGCCGGACACCTCGCCCGCGTACGCCGTGCCGAAGGCACCGCCCGCCAGTTGGGTGCCACTGGGCAGGGTCGCGGTGGCCGCCACGCCGCTCGGCGCCTGGATCGTCACGGTGCCGCCCACGCGATAGGCGGTGACCTGCCCGGCCCGCAGGGCGGCCTGCCAGGCGGCGCGCCGCTGCAACTCGGTGCCGATGTCCTTCATCCGGAGGTTCACCACGGGGGTGTTGTCCGAGAACAGGGCGTCGTACCCGTCGAGGACACCGCTCAGGACCGGGTAGCCGATACGGTCCTCGGCCAGGTTGGACTGGTGGATGAAGTGCGGCTTGGGATCGTTGGACAGCACATGGCCGAGGGCGATCCGGGTCTCCAGCGGGACGATGTGGTCGCTGTAGCCGGTGGCGGTGTCCAGGGGTGCCGGCAGACAGGTGGTGGTGGCCGGGTTGTCCTCGCAGGTGCCGCTTCCGCCCTGGGCGCGGCTGGTGTACAGCCAGTTGTACTCGTCGACCTGCTCGGCCTTGTGGCCGGCGTTGTAGAAGATGTTCATCGGGTAGCGGGGGACCGTCAGGGCCGCACCGACGGGGCGCTGCCCGGACTCGCGCGAGTTGTCCGAGGCGAGCCAGGTGACGTGGTTGTCGGCGA
The DNA here is from genome assembly GCF_040680495.1 of Streptomyces sp. NPDC052036. Classification (NCBI taxonomy): domain Bacteria; kingdom Bacillati; phylum Actinomycetota; class Actinomycetes; order Kitasatosporales; family Streptomycetaceae; genus Streptomyces; species Streptomyces sp. NPDC052036. Next base: position 47,586 of record NZ_JBFAWW010000041.1, on the reverse strand, counting down.
GGGCGGGGGCGAGATCGGGGTTGTCGTCGGGCTGCTGCGGCAGCACTTTCAGCCCCGAGTGCTCACCGGTGACCAACTCGCTGCCGTCCAGCGGAAGTCCGGCGGCGACCCCCCAGGCCCGGTTGTTCGCGATCTCGTCGGAGATGGTGGTGCGGCTGACCCATGTGGTGCTGCCGTCGGCGCCGGTGACGCATCTCCAGGGCACCACGGTGGTGTCCTGCTCGCAGCCGAGGAAGGCGTGCGTGTAGGTGTGGTTGACCCAGCGGAACTGGTCACGGTCGGCGATCAGTTTGTCGGCGAGCTGGTCCACGCCGTTGTTGTCCTCGCGCTGGTCCACGCTGCCGGAGCCGTTGAAGACCATGTCGAGGGTGAAGTGGTGGCTCTTCTGCCAGGCGGTGGCGTAGTCGACGTCCGCGGAGGTCATGCGGATCGGGTTCGGTGTGCCCGCGCCATTGGTGCAGTCGACGTCTCCCGGTGTGCAGTTGAGCTGGGTGTCCCAGCGGTCGTCGGCGGCGAAGACGTCGTCGACGTGCACGGCGAAGTAGTTCCGGGAAGCCCCGAGGTGGACTCCTGAGGTCATCCACTCCACGATGCCGCGGGCCAGCAGCCGGAACTGCTGCTGGTACTGGTTGTAGACGAAGGTGACGACGAGCTCGCGCCGCCCGTCGTGCCGGTACTCGCCCACCAGTGACCCCCGCTTCGACGTGCCCGGGATGGGCGCGTCGACGTACGGGGTGAAGTCCGCGCCGGCGGCGGGGGTCGAGAGATAGGCGTAACTCTCGCTCACGGTCGGGGAGTTGTCCTCGAAGGGCACCGCTCCGTCGAGATAGCCGAAGGGCCCTGCCTTGCCGGCGTCGGTCACCTCCGCCTGGACGCCGTCGAGGCTCCCGGAGTAGCCGCCGTAGGCCGGATACTGCAGGCCGGCCTCGGGGCGCGCATAGGTGTAGGCGTCGACCTGCGGGATCCCGTACGTCTGCTCGTAGGTCGCGAGCGCCGCCATCTCGGCGGAGCCCGCCGCGAACGGGTTGTCGTCGGGCAGGACCACGGCCTGGAACTTGGCGCGGGGCCGGCCGTCCACGGTGTCGGCGAGGAAACCCGCGTCGATGGCCGGCCGGTCGGACCGGCCGAGGTCGATCTCGGTGTACGGCGTTCCCGCGGCGTCCAGTTCGGCCGCGATGGCCTCGGTGGCCGGGCCGCCGTCGCTCACCAGCAGAACCCGCAGGTCGATGCGGGGTGCCGCGGTGTCGGCGTGGGCCGTTCCGGCCGGCAGGCCCAGCGCGGCGATGAGTGCGCCCACCGTCAGCGCGCTCGTGCGTATGGTCCGCTTCATGCGGTGAAGTCCCCTCCCCGGGCAGGGGTGAGTACAGCTCCCATGGAGCGGACGCACCCCCTGACGTGACGCCGGCACCCCCTCAGAAGCCGGTCGTCGACGCTCTCGTCGCGTACATGGTGATGGCTCTGTGTAGCTTTCGTGGTCCTGTGGCGAAACATGACGGAAAAGTGAAGGTGACCAACTAGGCGCCACTGCAACGGAATTCGGCATTCTGTTGCACCGGGGCCGCCCGGGCCGGAAGGGTGCGTCGAGGGTCGCGTGCGCTGGTCCGGGACCCGAGCGGCGCGCCGGCGGACCCAGGGGTCCGCCGGTCGAGGTGCCAGAGGTCCGGACCGCGGTGGGTGCCCGATCACAGGCTGAATTCAGGTCAGCCCACCGCGGAACCGGGGGTTCGTCAGGAGCAGAGCACCCGTGTGTCGGGCGAGTAGACCGGACCGCCGTTGGTGTTGGTGCTGTCGCTGAACTCGGCGTAGTAGTACGAGTAGAAGCCGATGTTGCCGTTGCAGCCGGAGTCGGCGGCGACCTTGAGCGTCAGCGTGACGGTGCGGCTCTGTCCGGGCGGGATGGTGGCGCCGTAGTTGCTGCCGAGGTTGGCCGGGCCGGTGCCGGAACAGGGGGTGCTGCCGGCCGCCGTGGCCAGGCTGCAGCCGGTGAAGCTGTACTTCAGGTCGGGGCGCTGGGTGGTCAGCCAGGTCGGGTCGATCGTCTGGTAGACGAACCAGATGTCGTAGGTCCTGTTGTTGGTGATCGTCATCGACAGGTTCACCGTGCCCCCGGGGGTGGTGGTGCTGCTGTCGGTGGCGAACGTCAGCGCGGCCGGCGCGGGATCGGCCGCGTTCGCGCTGGGGGCGAGTCCGAAGACGGCGAGGACGAAGGCAAGGGCGGCGGCGAGACCCAGGCGTCTCTTCAGAGGTGATCGCATGGCCCGGGAGGCTAGGCATGCGGCGAGCGCACCGTCTGCCCCTCCGGCGGGGCCGGCAGGGCCCGTCGGCCGGAAGTGTGCCTCATGTGAAGACCGTGCGGCGAAGGTGTGACGGCGTCCCGCTCGTCGTATACACGCACGGCACGGACGGTGCGGCGAGGCGGTCCGGCGGGCGGGCGGTCGCGGGTGCAACGGTGGCGTGGCCGGGCGCTATTGGCGCATACGGGACCTGCGGGTCGCGCGGCATGTCGGATGACTCCGGGTGTACAGGAGGATGTTCTCGGCCATGCGCACATATCCGGCCCGCACGGTGAGCCCGTTTCGATGGTGTCGCGCGTCACATCGCCCTCATGTCACAGACGGACGGGCAGCTCCCATCTCCTGGTCGTCAGCAGCGGGTGGAGGAAGGCGGAGGAATGAGCACACGACACACAGCAGGCGCCGCGACCACGCACCATGTGGTGATCCTGGGTGCGGGATACGCGGGCCTGTCCGCGGCCGTCCAGCTCGCGGCCCGCGGCACGGGGCGCGAGGACGTGCGGGTGACCGTGGTCGATGCGCAGGAGCGGTTCACCGAACGGCTTCGGCTCCACATGGCGGCGACGGGGCAGCGGCTCGCCGAGCTGAGCATCCCAGACCTGCTGGAGGGGACGGGGGCCCGATTCGTACGCGGCTGGGTGACGGCGGTCGACACGGACGCGAGGACCGTACGGATCGACGACGACCGCGAACTGCCCTACGACACACTGGTGTACGCGTTGGGCGGCGTGGCCGACACCGCGGCGCTGCCGGGCGCCGAGGAACATGCGTACACCCTCGACACGACCGGGGACGCGAAGGCACTGGCCGACCGGCTGGCACGGCTCGGCGGCGGCACGGTCGTGGTCGGCGGCACCGGACTGACCGGCGTCGAGGCGGCTGCCGAGATCGCCGAGCGGCACCCCGAGCTGAGCGTCGTGCTGCTGGGCCGGCAGCATCCGGGCACGGCCATGAACCCGAAGGCCGGGGCGTATCTGCGGTCCGCACTCCAGCGCCTGGGGGTGGAAGTACGCGGCGGGGTCGAGGTGGTCAAGGTGCTGCCTGACGGGGTCGAGCTGGCCGGCGGCGAGCACGTGGCCGCCGATGCGGTCCTCTGGACGAGCGGTACGCGGGTGTCGCCGCTCGCGGCCACCGCCGGGCTGACCGTCGACGAGCGCGGCCGTATCGTCACCGACGCCACGCTGCGGTCGGTGTCGCATTCCGAGGTGTACGCCGTGGGCGACGCGGCCGCGATCCGCCAGCGCTATGGTGTCCTGCACGGCACCTGCCAGGGCGGTATGCCCAGCGGAGTGCACGCCGCGCTGGCGATCCTCCGTGCGCTGAAAGGCAGGCGGCCCAAGCCGTTCCGCTTCGGCTACTACCACACGCCGGTGAGTCTGGGCCGGCACGATGCGGTCGTGCAGTTCACCCGGCCCGACGACTCCCCTCGACGGTTCTGCCTGACCGGCCGCATCGCCGTGCGCTACAAGGAGACGGTGACCGCTTCCCCTTGGCGCACATGGGGCCGTATGAAGAAGATGCCTTCCTCAGGTGCGCTCTGGCCGCGCGGCGGAGGCTTCACCCGGATCCGGGAGGCACGGTGACCGGCCCGTCCCCGACCATCGACCAGCAGATGTTCGTCCTTCATCGCAATCTGCTGTTCTCGGTGGCCTACCGCATCCTCGGCAGCGCGGCGGACGCCGAGGACGCGGTCCAGGACGCCTGGCTCAAGTGGTCGGCCGCCGACCGCTCGCAGGTGGCCGAACCCAAGGCCTATCTGACGCGGATCGTGTCGAACCTGGCGCTGGAACGGCTGCGCTCGACCCGGCACCAGCGGGAGACCTATGTGGGGCCGTGGCTTCCGGAGCCCATCCTCACCGGCGGGGATGCCGCCGATGCCGCCACCGTGACGGAGTCGGTGTCGATGGCGATGCTGGTGGTGCTGGAGACACTGAGCCCGCTCGAACGCGCGGTGTTCGTGCTGAAGGAGGTCTTCGACTTCAGCCATGCCGAGATCGCGGAGGCGGTGGGGCGTTCCGAAGCCGCGGTGCGGCAGGCCGTGCACCGCGCCCGCGAACATGTGCGGGCCCGGCGGCCTCGCTTCACCGCCGACCGGTCGCGGCAGCGCCACGTCACCGAGCGGTTCGTCGCCGCCGCGACCGGGGGTGACGTCAACGCGCTGATGGAGCTGTTGTCCCCGGACGTCACCCTGTGGACCGACGGGGGCGGGAAGGTGCGCCAGGCCTTGCGCCCGGTCGTGGGCGCGTCCACGGTGGCCGCCTGGTTCGCGGCCATCGGCACCGTCACCTACCAAGGCGTGGAGGCCGCCGACATGAACGCCGACCTCGCTCAGCTCAACGGAGGGCCGGGCATCGTGTTCAGCGGACCGGATCGTGTGATCGCCACGGTCACCTTCGATTTCGACGCCGACGGCCGTATCACCGCGATCCACAATGTGGCCAACCCGGACAAGCTCCAGGCTGTTGCCGACGGCACCGTTCACGACATCGCGGGGCAGCGAACGCGGTGAACGGTGCCGACCGGGCCGTCCTCGGGGATCAGGCCGACTTCGTCCGGCGGGCCGCCATCACCGCGTAGACGATGATCCCGGCGAACAGGAACAGAACACCCTGGTACACCGCCGCGTACCCGGCGCCTGCCACGAGCCACAGAGTGAAGGCGGCCGCGACCGACGCGACCGCGGCGTCCCGCGTCAGCCGCACCCGGTCGACCTGCTCGCGCCTCCCGGAGACGAGATGGAAGAGCTGTGCGGCGGTGGCCAGCAGATACGGCACGGTCGCGGTGAAGGTGGTCACGAGGACCAGGGTCTCGAAGACCCTGCCCGCGCCCGAGGTGTAGGTGGAGATCGTGAGCAGCGAGGCCAGCACGACGGTGACGGCGACGCCGACCGTGGGCACGCCTCGCCGCCGGCGTGCGAAGGCGGCGGGGAACAGGCCGTCCTGCGCGGCGGCGTACGGCGTCTGGGCGCTCAGCAGGGTCCAGCCGTTGAGGCAGCCGGTCATCGACACGAGCGCGGCGAGCGCGACGGCCCAGCCGCCCCAGGAGCCGCCGAACATCGCGTTCACGGCGTCCGAGAAGGGCGCGGTGGAGTGGACCAGGCGGTCGTGCGCGACCGTGCCGAAGACGGACAGCGTGCCCAGCAGATAGACCAGCGCCGCGCCCGTGGTGCCGATGACGGTGGCGCGCCCGACATTGCGCCGGGCGTTCTTGACCTCGCCCGCGCTGACGGCGGCGGACTCCACACCGAGGTAGGAGAAGAGCAGGACCGCGGCGGCGGCGGACACCGCCCCGACCGCGCTGCCGCCGCTCGCCTGGAACGGACCGAGGTTGTGCGGGTCGAAGAAGAACAGCCCGCCGACTGCGACCAGCAGCAGCGGCACGAACTTCAGCACGGTGGAGACGAGCTGGACCGCGCCGACGTAGCGGGTGCCAGCGAAGTTGGCGAGCGCGGGCAGCCACTGCAGGGCGAGCGCGGCCAGACACGCGCTCCAGCGGTGGTCGTTGACCGGGACCAGTACGTCGAGGTAGCCGACGGCGGCGACGGCGAGTGCCGCGTTCGACACCCAGGTGGTGATCCAGTACGCCCAGGCGGCGAGGAAGCCGGCGAAGTCGCCGAAGGCCTCGCGGGCGTAGACGTAGGGCCCACCGGTGCGCGGGTCGCGCTCGGCGAGCCGCCCGAAGACCAGGGCGAGGGCGATGGCGCCGACGGTCAGGACGCCGAAGGCGATCAGGCTGACCGTGCCGTACGGGGCGACGGAGGCCGGGAGCAGGAAGATGCCGCCGCCGATGATGTTGCCCATGACCAGGGCGGTGGCGACGGGCAGCCCGAAGCGGCGGGCGTGTCTGCCGTTGCTGCCGGTGGGGTCCTCGGCGGGGGAGGGGGCCGCGGGGGTCTCTCGCGGGGCCGGAGCCGACTGCGGGACGGTTCCGGTGTCGTGCATAGGGTGGTGCTGCCTCTCTCGAACAGGTGCCCGGGATCGCCGGGCCGGAGCCCATGGTCCGGCATGGGACGACATCGCTCCAAATCATCTGACTTTGTCCTGTAGGTCCTGTCGGACGCCGCAAAAGGTGCGCTTCCACGGGCTCTGAGCCGGGAATCGTCCAGCGGCCCGCCCGGTGCGTGCCCGGGATCCCCGCGTGAGCTGTGACACTTCCGGGGTCTGCTCCTGATCGCCCTGGCGGTCCTGGACGCCGAGGACGGCGGCACCGCCTCGTCCCCGCGACGGCCCTGCCGCACACCGGCCCAGTGGGACCGGGCACTGACGGTCGTGGACTGCACCGTCGACTCGGAGCGGGTCCGGCCGTCTGAGTGCGCCGATTGTCAGTGCCTCGTCCTACGGTTTGATCACTGGGACCTGCCGGAGAGGCCGCGGGTCCGCCCTGGGGAGGGGTCTGCCATGTCTGCCGGTTCCACGGTGTCGACGACGTATCTGGAGCTGTCGCAAGAGGGCGGCGGCGCGCACAAGTTCTACGAAGTGATCGTCGACGGCCAGGTGGTGACGGTGCGGTACGGACGGATCGGTGCCGGGGGGCAGACTCAGACGACGACGTTCGCCACGGCGGAGAAGGCGCGGAGCGCGGCCGCGAAGAAGGTCGGCGAGAAGGTCCGCAAGGGTTACGCCCCCGCCGTTCCCGGACAGACCGCCCCGCGGCCGGTGACCCGGCGTCAGGTGGCCTCGGCCCCCTCCACCGCCCGCGCGGTCGCCCCCGTGCTGTGGCGGTTCCGCACCGGTTCCTCGGCGTTCGGCATCCATGTCGACGACGAGCGCTGCTGGGTGGGCAACCAGGCGGGCGACGTCTACACCCTGGACCACGAGGGTGGCCTGCTCGCCCGGTTCAGCCTGCCGGACGGCGTGAAGTGCCTGGTCGCCGACGACTTCTGGATCTACGCGGGCTGCGACGACGGCAGGGTCTACGACCTGTCCTCGAAACTGCCGTTCGCGGCGTACGACATCGCCGCGGACGTCGACATCTTCTGGCTGGACATCCACGAGGGCGTCCTGAACGTCTCGGACCGCGCCGGCCGGCTCACCGTCATCGACCACGAGGACGAGCACCAGTGGGCCCGCCGCAGCCAGGGCGAGCACGCCTGGATGGTCCGGGCCGACGACCGTGCCGTCTACCACGGACACCACCGGGGCGTCACCGCCTACGCGCCCGACGGCGGCGGCGAGCTGTGGCACACGCCCACCCGGGGCGGCGTCCTGTTCGGCTGGCAGGAGGACGACACCGTGTACGCGGGAACGTCACACCGCGTGGTCCAGCGGCTGTCCAAGGCGACGGGAGCGATCGAGGCGACCTACACCTGTGACAGCTCGGTGTACTCGTGCGCCACCTCGCCCGGCGGGCGGTTCGTCTTCGCCGGTGACGCGGCGTCGTCCGTCTACTGCTTCGACCAGGACGGCACGCGCCTGTGGAAGCTCGGCACGGGTGACGGTTCGGCGCTGTCGATGCAGTACCGCGACGAGCGACTGTACCTGGTGACCACGGCGGGTTCACTGGTGTGCGTGGACGCGAGCGAGGCGGCCATCGCCGCGGCGCAGCAGGGCACGGTGCCGGTGGCGCGGGACATCAAGCTCGCCGCGGCCCTGCCGACCTACGCGCCGGCCACGACCGTGGGCGCGGTGGCCACCGTCGGCCACGCTCCCACCGGTGCGGTCGTCGTCGAGTGCGTCCAGGACAGCGGGCGCCTGCGCGTGCACGTGGTGTCCGAGGGCTACGACGCGTCCTGGAACGTCCAGTTCCCGCGCGCGATACGGGAGCCCGGGGCACGCTATGTCGTGGACGCACTGCACGCGGCGGCCGGCGGTTTCTACCGCGTCCGCGGTGACATCCGGCGGCTGCTGTGACCGTGGCGGGCGCCGCACGGCTCCGCTGCGATCACGGCGGACGGCATCCGGCCGATCCCTGGTGAGCGCAGGTCGTCGCCGGACTACGGTCGGCACCTTCGGCACCCGCCGATGGCGAAGTCGTGCATCATCGTCGGGCCCGGTACGTCGATCGGGCGGCTGTCGAGCAGCAGCCCCTCGGCGGTGATCCGGTGGTAGGTGAGGCAGGGCGGGGCGAACCCGGTTCCGAACAGGTGCAGTTCGCCCGTGGCGGGGTCCTCCTTGGGGTGGGCGGTCATCGCGGTCTTCAGTCGACCGCCGAAGTCGTACGGCCCGACGGTCTCCAGCGACGGAGTGACCCTGTAGGGGAGGCCCACCTCGCACAGGGCCAGCACGGTGCCGGCGTGGCGGATCACATGGGTGCTGGCGGGTGTCGCGGTCAGGTCGATGGTGAAGTCCCGGCGGACGAACGGGTGCCCCTCCAACTCCCGTGTGCGCACCCACCGGTTGCGGTACCACGCGGCGCGTCCTCGCCGCAGCCGGATGCCGTGGAGCATGCCGGAGCCGGTGAACCAGTGCCCCTTGTCCTCGCCGGACAGGGGGTTGGGGCCATTGCGCAGACAGCGGCCGTCCAGATCGGGCGGCAGTGAGCCCGCACGGTGAGATCGGCCGCGCTCTGCTCCTCGGGGACCGGGGCGAAGCGACCCCGGAGGTACCGGGGTCCTTGGTGAAGTGGAGTGGACGGCTGCGGAGGAGTGCTGCTCTGAAGCCGCCCGGTGATCGACGCCGACTGGATGCAGAGCCGGCGTCGAAGTTCGAACAATGGGGTGTGACGCTCGTCACGAGGTCGTTGGGTGCCGGCCCGACGGCGGGTGCGCCGTCGGGCCGGGCGAGGGCGGGCACCGCGCCCTGAAGGTTCGTGGTCGCTGGGTCCGGTCTGCGCGCGGGCCGGACCGGCCGAACCTCGTCTCCCCGGCCCTATGGTGTGGCCCGCAGACCGGCCAGCAGTACCTGCAGTGCGAGATCGGTGGCCTCCTCCAGGGGTGTGTCGTCGAGCAGCCCGCCGACGGCCAGGGTGGCCAGACCGTGCACGGTGGAGAAGGCGACCTGCGCCAGTCGGACGGGGTCGCCGGGACGGACGATGCCGTTCTGCTGCGCCTCGGTGATCAGACGGGCGGCTATCTCCAGGGCCTGGTGCCCGAGTTCGCGCAGTTCCTCGCTGGACTGCTCCTCGTGTTTCGCGGTGAACATCAGCTGGAGCAGGGCGGCGCGCTCCACGGCGAAGCCCAGGTACGTCCGCCCGAGCGCGATCAGCCGCTGTTCGACCGGCCCGGGTTCGTCCGCGGCCGCCTGCAGGCGCCCGTTGAGCTCGACGAATCCGTCGACCACGAGCGCGTCCAGCACGGCCTGGCGGTCGCGGAAGTGGCGGGTCGGTGCCGCATGGCTGACGCCGAGGTCGCGGGCCAGGCCGCGCAGGGAGAGGCCGACGGCTCCGGACTCGCTCAGCACGGCCTCGGCCCGTTCCAGCAGGGCGGCTCTCAGATTGCCGTGATGGTAGGAGCCTTCGGGCACAGCGCCCTCCTCAATGTTGGCGGTTGACTACAATGTATGAGCTTGCCTACATTGATTGTCCCGCATGTCGCGGCTAGGGAGCGGAGCACCCGACGATGTCCAAGATGTCCTATCGATCCACGACGGCCTTGATCACCGGCGCCAGCTCGGGACTGGGCGAGGAGTTCGCCCGGCAGTGGGCCGAGCGAGGTGCCGACGTCGTTCTCGTCGCCCGCCGCCTTGACCGGCTCCACGAGCTCGCCACCGAGCTGGAGAAGAGCCATGGAATCACCGCCACCCCCATCGCCGCGGACCTCGCCCGGCCGGGAGGCGCGGCGGATCTGCGGGCGGAACTCGACGCGCGTGGCATCACCGTGCAGACGCTGATCAACAACGCCGGCTCCGGAAGCCATGGGGCGTTCCTGGATCAGGAGCCGGAGCAGATCTCCCGCATGGTCCAGCTCAACATCGGGGCGGTCGCCGAACTGTCCCGGGCCTTCCTGCCCGAGCTGATGGCCGATGGCCGGGGCGCCCTGGTGACGGTGGCGAGCACCGCCGCCTACCAGCCCACCCCGGCCATGGCCGTCTACGGCGCCACCAAGGCGTTCGTGCTGAACCTGACGGAGGCCCTGGCCTACGAGACCCGTCGGTCCTCGCTGCGCGTGCTCGCCGTGTCACCCGGTCCTGTCAGCACCGAATTCTTCGACGTGGTCGGCAGCCACGATGCGATGGTGGGGCGCGTCGCCACGGCTGGGCAGGTGGTGACGGCGACCCGCCGCGCCCTGGAGCGCGGCAGCACTCCGCCGAGTGTGGTCGTGGGGCTGGGCAATCGCCTGTCGGTACTGTCATCCAGGCTTGCGCCGCGCCGAGTTGTCCTCGCGGTCGCAGGCCGTGCGCTCAAGGCCTGACCTCTCCATGCGCCCACGGCACCTGTGAGGGAAACGGCGGCGGGGTCCGGGCAGGGAATTCTGCCCGGACCCGGCTGCCATGATTCCGCGTCACCGCAGCCCCGCGTCACCGCGGTTCAGCCGGCGCATCGCGGTGGGGTGCGGGTCAGACCAGCGACTCGACGGCCGACGTGGCGAAGGTGTGGTCCTGCTCCGGGGCACCGCCGCCGACACCGATGGCGCCGATGAGCCGGCCGTCGCGGTGGACGGGGAGCCCGCCGGCGATGAAGAGCAGCGGCTGGTTCAGGGCGGTGGGCAGGGTGTGGAAGGGGCCGTCGGGCTTGACCGCGTCGACGAGGTCGGCGGTGGGGGCGTTGAGCTGGAGGGCGGTGTACGCCTTGCGGGTGCTGGTCTCCCCGGAGATCAGCACGGCCTGGTCGTCGCGGCGGAAGGCGAGGAGGTGGCCGCCGGCGTCGAGGACGGTGATGCTGACGGTTACTCCGGCGGCCTCGGCGGCGCTGAGGGCGGCAGCGATCAGGGCCTCGGCGTCCTGGGTGGTCAGCGGCGTGACGGCGGTGGTGCTCATAGGGGTTTCACTCCACGGGTTGTAGTTCGGTGACGGGCTCGCAGATCGGTCGGTGGTGATCTGCCGTCGGTGAAGGGGTGGTCTGCGGCTCCGGAATCGAGGGGCTCGGTGCGGGGAGAACGCGGCGACGCTCAGTGCGTCGCGTCGGCCGGCGTATGCGCCGTGCCGCCGGATGCCGCCACGAGGCGGGCGGAAGCGCGTGTGCGTCGGTTGAGATGGGCGGCCAGGAAGGACAGCAACAGTGCGGTGCCGGACAACAGGGCGCCGACCCAGTTGGGCGAGGTGTAGCCGAGGCCCGCGGCGATGACCATGCCACCGAGCCAGGCCGCCAGGGCGTTGCCGAGGTTGAAGGCGCCGATGTTGGCTGCTGAGGCCAGGGTGGGCGCGGCCGAGGCCTGGTCGAGGACCCACTTCTGCAGCGGCGGTACGGTGGCGAAGCCCAGGGCGCCGATCAGCGTCAGCGTGAGCGCGGCCAGGATCTTGTTGTGCGCGGTCACCGTGAACAGCAGGAGCGTGAGGGCCAGGGCGCCGAGTGAGGTGAACAGCATGGGCATCAGGGCGCGGTCGGCCAGCCGGCCGCCGATGGCGTTGCCCAGGAACATGCCGATCCCGAAGAGAACCAGCAGCCAGGTGACCGCGGCCTCTTGATAGCCGGCCACCTCGGTCATCATCGGGGTGATGTAGGTGATCGCGGCGAACACTCCGCCGTACCCGAGCACCGTCATGGCCATGGCCAGCCACACCTGCACGTTCCGGAAGACCGCGAACTCCGTGCGAATGCTCTGGGTCTCGGGCCGGCCCGTCTCCGGCACCAGCTTGGCCACACCGAGGAGCCCGATCACGCCGAGGGCCGCCACCACGGCGAAGGTGGTCCGCCACCCGAGGGCCTGGCCGATATAGGTGCCGCCCGGCACGCCGACGATGTTGGCGACGGTCAGTCCCATGAACATCAGGGAGATGGCCGAGGCCCTTTTGTGCGCGGCGACCAGATCGGCGGCGACCACGGAGCCGATACCGAAGAAGGCGCCGTGTGCGAGCGAGGCGATGACCCGGCCGATGAGCATGACGCCGAAGGAGGGGGCGAGGGCGGTCAGCGTGTTGCCGACGATGAACAGGCCCATGAGGTACGTCAGCATCTTCTTGCGGGAGATGCTGCTGCCCAGCACGGTCAGGAGCGGTGCGCCGATCACAACGCCGAGGGCGTAACCGGACACCAGCCAGCCGGCGGTGGGGATGGAGACCCCGAAGTCACCCGCGACCTGAGGCAGCACGCCCATGATCACGAACTCGGTGGTGCCGATTCCGAAGGCCCCGATGGCCAGAGCCAGGAGCGCGAGAGGCATGGGAAGACAGCCTTCCAGGTGATTGCGTGAGGTGCTTACGTGTGAAAACAATAGTTGCATACGCGGGATAAATCAAAGTCGAGCATGCGGAGTGCGCCGTATGTCGTCGCCTGCAACCATCTGGGCGGCCGAGGGTGCGCAGCGTGGTCGGGCGTGTCCGTGCGGTCCAGCGGCCAGGGCCGTCCGTCAGCGGGGGTGGCTCGGGGAGGGTGCGGTTGGCGTCGGGGGAGGCGGATGGCGCTCCTGCGCGAAGATCCGAACGCAGTCGATGTGTCCGTCCTCGCTCACCGCCGGACCGTCGAGGCGGCGACTTCACCCTGTCCATGGTCCGGCGTTGCCGCTGCGCCGGAGGAAGCGTTTTCTGGTGACGGCGGCATGACGGCAGCATGATGCGGGCGCGCTCGGCTCGAAGCGGCGGTGTGCGACGGGCGGGCGGCCCCGGCGGCCGGTTGGCAATGGGTCCGCCGTCGGGCCCGGTCGGCGCATGCCGCCCGGCCGTGTCAACCGTCACCGCCGGATTGAGTCGTAGCCGCCAGGCTCAGTCGTTGTGCTGGCTTCTGCGGATGAGGCCCGGCCCGTGGTCCACGACCGTGTCCCCGTACGTGATGTCGTGTCCGTTCTCGCACTGGAGAACCGCGTGGACCGGGGCGCTGCACTCCTTGTGGCGTACGACCACCGAGGGGCCCTGTTCGTCCGCGGCCCAGGTGTCGCCCCATTGTCGCAGTGCCATGAGCACCGGCAGGAAGTCGCGGCCCTTCTCCGTCATTTGGTAGGCGTACCGGGTTCGCTGGCCGGGCTCCCGGTAGGGGACGCGTTCCAGCAGTCCCGCGGCGGTCAGTTCCTTCAGGCGTGCGGACGTGGCGGGCTCGCCGATGCCCACACGTCTGGCGAAGTCGTCGAAACGACGAGTACCGAAGAACGCCTCGCGCATGATCAGCAGCGCCGATCTGGTGCCGACGATCTCCAGGGCGCGGGCGATGGAGCAGTTGGTCGTGGACCAGGCATCGCGTTCCGTCAGCAGATCAGTCATGTCCTAACCCTAACCTGGCTTGCTTCATGCGTAGCCAGGCGGTAGCGTCCCAGCTGACTTTTGTAAATGTTAGCCAGCAGGGAAGCGCTCCCCCTCGCAGGAGGAATCATGGACATCAGCACAGCCACCGCCCTGGTCACCGGGGCCAACCGCGGACTCGGCAGGGTGCTCGCGCAGGAGTTGGTCGCCCGCGGCGCCACCGTGTACGCCGCGGCGCGGCAGCCGGAGTCGATAGACCTGCCCGGTGTGAAGGCGATCCGGCTGGACATCACCGACCCCGCCTCCGTCGCCGCGGCGGCCCAGGAGGCCGGTGACGTCAATCTGCTGGTCAACAACGCCGGCACCTCGACCGGAGCGGACCTGCTGACGGGCAGCTGGGACGACATCCGCCTGGAGGTGGAGACCCACTACCTGGGCACCCTGCGCATGATCAGGGAATTCGCCCCGGTGATCGAGGCTCGTGGCGGCGGCTCGATCCTCAACATCCTGTCCGTCCTGTCGTGGATCAGCTACCCCGCCGTCGGCCCCTACTCCGCCGCCAAGTCCGCGGAGTGGAGCATGACGAACGCCCTGCGCCAGGAGCTCGCCCCGAACGGCGTCAGGGTCGCCGGACTCCACGTCGGCTACATGGACACCGACATGGCCCGCCATGTGACGACGCCCAAGAGCGACCCCGCGGACGTCGCCCGCGCGGCCGTGGACGGCATCGCCGCCGACGCGTACGAGATCGTCATCGACGACGTCAGCCGCAAGGTCCAGGCGGGCTTCCCCGGCGGCGTCGCCGCTCTGTACCCGCAGCTCGGCTGAGACGAGGAGTCCGTGCCCGCCCCTCCTCCGTCCGCCACACCGTCGCGCCTGGGCCCGCCCGGGCGCGACGCCGGCGAACGCGCCGCAGACCGGCCCTCCCCGCGCCCACCCTCCCGGCTCGCCCCGGCCGTCACGCTTGTCGCGATGTGCCTCGGCGCCATGACGACCTTCCTGCTGATCACCGCCTCCGTGTCGGCGCTGTCGGCCATCCAGGACGACCTGCATGTCTCCCCGACCGGGCTGGTCTGGATCCCCTCCGCGTACACCCTGCTCGTGGCGAGCCTCGTGATGTCCGCGGGCACCATCGGAAATCTCTACGGCCGTAAGCGGACCTTCCTCACCGGCGCCGTGGTCCTGATCCTCGGGTCGGTCACTGTCTATGCCGCGCACTCGACGAGCGGCGTGATCGCCGGGCAGCTCGTCTCCGGCCTCGGCGGGGCTCTCATCCTGCCCAACAGCCTCGCCATCCTCGGCGCTGCCTTCCCCGATCCCCACCGGCGCACCGAAGTCGTCACCGCCTGGGCGGCATCGTCCGGCGTAGGACTCGCCGTCGGCCCGATCATCGCCGGGGTGCTGCTCGACCACTTCCACTGGAACACCGTCTTCCTGTCGACGGCCGTCCTCGCCGTGGTCACCATGGCGGTCGGCGCCTTCGTCGCCGAGTCACGGAGCCCAGGGGGCCGGCTCGACATCCCCGGCCAGCTCCTGGCCGTCGTCGGCATCGCCGCCCTCGTCTACGCCCTCATCGAAGGCGGACACGACGGATATACCAGCGGACGCATCATCACGGCCTGGGTCGTCGCCTTCGCGGCCCTGACCGGCTTCGTCCTCGTCGAACGGGCCAGCTCCGCGCCGCTGCTGGACCTGAGTCTGTTCCGCTCGGCGTCGTTCAGCGCGGTCATGTTCGTCGCGGCCGTCTCGCTGTTCGGCTTCACCGGCGTCGCCATCCTGTCGGTGCTCTACTACGAGCGCGTCCAGCAACTGAGCGCGCTGGATGTGGGTTGGCGCCTGCTGGCCTTCTTCGGTGTCTACGTCATCGTGGCGTACGGGACAGGACGTGTCATCCGCCGCACCGGCTTCAAGCTGCCGCTGACCCTGGGCTTCCTCCTGGGGGCGGCCGCTGCCGCCGGATTCACCACCCTGGATCCGCACTCGCCCTACTCACGGGTGTGGTGGCTGTACGCGCTCTTCGGCGCCGCGAGCGGCATGGTGGCCGCCCCGAGCACCGCTGCGGCGCTGGTGAGCGTCTCGCACGAGCGCGCCGGTATGGCCTCCGGAGCGGTCAACGCCTTCCGCCAGGTCGGATCCGTCATGGGCTCCTCCCTGCTCGGTGCCCTGCTCGCCAGTCGGCTCCAGTCGCATCTGCCGGACCGGCTCGGCGCCCACCATGTCCCGCGCGCCGCCTGGCCCGCCGTCGAGCACGCCGTCTCCACCGGCTCCGGCGGCGGAGCGGCTCCGCCGAGCGTGACGGCCGCCGTGGCCGATGCCTTCACCTCCGGGGTGCACGCCGGTATGGCCGTCATCGCCGTGGTGTTCCTGTGCGCGGCGCTCGCCGCGGCGTTGCTCGTGCACAACCGACCGCACCACACCACCGCCTCCGCGTCGAACTGATCTCGCGGATCAGCCGGGGATCCGGGCGGACTCCCCGAGCAGGCGTTGGTGCTGTGCTCCTGGCCGCGGACACGGCCAGGAGCACAGCGCGTCGCGACGCGCACGAGGCACGGGATCGTCAGGGCGCTGCCGTACGCACCGACGCCCCGGGCAGATTGTGGCCCTCGACCCGCACTTCCGCCTTCCCCGAGGCAAGGGCGCGGGCGGGCCACGACAGCGTCAGATCCCTGCTCTCGCCGGGCAGCAGCCACAGATAGTTGTCGCTGTAGAGCGTCGGAAGGACCCGCTGACCGCTCTCGGCGTCGAGGAGCGAGACACGCACCATGGCCGCGACCGCCGCACCCCGGTTGCGCACCCGCGCCGTCAGCCCATGACGGGGACCCGAACGGCCGGTGCGGGTGATGTCCACGGACACCCGGGTCCGCTCGGCCCGGTTCAGTGCCGTCATGTCATGGGCGTCCCGATAGCGCCAGTACGTGTTCTGGGCCGACACCCTGCCCGCGGAGTCCGTGAGATGCAGTCGCAGCAGATGGAAGGCGGGCAGATCGCCGTCCCACCCGGCCGTGAACACATCCGTGGTCGCCGACGCGGCGACATCGACGGTCTTGCGCTGTTCGGGGGCGAGCAGGCGGCCGGACAGGTCGAAACAGCGCGCGGAGACCGTGATGCCGGTGAGGGACCGGGGTGTGTGGTTGACCGCGATCACCCGCCCGTCCGTCGGGTCGGCCTGCACATGGACGGGTTCGCAGGCCTTACGGGCGCCGTAGTAGGCGCCGTTGACGTCGAAGTCGTAGTCGTAGGTCTGCCACACGGTGCTGTACCAGGCGGGGTGCGACATCCACAGCATCAGCCCCGAGGCGTCCTGCCACAGATGGGCGTTCCAGGCCTCGAACATGGCCCGGACGTTCTCGTAGTTCACGAACTGCGCCTTGCGCGTGAAGTCCTCGAGATCCGTCGCCGTGCCGAGCCGGGCCTCGACGGCGGCGCGGTAGTTCTGCGGTGCCTGATTGCCGCGGGTGCTCCAGTCGTGGTGGTACCACGCACCGCCGATCGGCCACTCGGGCTCGTCACCGACGAGGTGGCGCATCGTGGCCGCCGTCGGCACGACCGGCATACCGATCTCCGTGTGGAAACCGAAGCTTCCGCTGCCGTAGGCGGACGCCGAGTAGTAGCGCTCCGGTTCGACCCAGCCGTAGGGCCCGCCGCCGGACACGATGCCGCCCGCCGAGTTGTTCTGGTACAGCACATCGGGCGCCTCCGCACGCACCGCGGCCCGCATGCCGTCGTCGACCGGACCCGGCGGGTTGCCCTCGTTGGCGCCGCACCACACGACGATGCTGGGATGGCCCCGATACCGTCGCACGGTGTCCCGCGCCAGGTCGAGGAAGGTCTTGTGGTCCGGCGGATCCATGGCCCAGGCGTTGGGGAAGTCGTTCCACACCAGCAGACCGTGCTCGTCGCAACTGGCGTAGAACTCCTCGCGGTTGCTGCTGCCCACCCAGTTGCGGATCATCGTGAAGTTCATGTCGCGATGCATGCGTACGGCCGCATCCATCCGCTCGGCGGGCATCCGCCGCAGCAGTTCGTCCCAGCCCCAGTTGCCACCGCGACAGAAGACGCGCACCCCGTTGACGCTGATCCTGAGGGGCACGGTGGAGTTGTCGACGGACGTCACGTCCGTCCAGTCGCTGCCGTTGTCGGAGACCTGGACGGTGAAGGTCTTCGCGTAGGCCTGCTCCCAGGTGATGACGACGCGGTCGAAGGGCACGGTCGAGCCCAGGTCGACGTGGATCCACTGGTCGTCCGTGAAGGAGGAGGACCAGCGGGTTCCGGGATTCCCGTCGACGGCGTTGCCGGCCGCGTTGGCGGGGTCGTCCACCGAGGACGCGGTGGCCTGCCGGTGCAGGGCGAGGTCGGTGTCCGGAGAGGCGCTGTTCACCACCGACAGACCCCACATCGACGCCCCCCAACTCGTCGCGCGGGTACGGCACAGGATCCGCAGGTGGCGCGCCGTGGTGGGGGTCAGCGCCACGCTCTGCAGCGCCGCCGCGCCCGTCGTCCGGAAGGGGAGCGGAACGGCGCTGTTGTCGACGGACGTCACGTCCGTCCAGTCGCTGCCGTTGTCGGAGACCTGGATGGCGAAGGTCTTCGCGTAGGCCTGCTCCCAGGTGATGACGACGCGGTCGAAGGGCACGGTCGAGCCCAGGTCGACGTGGATCCACTGGTCGTCCGCGAAGGACGAGGACCAGCGGGTTCCCGGATCCCCGTCCACGGCGTTGGAGGGTTGGTCGGCGGGGTCGTCGACGGAGGACGCGGTGGCCTGTCCGTGCAGCGCCAGGTCGGTGTCGGGCCGGGAGCTGTCGACGACGGACAGGTTCCACATGGACGAGCCCCAGTCGGTCGCCCGCGTCCGGCACAGAACGCGCACATGGCGGGCCTTCTGCCGGGCGAAGGTCACTGTTTGGGCGTAGGCGTCACTGCCCGACTGAAACGTCAGCGGGACGTCGTATGCGTAGCCGAAGTGGCGTATACCGAAGCGGGTCGTGCGCCGGTCGCTCTCCGCGCCCACGACCGAGGCGATGAGCGTCAGCGGGTGGAGGACGGGCTCGCCGTAGCCGTTGGGCCACCACAGTCTCGGGTCGCGCAGACGCAGTCGAGGGTGGGTGGCCGGGGTGAAGACGGCGTCCACGGACTCACCCGCGGGAACGGTGACCGTCTGTGTCACCTGGACGTCGTCGAACTTCGCGGAGACGGTGACGCGTCTGGTGTCCGCACCGGCGTTGCGCACCGGCACCACGATCGTCAGCTCCGCGGTGCCGGTGTCAGGGAGGTCCGGCAGCCGGGTGTCGACACGGGCGTCGCCGAGGACGGCGGCACCGGTGGAGCGCAGCCGGACATGGTTCCAGATGCCCGCGGCCCGGTCCCGTACCGCGGGCATCCAGTCCCAGCCCGAAGCCGCGAGATACGTCGGCGAGTTGCGGTTCATGGTGTTCGCCCCGGCGTCCACGAAGGCCAGTCCGGCCGGGCCCTTGTCACCGGGACTGCCCGGGATCGGCATCGGCGTGATCTTCACGGCGAGCGCATGGTCGCCCTCCCGGGCCAGCAGCCCGGTCACGTCGAAGGCGGCACGGGCGAAGGGATGGGTGAGCGCGCCGACCCGGCTGCCGTCGAGCCAGACCTCCGCCTCATGGTTGACGCCGTCGAACTCCAGCCAGATGCGGCGGCCTTGGCCGGTGGGCAGCCGCCGGGGCAGGCGGAACTGCCGCCGGTACCACCAGGCGTGGCGTGACAGGGCCTCGGGGATGTGGAGGTTGTTCAGGCCGGCGACCGGGTCCGGCAGGTGCCCCTGGTCCACCAGGGAGGTCAGGACGGTACCGGGCACCGTAGCCGGCAGCCAGCGGCTGGTGTCGACCGACGGCCGGGACAGCTCGGGGCCGTCCGCCCCGGCCCGGTCGTCCAGGGTCAGGTCCCATCCGGACTCCAGCGCTACGGTGCCGTCCGCGGCGACCTGGAGCGCCGGGGGAGTGCCGCGGTGGGTGCCCCAGTCGGTCCAGCCGGTGACGGCCGGCCGAGGACTGCGCGAGATGCCGTACACCTGGAGGCCGTTGAGGCCCAGCGGGTTGGAGGTGGAGCGCTTGTGCACGGTCATGCGCACCCATCGCGCGGTCACGGGTTTCGGCAGGGCGATCTCCATGACTCCGCCGCTGCCCGAAGCGGTGCGGTACACCTCCGTCCAGGCCTTGTCGTCGCGGGAGGTCTCGACGGTGAAGTCGACCGCGCAACTGGACAGGATCTCCTGGCCGGTGGTGTTCTCGCGCGGGTTGCCGCCCGGAGCGTCGACGTACGGCGGGTCGTCCGCGGTCGCCTCGAAGGTGAGGCGCAGGGAGTGGACCTCGCACAGCGCCTGGAGGTCGACGGAGATCCACTGCGGGTCGCCGTCCGCCGCGCGCCAGCCCGTGCCGCGGACGCCGACGGCGTTCAGGCCGTCGACGGCGAACTGCGCCGGGGTGGGCGCGTAGTCGGTCGAGGACACCGAGACCGGGCGGTGGGCGGCGAGTTCGGTCGCGGCGGAAGCCTGGTGCGGATGTCCGGTTTCTGCCACCGCGGCGCCGGAGGGCAGGCTCATCCCGATTCCGAAGCCTGCGAGGAGGGTGGAGCCGGCGGTCAGCACGGTGCGGCGGGAGGGCGGCGAGGGCTGTTCCGGCGTCGACATGGGCTCCGAAGGCATGAACGATGGCTCCGATCAGGGGTGTTCAGGGAACGGGACGACCTGGTTCATGGATGGCAACGTTGTCGGAGCCTGCTCTGACAACGTTGCCAAACAGTGCGCCGCCCAGGAGGGCCTGTCAAGGTGTCCGACCGGTCGAAAAGCTGGTTCTACTAAATTAGTAATTAATGTTGACAGCGTTTCGGCCACGCGCCACAGTCTTCGCCGTGACGCCGCCGGCCCCGGTCCCCGCGCGGCCCGCGTCACGTCCTCCTGCATCCCAATACCCGGGAGAGGCAAGTGACTTCACGCTCGTCAGCACACAGAACCGGTCGTCGACGCCCCCGTCGCCTGGCCCTCGCGGCCGCGATCGCGGTGGCCCTGACCGCCTCCGCGGTGCCCGCGGCCACGGCGGACACCGGAGCGGACCAGGGCGCCCCCGCGTACTACGACAGTGGCCTCGCCCCGACGCCGTACATGGGCTGGAACACCTACTACGGCCTCGGCGCACCCACCGAGAAGGAGGTGCGGTCCGTCGCGGACAGACTCGTCAGCAGCGGTCTGCGGGACAGCGGCTACGACATCGTGTGGCTCGACGGCGGCTGGCAGGCCGACAACCCCCGCGACGCGCAAGGCCGGCTGGTGGCCAACCCGGACCGCTTCCCCTCCGGTATCCCGGCCCTGGTCTCCTACCTCCACCGGCGTGGGCTGCGCGTCGGCATCTACACCGACGCCGGCACCTACGACGGCGGCAAGAGCTGCGGGCTCGGCAGCCGCGGCCACTACGACCAGGACGCGCGGCAGTTCGCCGACTGGAAGGTCGACGCGATCAAGGTCGACTTCCTGTGCGGAATCGCCGAGCACCTGGATCCGGGGCCCGCGTTCAAGGAGTTCAGCGACGCCGTCGCCAAGTCCGGCCGCAGGATGCTGCTGAATCTGTGCAACCCCCTCACCGACGACTGGGGCCTGCCGCACACGCCCGAGCAGGACGCGCACAACACCTATGCCTACGCCCCCGTCGTGGCGGACTCCTGGCGCACCGGAACCGATATCGCCTGGGGCACCCCCAGCCCCGGCCAATGGCCCAATGTGCTGCGGAACATGGACGCCAACGCCTGGCACCCCGAGGCGCAGGGGCCCGGCCACTACAACGACCCCGACTACCTCATCCCCATGCGCCGCATGGCCGACGGGAACGACGAGCTGACCGAGGAGGAGTCCACGACCCAGTTCGTGATGTGGGCCGAGATGGCTTCCCCGCTGGTCCTCGGCTCCGACCCCCGTACGCTGTCCGAGTCGATGCTCGGGACGCTGCGCAATCCGGAGATCATCGCCGTCGACCGGGATCCGCTCGCCGTCCAGGGCGTCCGTGTCGCCACCGACTCCGTCGGCGACGTCTACAGCAAGGTCCTCACGGGGCACGGCAAGCGCGCGGTGGTCCTCCTCAACCGCTCCGACCGGCCGGCCGAGCGGACCGTCGACTTCGCCGATGTGGCGCTCGGCGGGCCGGTCGACGTGCGTGATCTGCGGGCGCGGGCCGACCGTGGCACGCACAGCGGCTCGTACACCGTCGAGGTTCCCGCGCACGGCACCGCCTTCCTGAAGCTCACCGGCACGGACGCCCTGCCCGGCGCCGGTCTGGGCGTGGCGACGACCGCGAGTCCGGCCGTGGTCCGCTCGGGCGGGACGCTGACCACCTTCCTGCGTGGCCCGCACGGTTCGCTCGTCGAGCATGCGGCCGCCGCGAACGGCGCACTGCGCGTCAGGGATCTCGGGGGACCGGCGCGAGGCGGCATCCTCGGCCAGCCGGCCGCCTACGCCTCCGCGGACGGACGGATCGACGTCTTCGTACGCGGCGCCGACTCCCGGGTCTACCGGCGGGTCTTCGGAAACGGGCACTGGGGCCACTGGCAGAGCCTCGGCGGGCGACTGGCCGACGCGCCGTCCGTGGCGTTCGCCGACCCCGCGCACTGGACGCTCGTCGGACTCGGCGCGGACGGACGGATCGTGCGGCGCGGACCGTCCTCCGACTGGTCCTCACTGGGCACACCCGGCGGGCGCCCGGTCTACGGCAGACCGTCCGCGGCCGTCGACGCCCAAGGGCGCGTCCATGTCGCCGTACGCACCGCGGCGGACGATGTGTGGACCCGCATCGAGGACACCTCGGGGCAGTGGTCGGACTGGACCTCGCTCGGCGGCACCGTGAGCGGCAGTCCCACCCTCGTCACCGTCGGGGACGCCGTGGTGCTGTACGCCCGCGCCGCCGACTACACGCTCTGGCAGCAACGGTACGAGAACGGTGCCTGGCAGGGCTGGACCAAGCGACAGGAGTTCCCGAGCGCGGCCTTCGACGGTGCGCTCGGCGCGGTGGCGGGGCCCGACGGCACGGTCGACGCGGTCTACCGCGGGGTCGACGGATACGTCCACCGCACCCAGTTCAAATAAATTAGTAATTAATCTTGACGTGGTGGAAATGCCACGCGAACCTGGACCCGCCGCGAGCGGGTCCGGCCGCCGACCGGCCGGGCCCGCCGCGCGGATCCACGAGGAGCCCTCCATGACGAACCCTCAGCCCAGCCGACGGCGCTTCCTCGCCGGACTCGGGGCCGCCGGGACGGCGGCACTGCTCAGCGGCTGTGTCACCTCGACCTCCTCCTCCAAGTCCTCCGCCAAGGGCGCGGTCAGCCTGCAGTCCAACCTCTCCGCACCGCAGGCGAAGGCCGCGATGCAGGACCTGGTGGCGGCCTACGGCAAGAAGGGGTCCGGACACGTCAGCCTCAACACGATCGCCGCGGAGACCTTCCGCACCCAGCTGCCCACGTACCTGACCTCCGCCAACCCCCCGGACGTGTACACCTGGTACCCCGGCTCGGTCGCCGACGCCTACGCCCGGAAGAACCTGCTGCTCGACCTCGACGACGTCTGGAACTCCTCGCCCGACCTCAAGCGCTACTCCCGCGCCCTGCACACACTGTGCACCGCGAGCTCCGGCAAGAAGGACTTCGTGCCCACCACCTACTACTGGTGGGGGATGTTCTACCGGAAGTCCCACTTCGCCAAGTGGGGCGTGAGCGAGCCCAAGACCTGGGACGACTTCCTCGACCTGTGCGACAAGCTCAAGAGCAGGAACATCGCCCCGATCGGGCTCGGGGCCGGCGGCAACACCGCCTGGGTCGCCTCCGCCTGGTTCGACTACCTCGACATCCGCATCAACGGCGCCGCCTACCACCGCGAACTGCTGGCCGGAAAGCACCGCTTCGACGACCTCCCGGTGCGCAAGGTCTTCGACCGCTGGCAGGAGGTACTGCCGTACTTCGACCCCAACGGCACCGCGGTCGCCTTCCAGGACGCCACGACCGCCCTGCTCAACGGCCGCAGCGGGATGATGCTGATCGGCACCTTCTTCGCCGACGCCGCCCCCAAGGACGCCCTGGACGACATCGACTTCTTCCGCTTCCCCGTCATCGACCCCAAGGTCCCGCTCGCCGAGGAAGCGCCCACCGACGGCTACTTCGCCAGCGCCCGCACCGGACACCGCGACCAGGTGTCCGACCTGCTGAGCTACCTCGCCACGGCCGAGGCCCAGGAGATCTACATCAAGGGCTCCTCCGGCACCGCCCTGCCCTGCCACCCCGACGCGAAGGACGCCGGCACCCCTCTGGTGACGAAGGGCCGCAAGCACATCGCGGAGGCCGTGGAGATCACCCAGTTCTTCAACCGCGACTCCAGCGACGCCCTCCAGCCCACCGCGGACACCGCGCTCACCAAGTTCCTCGCCCGGCCCAAGAGCGTAGGCAGCATCCTCACCGACTGGCAGCGCGATGCCGAGAAGATCTGGAAGGCCTGACGTGGCCGTCCTCACCCCGCCCGCCCCGACCTCCGAGGCCCCGACGCCGCCGCGCGGCGCCCGGGCCCGGATTCGGCACCGCACACCCCCACTGGTGATTGCCTTCGTCCTGATCCCGCTGCTCGCGGAGGCGGTGTGGGTGTTCTGGCCCGCACTGCAGGGCTTCTACCTGGCCCTCACCGACTGGGACGGAGTCTCCGCACCGGCCTTCGTCGGCCTCGGCAACTTCCGGGAGATGACCCACGACGACATCTTCCGCAGCGCGACGATCCACACCGTGCTGTGGCTGGCGCTCTTCGGGGGGCTGTCCGCCGTGCTCGGCCTGGCCGCGGCGCTGCTGCTCCAGCAGGAGCGCCGCGGAGTCGGCCTCTACCGCGCCGCCCTGTTCCTGCCCGTCGTCTTCTCCCTGGTGGCCACCGCCCTCGTGTGGCAGGCCATCTACCAGCCGGACGGCGTCCTCAACCAGCTCCTCGCCGCCATCGGACTGGGCAGCCTGCGCCACGCCTGGCTAGCCGACCAGGACACCGCCCTGTACGCCGTGATCGTGCCCGCCCTGTGGCGGCAGATCGGCTATGTGATGGTGCTGTATCTGGCCGGCCTCAAGGGCATCGACCCGGCCCTGTACGAGGCGGCCAAGGTCGACGGCGCCGGACGGCTGCAACGCTTCCGGCATGTGACGCTCCCTCAGCTGCGCAGCGTCAACGCCGTCGTCCTGTCCGTCATCGTCATCGACTCGCTGCGCTCCTTCGACGTGGTGTGGTCGCTCACCCGCGGCGGCCCCTACCACTCCTCCGAACTGCTGAGCACCTACATGTACTCCACCGCCTTCCAGTCCCTGCGCCTGGGCTACGGCTCCGCCCTGGCCGTCGTCATCTTCGTCCTGGCCTTCGGGGTCATCGCCTCCTACCTGGTGCGCGCCTTCCGGGAGGCCGACTGATGTCCGCCGCCCGCCCGTCCGCGTCCGCCGCCGCGCTTCGTCGCCGGCGCGCCGCCACCGCCGGGTTCCACCTCGGAGCCGGTGCCCTCGCGCTGCTGTGGCTGCTGCCCATCGCCCTGGTCCTGGTGACCAGCCTGCGCTCCTTCGACGACATCGCCGCCCACGGCCTCGGCAGTTGGCCCCGGTCCTTCACCCTGGACAACTTCCGGCAGGCCTGGGTCGACGGCGGCCAGCAGCGCGCCCTGATCAACAGCCTGATCGTCACCGTCCCCAGCGTCCTGGTGACCCTGGCGCTCGCCGCCATGGCGGCCTTCGCTCTCAGCCGCTACGAACTTCCCCTGCGGCGCTCCCTGTTGCTGCTCATGCTCGGCGGCAACCTGCTGCCGCCGCAGATCCTGCTCATCCCCGTCTCCAGGCTCAGCGAGCTGATGGGCGTCTACGACACCCTGCCCGCCCTCATTGGTGTGCAAATCGGCTTCGGCGTCGGCTTCTACGTCTTCGTCCTGCACGGCTTCATGCGCGCCATCCCCACCGAGATCCAGCAGGCCGCCGTCATCGACGGCGCGGGCCCCTGGCAGATCTTCCTGCGGATCATCCTCCCGCTCACCCGCCCCGCTCTCGCCGCCCTGAGCGCGCTGTCCTTCACCTGGATCTTCAACGATCTGCTGTGGGCCATCACCGTGCTGCGCAGCGACACGAAGATGCCGATCACCGCCGCACTCATCGGTCTGCAGGGGCAGTACGTCTCGATGTGGAACGTGATCGCCGCCGGCTCCGTGATCGCCGCCGCCCCCACCGTGGCCGTCTTCCTCCGCTTCCAGCGCCACTTCGTGGCCGGCCTCAACCTCGGAGCAGTGAAGTGACGTCGTATCAGCGGTGGACCCTGCGCACGGAGCACACCAGCTACACCGTGCGGCTGTCCCCGGACGGACCCTGGGCCGAACTGGAGGCCTGGGGACCGCACGGCGTCGAGATCGGCCCGTCCGCCCTCGAAGGGTCGCACCGCACCCACTTCATCACGACTGCCGACGCAGCCCCCGCGGAGTACCTGCCCCACGGACTGCGCCCCTTCGCCGACGCCGACCTCGTCGCCGGCCGGCCCGGCTCCGAACGCGGCGTGTGGTGGACGTTCGACGGCGCCGAGACCGAGCCGGGCGGGCTGCGGCTCGGCTTCACCGACGAGGTGCTCGGCCTGCGCACGGTGCTGTGCTACGCCACCGTGCCGGGCACCGATGTCATCCACCGCTGGACAGAGTTCTCCGCGACGGGCGAGGAGGAACTACGGCTGGAACGGATCGACTCGGCCGCCGTCACCATCCCCGTCACCACGGGCGCCCGGCTGAGCTGCCTCACCGGCCAGTGGTCGCGGGAGTTCCAGTACACCCGGACGGACCTCGTCCGGGGCACGTTCAGCATCGGCAGCACCCAGGGCGTACCCGGGCACGCCTACGCGCCCTGGCTCGCCGTGCAGGACGCCGCCGCACCCCTCGACGCGCCGGCCCCGGCCTATGGCGTGGCGCTGGAATGGCCCGGCAACTGGCACATCACCGCCCAGGCCGAACCCGGCGGCATCGTGCGCGTGCGCTCGGGCCGGGTACCGCACGAGGGCGCGGTGTACCTGACGCCCGGCACCACCCTCACCACCCCCCGTCTCGCCTGCGCCTTCAGCCCGGACGGACTCGACGGCCTGTCCCGCGTCTGGCACCGCTACGAACGCCGTCTCGCCGGCCCGAGGCTCCACCGCCCCCGAAAGGTGCTCTACAACTCCTGGGAGGCCACCGGATTCGATGTCGACGCCGCGGGACAACTGGACCTCGCGAAGACGGCCGCGGACCTCGGCGCCGAGTTGTTCGTCGTCGACGACGGATGGTTCACCGGCCGCGCCGACGACACCGGAGGGCTGGGCGACTGGCACCCCGACCCGGTGGCGTTCCCCCAGGGCTTCGAGAGGTTCGTCGCGGACGTACGGGCGCTGGGCCTCGACTTCGGCCTGTGGGTCGAACCCGAGGCCGTCAGCCCCACCAGCCGCCTGTACGCCGAGCACCCCGAGTGGGTCTACCGCATCGAGGGTCGCCCCGGCCGCCTCATACGCAACCAACTGCTCCTCGACCTCGGCCGGACCGACGTCCAGGAGTTCGTGCTCACGACCCTCGACCGGCTGCTGACCGACTACGACATCGGCTACCTGAAGTGGGACATGAACCGGCCGCCCACCGAACGCGGCCGGCCCGGCGCCGGCCCCGCCGACCGTCTCGACCTGGACGCCCGGCACGTCCACGGCTATCTGCGCGTGCTCGACCATCTGCGGTCCGCCCACCCCGACGTCACCGTCGAGGGCTGCGCGGGCGGCGGCGGCCGTGTCGACCACGCGACCCTCGCACGCACCGACGTCGTCTGGCCCAGCGACAACACCGCGCCCATGGACCGGCTCACCATCCAGTACGGCTTCCTGCACGCGCACGCACCGCACCTGATGAGTTCCTGGGTCACCGACGCCCCCGGCGTCTTCGACCCGCGCCCGCGCAGTCTCGCCTTCCGCTTCGTCACCGCCCTGTGCGGGGTCCTGGGCATCGGTGCCGACCTGCGCGCCTGGACCGCGGACCAGCGCGCCGAGGCCGCCCGCTGGATCGCCCGCTACAAGCAGGTGCGCGAGGTCATCCACCACGGTGAGGCCCGGCTTCTGGGCAGCCCCGAGGACGCCGCCTGCGGAGTGCAGTACGACTCCGCCGACGGCAGCCGGATCGTCGTGGCCGCCTTCAGCACCGGGCCCCTGGACGGGGCGCCGCTGGTGCCCGGCCGGCCCGCCCGGCTGCGGCTACGGGGCCTCGACCCCGGCGCCTCCTACCGCGAGACGTCGTCGTCCACCACGTACAGCGGAAGCCATCTGCTCCACTACGGGCTGCCCTTCGCGTGGAGCGCGGACCACGACGCCGAACTGGCGGTCCTGACACTCCGGTAGAGGCGCGGAACGTATCTTCACCCCACACCCGCCTCAGCGCGGACCCCACACGGTAAGGAGCCGGACCCCACGATGGACCCCTCAGGACGGTACGGCCCCCGCTTCACCGGCCGCACGGCCGTGGTCACCGGAGCCGCATCCGGTATCGGGGCCGCGACCGCAGAACGCCTCGCCCAGGAGGGAGCCTCCGTCGTGCTCGCCGACATCGCCGCGGAACGCGGCGAGGCGGTGGCCGAACGGATCACCAAGGACGGCGGCCGGGCCCGGTTCGTGACCGCCGACGTCGCCACGGAGCACGACTGGACCCTGATCGTGGCCGCCGCCCATGCCTTCGGGCCGGTGGACCTCCTGGTCAGCAACGCCTTCACCGTCGATGTCACCCCCGCCCACGAGATGCCCCTCGCGTCCTGGCAGCGGCAGCTCGCGGTCAACCTCACCGGCAGCTTCCTCGGCTTCAGGGCGGCACTGCCCGATCTGCGCTCCCGCCGTGGAGCGGTCGTCCTCACCTCCTCCGTCCACGCCCACAAAGGCATCCCCGGACATCCCGCCTACGCCGCGTCCAAGGGAGCCCTGCTGTCCCTGTGCGGGCAACTCGCCGCCGAGTACGGGCCCGAGGTACGCGTCAACGCCGTCCTGCCCGGCCCGATCCTCACCGCCGCATGGGACAGGGTGCCGCCCGAGGAGCGGGAGCGCAGCATCGCCGAGACGGCGGCCCGCCGCTTCGGCACCCCGGAGGAAGTGGCCGCGGCCATCGCGTTCCTCGGCGCGGACGAGGCCTCCTACATCACCGGGTCGCATCTCGTCGTGGACGGCGGCTGGAGCGTAGTGAAGGCCTCCGCGTGAGCAGCGCCGCGCCCACCCCCGAGCAGAAAGGCCGTACGACATGACGCCCTACGCCCGCCGCGGCGTTCACGGTCAGACCGTGGAAGCCCTCGCCCGCCGCATCCTGGGCGGCGACATCCCCGAGGGCGCCACACTCGACCTGGTGGCGCTGCAGAGCGAACTGGACGTCAGCCTCACCGCCCTGCGCGAGTCCCTCAAGGTGCTCGCCGCCAAGGGGATGGTCGACGCCCGCCAGAAACGCGGCACGTTCGTGCGCTCCCGCGCCGACTGGAACCTGCTGGACGCCGACGTCCTGCGCTGGCAGTTCGAGGGCGGCGGCCACACCACCGACTCCGACCGCGCCCTGCTGCGCAACCTCGCCGAAGTGCGCTCCATCATCGAACCGGCCGCGGTGCGGCTGGCCGCCGAGCGCCGCACCGACGCCGACCTCGCCGCCCTGGACGGCGCCCTCACGGCGATGGGGGACCAGGACGACGACGCGGCCCACGCCGTCGAGGCCGACCTCTCCTTCCACCGCGCCCTGCTCATGGCGACCCACAACGAACTCCTCGAACGCATGGTGATGGTGATCGAGTCCGGCCTGGCCCACCGCGACCGCATCGTGCACAACTCCCCGCACAGCGAGGACCCCGTGCCGGCCCACCGGGCCGTCCTGGACGCCGTACGCGCCCAGAACCCGTCGGCCGCCGAGGCCGCCATGCACGCCCTGCTCGACCAGGCCGGCCGCGATCTGGACCGGATCGACGGCCCCGACGACACGAAAGGCACCGGCGGCAAGTGAAGATCACCCGCGTCGAAACCTTCCTCGTCCCGCCGCGCTGGCTGTTCTGCCGGATCGAGACCGACGACGGTGTGGTCGGCTGGGGCGAACCCGTCGTCGAGGGCCGGGCCGAGCCCGTCCGTGCCGCCGTCGACGTGCTGGCCGAATATCTGATCGGCCAGGACCCGCTGCGCATCGAGGACCACTGGCAGGTGCTCACCAAGGGCGGCTTCTACCGCGGCGGCCCCGTCCTCTCCAGCGCCGTCGCCGGCCTCGACCAGGCCCTGTGGGACATCGCGGGCAGAACCTACGGTGCCCCGGTGCACGCCCTGCTGGGCGGACCCGTACGGGACCGGGTCCGTGTCTACGCCTGGGTCGGCGGCGACGAACCCGCCGAACTGACCGAACAGGTGGCCGCCCAGGTGGAGGCCGGCTTCACCGCGGTGAAGATGAACGCCGCGGGCCTGACCTCCCCGGTCGTCACGGCGGCCGAGACGGCGGCGGTCATCGACCGTGTCAGGGCCGCTCGCGAGGTCCTGGGCCCGGACCGTGATGTCGCGGTCGACTTCCATGGCCGCTTCAGTGCCGCGGGCGCCCGCCGCGTGCTCGTCGAACTCGCCCCGCTGTACCCCCTGTTCGTGGAGGAACCGGTCGTCCCCGAGCAGAGCCACCTGCTGCCCGGCCTGGTCGCCGCGAGCCCCGTACCCCTGGCCACCGGGGAGCGGCTGTACTCGCGCAGCGACTTCCTCGCCCCGCTCACCGCAGGTGTGGCCGTCGCCCAGCCCGACCTGTCCCACGCCGGCGGGATCTCCGAGGTGCACCGCATCGCCTCGCTCGCCGACGTCTACGGCGCCCACCTCGCCCCGCACTGCCCGCTCGGCCCGATCGCGCTGGCCGCCAGCCTCCAGATAGCGTTCGCGACCCCCAACTTCCTCATCCAGGAGCAGAGCCGGGGCATCCACTACAACAAGGACGCCGATCTGCTGTCCTACGTGATCGACCCCGAGCCGTTCCGCTTCGTCGACGGACACGCGCAGCGCGGCGACATCCCCGGCCTCGGCATCACCGTCGACGAGGACGCCGTACGCGCCGCGGACCGCACCGGCCACGCCTGGCGCAATCCGGTGTGGCGGCACGACGACGGCTCCTTCGCCGAATGGTGAGCCGACCGGTGGCCGCCCGGCTGGACATCACGACCGACCCCGCGCACGGAGGCCGCTGGACCTCCCTGCGCGCCCAGGGCCGTGAATGGCTCTGGCACCGGGCGGCACCCGAACGGGACACGGTCCGGCCGGGCGACGCGTTCGTGGACGCGGGCGGACTGGAGGAATGCATCCCCACCGTCCGCGGCACACCGGACCACGGCGACGCCTGGTTTCGCCCGTGGACCCGGGAGGACGGCACCGAGCGCGTCCGATGCGACGACTTCACCCTCGCCCGCACCCTGCGCAGCACGGCCGACGGCGCCGTCGCCGACTACACCCTGACAGCAGAGCCGGGCTTCCGCTTCCTCTGGGCCGCCCACGCCCTGCTCGCTCTCTCCTCCGACACGACCGTACGCATCCGCCCCGGAGCGACGACCCGCCTCTTCCCGGAGTCCGCGCCGCTGCTGGGACACGACTGGCCCGCCGGCGCCCCCTGGATCGCGGGCCCCTGGCCGGCCCCGCACGGGCTGCCCCTGGACCGGTTCGGCCCCGACGACGGAACCGCGGCGGGGGCCGTCGTGCGGACCTCACGCGTCTGTGTCCACGACGGCCCCGACCGGCTGGCGCTGGAGGTACAGGCGCAGGGGCAGCCGACCTCGATCGCGCTGTGGCGCAACCTCGGCGGCTTTCCCTCACCGCATCCCTATCGCAGTACCGGCGTGGAACCGATGCTCGGCCGCGTCTTCGACCTCACCGACGCGGGCCCCGACGACGCGGCCCGTGTACCGGCGTCGGGCCGGGTGAACTGGCGGCTCGCGCTCACCGCCGCCTGCCGCTGTCCCTCGACCGACGCCCTGGACCAAGGAGATTCCGTCCGTGGATCTGCACACCGCCCTGGCAGCACGCCGTCTGGTCGCCATCGTGCGCGGGAGTGA
The DNA here is from genome assembly GCF_040680495.1 of Streptomyces sp. NPDC052036. Taxonomy (NCBI): domain Bacteria; kingdom Bacillati; phylum Actinomycetota; class Actinomycetes; order Kitasatosporales; family Streptomycetaceae; genus Streptomyces; species Streptomyces sp. NPDC052036. The sequence goes on along the minus strand of NZ_JBFAWW010000041.1, from coordinate 16,016 downwards.
CGCCGACGCCGCACTGCGCACCGTGCTGACCCTGGCCGAGGAGGGCATCGACCTCATAGAGGTCTCGCTCACCGGGACCGATGCCCTCACCGTCATCGAGCGCGCCCGCCAGGCACTGGGCCCCGACCGGCCCCTGGGCGCGGGCACCGTGGTGACCGCGGACGACGCCCGCGCCGCCCACCGAGCGGGCGCCGACTTCGTGGTCACCCCCGGCCTCGGGAAGGGCGTCGGCGCGGCACGCGAGCTGGGCATGCCGGTCCTCGCCGGAGTGCTGACCCCGACCGAGATCGTCACCGCTCACGCCCTCGGCGCGACGGCACTGAAGATCTTCCCGGCGGCCCAGGCCGGGGGCCCGGCCTACCTCCAGGCCCTGCGCGCCCCCTTCCCCGACGCGCCGTTCGTCCCGGTGGGCGGCGTCGACGCGGCCGCCGCGCGCGCCTACCTCGCGGCCGGAGCGATCGCCGTCGGTGTCGGCTCACCGCTCGTGGGCGACGCCGCCGACGGAGGCAGCCTCGACGCCCTCACCGAGCGCGCACGTGCCTTCCGCGCCGTCGTGGAGGAGGCCGCACGGTGACCACGGAGCTGCGCCCCACCCGCGCCGACCGCCTGGAACTGGGCGAGGGGATCCGCTGGACCGGCACCCGGCTCGTCCTGGTGGACCTCCTCGCCGGCCGCCTGCTCACCGCTCCCGACGATCCCGCCGCCGCGCTGCGGACACTCCTCCAACTGCCGGTCCCCTTGGGCGCGGTGGCACCCGTGGCCGGCCGCCCCGACCTCTGGATGGCCGCCGCGGACACCGGATTGTGTCTGCTGCGCACCGACGGCACCCTCGACTGGCTGGCCCGGCCCGAGGAGCACGCGACACCGCGTATGCGCATGAACGACGCGGTCGCCGACCCCTCGGGCCGCTTCTGGGCCGGCAGCATGTCCTACGATGCCGACGAGCAGGCCGGCTCCCTCTACCGCGTCGACCACGACGGCACGGTCGTCCGGGTCCTGGACGGCATCACGGTGCCCAACGGGCCCGCCTTCACCGGCGACGGCCGGCTGATGTATCTGGCCGACAGCGCCCGCGGCGTCATCCGGCGCTACCCCGTCGACCCGGTGACGGCCGCGCTCGGCACCCCCGAGACGTTCGCCGCCCTCGACGACGGAAGTCCCGACGGCATGGCGGTCGACGTCGAGGGCGCGCTGTGGGTCGCCGTGTGGGGGACGGCGACCGTGCGCCGCTATCGGCCGGACGGCACGCTCGACCGTACGCTGCACCTGCCGGCGGTCCAGCCGGCCGGAGTGTGCCTCCAGGGCAGCACGCTCCACATCACGTCGGCCCGTGTGGGCCTGGCCGCACCCGGCCCGTACGACGGCGCCATGTTCACGGTGCCGGTCGGCGTACCGGGCCTGCCCACGCCCGCGTTCCGGCCCGATCCGGCCTGGCACCTGCCCGCACCGGCCCCGCAGGAGCCCGTATGACGACCCCCTGGTGTCCGCGTCCCGGACGGGTCGTCTGCGTCGGCGAGACCATGGCGGCCCTGACCCCCGACCCGCCCCGGCCGCTGTCCGACGCCGGGACCCTGCGCCTGTCCGTGGCGGGAGCGGAGTCGAACGTGGCGATGTACCTCGCCGACCACAAGATCCCCGTCAGCTGGCTCTCGGCCCTGGGCGACGATCCCCTAGGACACCACGTCCGCACCACCGTCGCCGGCGCCGGGGTCGATGTCTCCCAGGTCCGCACCGATCCCCACCGTCCCACCGGCCTCCTGGTGAAGGACCCGGGCCCCGGCGGAACACGCGTGCACTACTACAGACGTGGCTCGGCCGCCTCGGCGCTCGGCCCCGGACTGCTGGACCAGGAGACCGTGACCACGGCCGCGCTGCTGCACCTCACCGGTATCACTCCCGCGCTGTCCGCCTCCTGCCGGGGCCTGCTGACACGGGCCCTGGCCGTCCCGGCGGACCAGCGGCCGTACACCGTCAGCTTCGACGTCAACCACCGCGCGGCCCTGTGGCCGGACGGCACAGCCGCGTCCGTGCTGCGTGAGCTGGCCGACCGCGCGGACGTCGTCTTCGTCGGCCTCGACGAGGCCCAGAGCCTGTGGGGCGCCGACGTGACGGTCCCGGGCATACGGGAGTTGCTCCCTCATCCCCGGATCGTCGTCGTCAAGGACGGCGCCCGTGCCGCGACCGCCCTCACCGCCGAGGGGATGTGCACGGTGCCGGCCCTGCGGACGACGGTGGTCGAGCCCGTCGGCGCCGGCGACGCCTTCGCGGCCGGCTTCCTGGCGGGGCTGCTCCGGGGAACGACGACGGTGCGCGCACTGCGGCTCGGACACATCACGGCCGTCAGCGCCCTCCAAGTGACCGGCGACCACGGCCCGTTGCCCGACCCGGCCGAGATCGAACGCCTCCTCGGTCTCTCGGCCGGTGCATGGGAGCGGCTCCATGAACACCGGGCGGACGCGTGAACCTCACCTGGTGCCCGGCATGCCCGCAGCTCAGGTTCACGGGCACAGGATGAAGTCGGGACCGGCGCGTCGAGCGGGCCGGTCACCGACCTCCGCGAGCGCCGCGCGGATCTCCCGCAGATGGCGTGTGGTCATCTCGAGTGCGGGCTCGTCGGGCTGGTAGGTGGTACGGATCGGGTAGTCCACGCCCGGCTCGCGGGTCATCTCGATGTGGCAGCCGAGCACATGGGTGACCGGTCGACGCTCGGAGAACTCGATCAGACGGTCGATGGTCCGGGTGAAGGCGGCCCAGTCCTGGATGTAGAGCCTGCCGGGGTAGACCGTGTCACCTGTGAGCAGGAACCCGGTCGATGGGTCGTAGAAGGTCACCGCCGCTTCGTGATGACCCGGGGTGGCCAGACACTCCAGCACCCGGCCGCCCAGATCGATCCGCGCGACGGCGTCGGGGTCCTCGGCGAACCCGAAGTACTCCCAGGCGGTTGACCGGTCCGCACCCACCACCTTGGTGGCGGGACGGCCGGCGAACTGGGCGTCCCCCGCGACGTGGTCGCCGTGCGGGTGGGTGTGCAGGACCAGCAGGCCGTACCCGTCCCGGGGGTGCCGGGCCAGCCACTGTGCGACGAGTTCGTCGACGGTCCGGCGCAACGGGAAGTACTCCGCGCAGGCGGTGGCACCGGTGTCGATCAGCACCGCCTGGTCATTGCCGAACAGCAGAAACAGAAAAGGCGCCTCATAGTTGATCGCCATGTTCTGCCGCAGGACGAACGTGTGCTCGTCGTAGCCATGGACCTGGATGTCCGGGTCCGAATTGTGCTTGGCCGACGGCGAACCATGGATCCACCGCACGTCGAGCGCACGCGGTTCGGGGACCCCGCCGGCGAAGTCGATCCACGACATGCCCGTATCCAAGACGACTCCTTCGGTGCGTCGTCTTGGCGGACCGGGTACGGCGCACATCTCGTCCGGGGCAGGCACGGGTACGAGCCGCCGTGGCGAAGCTACCACGAGCCCGGCCGACTGATCATGGCAACGACAGGCGGGCGAGACCGGAGCGGCGGCGGTCACCGCAGACGTTGCTTGTCAGCCCTTAATCGAACGAACTAGTCTGTTCGATTAAGGGCCCCAGCCGCCTCCGGCCAGGGGAGACGAAATGAAAGGGGCACTGCCATGCGCGCGGCAGTTCTGGAAGAGTTCGGTACGCCGTTGGTCCTGCGCGATCTCGAAGACCCTGCCGCCGGTCCGGGGCAGGTGCTGGTACGGGTCAAGGCCAGCGGAGTGAACCCGCTGGACACCAAGATCCAGGCCGGCAAGGCCGCCCACGCGCGGAGCCGGCTGCCCGCGGTGCTCGGCCTGGACCTCGCCGGAGTGGTGGTCGAGGCAGGTCCGGGAGTCACCGGCTTCGCACCCGGCGACGAGGTCTACGGACTCACCGGCGGCGTGGGCGATCTCCAGGGCTCGCTCGCCGAGTACGCGGCCGTGGACTCCCGGCTGCTCGCCCACAAGCCCGTCTCGCTGACCATACGGGAAGCGGCCGCCCTGCCCCTCGTGGTGATCACGGCCTGGGAAGGGCTGGTCGACCGAGCCGGCGTGCACGCGGGCCAGAAGGTACTGATCCACGGGGGAGCCGGCGGCATCGGGCAGGTCGCCGTCCAGATCGCCCGCGCCCGGGGGGCCGAGGTGTGTGCGACGGGCTCCGCGCGCAGCCTGGAGACCATCCGACGGCTCGGGGCCACGGCGATCGACTACACCACCACCTCGGTCGACGACTACGTCACCGAGCACACCGGCGGCGAGGGCTTCGACATCGTCTTCGACACCGTCGGCGGTGCGACCCTCGACGCCTCCTTCGCCGCGGTCCGCACCTACACCGGCCATGTCGTCAGCGCCCTGGGCTGGGGCGCGCACAGCCTGGCCCCGCTCTCCTTCCGAGGGGCCACCTACTCCGGCGTCTTCACCCTGCTGCCCATGCTGACGGGGCGGTCCCGGGAGCACCACGGTGCGATCCTGCGCGAGGCCGCGGCCCTCGCCGACAGCGGAGCGCTCAAGCCCGTGCTCGACCCACGGCGTTTCACGCTGTCCACCGTGGCCGACGCCCACACGGCCGTGGCGGACGGCACCGCCGCGGGCAAGGTCGTCGTCGACATCGAGGAGTGACCGCGGCGCGAGGAATCGCGGTCGCTGTCGTGCGCCGGGCCGCCGACGACCGGGCTCAGGTGTGGCTGGCGACCGCGCGCCGCGCCGCGGCTTTCGCCTCGTCCACGACCGTGCGGTCCTGCGACAGGCGTCCCGAGGTCAGGGCTCCGTCGACCAGCAGCCCGATGTGCCGGGCGAGCGACTCGGGGGCCTCGGCGCCGGCTTTGGCGCTCACCTCGGTCAGCCACGCCTGACGGCGTTCCGTGTGCCGGAGGGTGATGGCCAGGGCCTCCGAGCCCGCCTCGGCCTCGACCGCCGCGCTGACGAACGGGCATCCGAAGAAACCGTGCCGGTCGAAGGCGGCCGTCAGCGCGTCGAAGAGGCCCACGAGCTGCTCGCGTGCGTCGTCCCCGGCGCGTTCGGCGGCGCTCTGCAACTGGGCCGTCCAGGAGTCGTCGGTCCTGCGCAGATACTCCGCGACGAGTTGTTCCTTGGTGCGGAAGTGCGCGTACAGGGTCGACCTGGCAACGCCGGAGGCCTCGATGACCTGGTCGATACCGACCCCGCGCAACCCGTTCGCATAGAAGAGGTCGGCCGCCGCGGCGAGGATCCTCTCCTCGGACTTGGTCTTCCTGATCTGAGTCACCATTCGAGCCTCCTTAATCGAACATACTAGTCGGTTCGATTTATGAGCGGACGAGATGTTCGCGGCAGCAGGTCGCCGCCGGTGTCAGCGTCACGTCAGCGTCCGCTCCCTCGTCGTCAGCATCGCGTCATGAGCCGACAGCGGACCCGGGTGGGCGGGCATACCGTCAGCGGTGCCCCGGCCCGCATCCGCGCGTCCGGGGCCGTCAAGCGGCTCGACCTGGACCCAGTCGGGTCCTCTCGGAGGCATCCCATGGCAGAACTCCCGTGCGGCGAAGACCCGGAACCCTCTGATCGGTTCCCGGCCGGGCCACTGCTCGTTCCGGTCCGGCCGGGACCGTCGGAGTGTGTGACACGTGTCTTCCGCACACCTCTCGGCGACCGTACGGCCGTCGGCTTCACCTCCGAACACCGGCTGATCGCGACACTCGGGCCCGAGCAGGCGTGGATCAGTCTTGCCGAGCCGGCGCTGCGCGCGCTGACCGCGTCGCTCGGCGTCGCCACCGTCACGGTGGATCCCGCATTCACGGCCCGGGTCTCCCGGCCGCTGACACCCGTCGTCCCCGCGCTCGCCCTGCGCGCCGGCTGAGCGGGCAGCAACCTCCCCGATCCGCCTCCGGGCGCGCGACGGCCCGGCCCCTCGCCCGGAGGCGTTCCACCCATCCCTTCCGTACGACATGTGAGGTCCCTGTGGCGGCCGAGAACATCGTCGGGCTGATCGTCGCGATCGGCCTGCTGGCCTACCTTGTGGTGGCCCTGATCCAGCCGGAGCGCTTCTGATGAGCGCGCCCGCACCCGTGAGAGAGAAAACCGAAGAGACCGTACGACCACCCCTCCCGGGCCCCGCCCGGCGGATCGGCGCCGGGCTGCTCGATCCGAAGCAACTGTGGCGCGCCCTGCCCGCCGCGTTGCGCAAGCTCAACCCGGTGACGCTGGCCCGCAACCCGGTCATGTTCGTCACCGAGATCGGCGCGGCGCTGACCACCGGCATCGCGGTCGTGCACCCGACCCTGTTCGGCTGGCTGATCACTGTCTGGCTGTGGCTCACGGTCGTCTTCGCGGGCCTCGCGGAAGCCGTCGCCGAGAGCCGCGGTCGCGCGCAGGCCGACAGTCTGCGTGGTATGCAGCGTCAGACCGTCGCCCGACGGCTCACCGGTTGGCGCCCGGGGGCCGCGGAGGACGCGTACGCCGAAGAAGCCGTCGGCGCGGGGGAGTTGCGCCGCGATGACGTCGTGGTCGTCGAGGCCGGGCAGCTGGTGCCCGGCGACGGCGACGTCGTCGAGGGCGTGGCCAGCATCGACGAGTCGGCCATCACCGGAGAGTCGGCGCCGGTGATCCGGGAGTCGGGCGGCGACCGCTCGGCCGTGACCGGCGGTACTCGTGTGCTGTCGGACAGGATCGTCGTACGCATCACACAGGATCCGGGCGAGTCCTTCCTGGACCGGATGATCTCCCTGGTGGAGGGCGCCAACCGGCAGAAGACGCCGAACGAACTGGCCCTGAACCTGCTGCTGGTGATGATGACGTTCGTCTTCCTGGTGGCGGTCCTCACGCTCCAGCCGATGGCGATCTTCTCCAAGGACTTCATGGCGGCGGCGCACGACACGCAGGCGCTCACCGCCGACGGCGTCACCGGGATCGTGCTCGTCTCCCTGCTCGTCTGTCTGATCCCCACAACCATCGGCGGGCTGCTGTCCGCGATCGGCATCGCGGGCATGGACCGGCTGGTGCAGCGCAACGTGCTCGCCACGTCCGGGCGCGCGGTCGAAGCGGCCGGTGACGTCAACACCCTCCTGCTCGACAAGACGGGCACGATCACCTACGGCAACCGGCGCGCGAGCGAGCTGCTGCCGCTCGGTTCGGTGACGGGACGGCAGCTCGCGGACGCCGCACTGCTGTCGAGCCTCGCGGACGAGACGCCCGAGGGCCGTTCGATCGTCACGTATGTGCACGAGCAGTTCGCCCTGGAGCGGGAGGTGCCCGGGGACGCCGAGTGGGTGGCGTTCTCCGCCACCACCCGTATGTCCGGCGTGGATCTGCCTGGGGGCACCTCCCGGCCGGAGGCTGGGGGAAGCCGCCGGTTGCGCAAGGGCGCGGCCTCCGCGGTCGCGGGCTGGGTCGCGGACAACGGCGGCACCGTTCCTGTGGCCCTGGACGCCTGTGTGGAGCAGGTCTCGGCCTCCGGTGGCACCCCGCTCGCGGTCGCCGAGTGCCTGGGCGAAGGACCGGCCCGACTGCTCGGCGTCGTCCACCTCAAGGACGTTGTCAAGCCCGGCCTGCGCGAACGCTTCACCGAGCTGCGCCGGATGGGCATCCGCACGGTCATGATCACCGGCGACAACCCGGTCACCGCGAAGGCCATCGCCGAAGAGGCGGGCGTCGACGACTTCCTCGCCGAGGCCACCCCGGAGGACAAGCTCGCCCTGATCAAGAAGGAACAGGCGGGCGGCCATCTGATCGCCATGACCGGCGACGGCACCAACGACGCGCCCGCCCTCGCGCAGGCCGACGTCGGGGTGGCCATGAACACCGGTACGTCGGCCGCCAAGGAGGCCGGCAACATGGTCGACCTCGACTCCGACCCCACGAAGATCATCGACATCGTCGAGATCGGCAAGCAACTGCTCATCACCCGGGGCGCGTTGACCGCGTTCTCCGTCGCCAACGACATCGCCAAGTACTTCGCGATCCTCCCGGCCATGTTCGGCGGGGTCTACCCGGCGCTCGACGCGATCAACATCATGCGGCTGCACTCGCCGACGTCCGCGGTCCTGTCGGCCGTCATCTTCAATGCCGTGATCATCGTCGCGCTGATCCCGCTGGCCCTGCGCGGTGTGCGCTACCGGCCGAGCAGCGCCGATGCCCTGCTCACCCGCAATCTGTGGATCTACGGCCTGGGCGGGCTGATCCTGCCCTTCCTCGCGATCAAGTTCATCGACGTCGCCGTCGTCCAGTTCATCCCCGGGATATAGAGGGCCCACCCATGAACTTCCTGTCCAGAATGCCCTCCTGGGTGGGCCACCATGTGGCCGCGATCCGGGTGGTCATCGTGCTCACGCTGGTCCTCGGACTCGCCTACCCGCTGGCGATGACCGCGCTCGCCCAGGTCCCCGGTCTGCACGACAACGCCCATGGCTCCCGGCTGGCCGGGGGCGGCAGCAAGCTGATCGGGCAGTCCTTCCTCGACAAGAAGGGCAACCCGATCCCGTCCTACTTCCAGCCCCGGCCCTCCAACGCCGGCACGGGCTACGACGCCTCGGCCTCGGCGGCCGGGAACCTCGGCCCGGAGTCGACCGTCGACGTCCTGCCGGTCAAGGGGCAGCCCGACTCCGGGAAGCAGAGCCTGCTCACCCAGGTCTGCTCGCGCAGCAAGGCGGTGGGTGAGCTGGAGCACGTGGACGCCTCCCGCCCGTACTGCACGGCGGACGGAGTCGGCGCGGTTCTCGGTGTGTTCCGTGACGGCGGTACGACCGGGAAGGCCACCCGTGTGGTCAGCCTGGACCAGGCATGCCCCGCCAAGCCCTTCCTGGCCGCGTACGAGGGAGTGACGGTCGAGTGCGCCAAGCCCGGCGCCGACTACGGCAAGACCCTCGTCACCCCGATCCGCGGCGACGCCCCGGCGCACCCGAAGGTCCCGGCCGACGCGGTCACCGCGAGCGCCAGCGGCCTCGACCCGCAGATCAGTCCCGCCTACGCCGAACTCCAGACGCCCAGGGTCGCCCATGCCCGTGGGATGAGCGAGACAGCCGTACGCAAGCTCATCGACCGGTACACCAGCGGACGCGGCCTCGGCATCCTCGGTGAACCCGCCGTCAACGTCGTGGAGCTGAACGCAGCCCTCGACCGCACCCAGCCCGTGAAGGGGGCCTGAACACCATGTACGGCTGGCTCCAGGCCACCCTGATCCTCGCGGTCGTCGTCGGACTCCATGTCCCGCTCGGCGACTACATGGCGCGCGCCCTCGACGGCGGCCCCCACAAGCGTGCCGAACGCGTCCTGTACAAGGTCTGCGGCATCGACCCGGACAGCGAACAGGACTGGCGGCACTATCTGCTCGCGCTCCTGGCCTTCAGCCTGGCGGGTATCGCCGCGCTCTTCGCCCTCTTCACCCTCCAGGGCAAGCTGCCCTGGTCCACGGGACACGCAGGCATGCCGTGGCGGCTGGCGCTGCACACCGCGGTCAGCTTCACCACCAACACCAGCTGGCAGAACTACGCGGGCGAGTCCACCACCGGCCATCTCGCGGTGATGGCGGGCCTGGGCGTCCAGGCGTTCGCCTCGGCGGCCGTCGGCATGTGCGCCGCGCTCGCCCTCATCCGGGGCCTGGTGCGTCGCGACAGCGATCGGCTCGGCAACTTCTGGGTCGACCTCATTCGCACGATCTTCCGGATCATCCTCCCCCTCTCGATCGTCTTCGGCATCGTCCTGATCGCCCTGGGGGTACCGCAGAACCTCGACGGCACCCACACCGCCACCACCCTCGCGGGCGGACAGCAGACCCTGCTCGGCGGACCGGTCGGCTCGTGGGAGCCGCTGAAGCTGATGTCGGGCGACGGCGGCGGCATCTTCAACGCCAACAGCGCGCACCCCTTCGAGAACCCGACGGCGTACACCAACGCCATCGAGATCGTGCTGATGCTGCTGATCCCGACCGCGTTCATCCGCACCTACGGCCGCATGATCGGTTCCCTGCGCCAGGGCTGGACCCTGCTGGCGGTCGTCGGCATCCTCTTCGGCCTGCTCCTGGCCGTCGGCAGCCTCGCCCAGAGCGCCCACAACGGCACGGTGACGCAAGCCGTCGGCGGGCAGTACGAGGGCACCGAGACCCGCGTCGGCATCCCCGGTTCGACACTCTTCGGCGTGGCGGCCACCGGCTCGGCGGACGGCGCGGCGAACGCCTCGTACGACAGCTTCTCCAGCCTCGGCGGCGGGGTGCTGCTGTCGGCGATGATGCTCGGCGAGATCGCTCCCGGCGGCACCGGCAGCGGACTGTACGGCCTGATCATGGCGGTGATGATCGCGGTCTTCATCGGCGGCCTGATGGTCGGCCGCACCCCTGAGTACCTGCGCAAGCGGATCGGGTTCCCGGAGATGCGGTACGTCGTCCTGTACGCGCTGGTGGCCCCGACGGCGATCCTCGGCTGCTCGGCGCTCGCGGTGGCCCTCGGCGACGGCCAGTCGTCCATGGGCAATCCGGGACCGCACGGACTGACCGAGCTGGTCTACGCCTACACCTCCAACGTCCAGAGCAACGGCAGCGCGATGGCCGGCTTCAACGGCGCCACCGACTTCCACAATCTGCTCATGGTCGCGGCGATGCTGATCGGCCGGTACGTCCCGATGGTGTTCCTGCTCGCCCTCGCCGGACGGCTGGCCCGTCAGCACCCGGGCGTGGTCACCGTCGGCACCCTCCAGGCCCGCGGCGTCAACTTCGTGGCCCTGGCCACCGGAGCCGCCCTCATCCTGGCGCTGCTCAACTTCCTGCCGGCCCTCTCCCTGGGCCCGCTGGCGGAAGGGCTGCTCTGACACTGCGAACTCCCGGTCGGGTCGGCCCTCCCTCACTCACACAGGCCGACCCGACCGGGCCCACACCACGGCACGCACAGCACGGCCGGGCGGAGGACACTGGTGCCATCCGCCCGGCCGTCGCCTTGGTGGGCCTCGTGAGATCAGGAAAGTCCCGACGCCCGGAGCACCGCCCGCATCGCCTCGTCGTCGATGCGCCGGCCCAGCCGTTCCAGCACATCCGCACCGTGCCGCAGCGTTCCACGCTCCAGGGAGCGGCGGACGCCCGTGTCGAGTGCGTGCCAGAGCAAGGGGTTGGCCGCGAGGACTCGGGGATCGAGTTCCAGGCGATGGCCGTGGATGTCCCGCAGGATGAGGTGGGAGGAGACGCCGTCGTACTGCCGTACGGCTGTCAGCGTGTCCGTGCGGACGACGCGCCGACGCCAGGGGGTACGTACCGCGATCCAGCCCGGACCCGCGCTTACCCGGTGCGGCAGCAGAACGGTGCACACGGCGACCGACAGGGTGACCCAGAGCAGGGCGCGCGGCGCCGTCAGGCTGCCGGCGTCCCAGTCGACCAGAAAGGCCAGCCCGCCGAACACCACGGCGCAGCTCACCGCGAACCAGGCGCTGCCACGCCAGTGGCGGTCGCCGGCCGGCTCCACAGGTCCACTCCATCGCATGTCGCGGACGCTAAGCCCCGTAAGGAACGAGGCGACCGCTCCTGACGAAGCCCTGACGCCGCACGGGCCGACCCTGACGGGATCCTTACGTGCTTCCTCGACCTGCCCCGTGTCTACGCGCGGGCGTCGGGCGCGGTCCGGTTCCCTGCGGGGCGGGCTAAGCGCTGAGCCGATCGTGGGACACGGGGCTTCCCACCGCGTAGTGGACATACGCGCGGACCAGGCGGAAACCGGCGTTCCAGGCCAGGAGGCGGCTGGCGCGGTTGTGGAGCGAGCAGTTCCAGCCGGGCGTGTGGCCGCGGGCCGTGATGTCCGCGCACAGGGAGGTGACGCAGGCCAGCGCGAGATGGTGGCGTCTGCGGTCGGGGACGGTGTAGACGGCCACGTCCTCATAGCGGTTGCCGCGGAAGTAGGTGCAGGCCACCGCCAGGATGCGACCGGTGCGGCCCACCGCTGCCCAGGCGTGGCCGGAGGCGGCGAGGCCACGCGGCCCGCCCCAGCTGGCCGAGAGCCAGGAAGCGTCCGGGCCGAGGGCGTGCACCGCGTCGGTGTCCGCCGGATCCAGGTGCCGTACGGTCACCGCGTGCGGGACGCTGGCGGGCTGAGGCGTGGCCTGGAGCGTCCAGATCATGCGCTCCCAGGGGGTGAGCCGGTCGAACGCGGCCCCGAGGGCGGGCAGGAACCGCGCCGAAGCCTCGACACGGTTGCCGGCCAGTGGCGCGAGGAGGTCCGGAGTCAGCTTCTCCGGGCTGCCGCGCAACACGACGTATCCGGCACAGGAGACGGCGACCGCGCTCGACTGGACGGGCCGGTCGGCCCACCAGCGGCCGATGCCCGCGGTCAGAACGTGCTCGCCGATCGTGGCGGGACCGGGGGAGCCCGTGGGGAACCAGCGCGCGAGCGTCCGGTGGTCCGGCGGCGAGATCTCGATCATCAATGCCTCGTGAGGGTTGGGGAGGGTATACGGATCGGGCGGGCGACCGGGGCATCGCTGTCCCCGGTCGCCCGCCCTTCACATGGAGGGCAAGCGCCGCCTCGGTCGGTCAGCCCTGATTGGCCTTGTTGCCGTGGTTGGCCTTGTTCTTGCGACGGGCCTTCTTCTTGCGTGCGCGCTTGGACACGTACAACTCCTCCTGCTCGAAAGGCCCTTCAGACGGCGCTTCGGCCGACCAGCAGGTCCGCCAGCTTGTTCAGACGCTTGACCGTGCGGTCCTCGGTCGCGGCCGGGGCCGGTGCGACCCGCTCGTCACGGTCGTAGTAGGCGCCGTTGACGACCTCGACGGCCGGGTCGCACAGCCGGACCACGTGCCCGGCGCCCTCGGCGGCGGAGACACCCTCGTGCGCGTAGAGCGGCAGCAGGGCGGTGTCGCAGACGCCGGGGTGGACCGAAACGGCGGTGACCCGCGGGTCGGCCGCGAAGACCGTGAGGGCGAGCTGCGACTGCGCGTAGGCCGCGATACGGGAGTAGCGGCGGGCGCGGTTGGGGTCGGCCCACTGGATGGAGGCCGTGCGGTGCAGGGAGGACGAGACGTTGACGACGCGGCCGCCCGGCTCGGAGGTCAGTGCCGGCTCCAGCAGGCAGGTCAGCAGGTAGTGGGCGAGGAAGTTGACCTGGAAGGCGATCTCGTTGCCGTCGGCGGTGACCGTGTGCCGCTCGGGCGCGGCCATGCCCGCGTTGTTGACGAGGACGTCGAGGTGCGGGTGGGCGGAGACGATCGTGCGGGCCAGCGTCTCCACCTCGTCGAGGTGGGCGAAGTCGGCGCCGTAGTAGTGTAGTTGGTCCGCCGGACCGCCTGCCGTGGCGACCAGGCGGTCTGCCGCCGCCTGCGCCTCCTCGGCGGTACGGCCGTGCACCAGCACGGTGGCGCCGCGCTCGGCGAGCCGGCGGGCGGTCTCGTAGCCGATGCCTGAGGTGGCGCCGGTGACCAGGACGGTACGGGAGGAAAGGGTGGAGTCGGACATGATCCCATCCGGAGTTGCGGGCACGTCTGCACGGCCCGGCGAGGGGCGGTGGGCGTGCGGTGAGAAAGGAAGAACGAGGGGCGCCGGAGCCGATCGCGGCGCCCCTCGGGTTCACGGAAAGCGGCGTCGACGGGACGCGGGCGTCGACGGGACGCGGACGCTTCCGGTCAGCGCGGCGCACGACGCGACGGCCGAGTGGGACTCGGCGGTCGGTCGAAGAGAAGCCAGGCGCTGTTCACGAGATCCATGGAAGCCGTGCCGCACGGTCCGGGCAAGCCGAAACGCCGCCCCCTGACACAGCTCTGACGTGCGTATACGGTTCCTTGACGGGCGGGCCGAGCCATCGGGCGCGGCTCAGCCGAGGCCGGGCACACCCGAGATCAGCAGGTCGATCAGCTTGATGCCCACGAAGGGCAGGACGAGGCCGCCGAGGCCGTAGACGAACAGGTTGCGGCGCAGCAGGTCGTGCGCCGACGCGGGGGTGTAGCGGACGCCGCGCAGGGCCAGCGGGATCAGCGCCACGATGATCAGCGCGTTGAAGATGATCGCGGAGGTGATCGCCGAGGTCGGGCTGTGCAGGCCCATCACGTTCAGCGACTCCAGGCCCGGATAGGAGCCGGCGAACATCGCCGGAATGATCGCGAAGTACTTCGCGACGTCATTGGTGATGGAGAACGTCGTCAACGCTCCTCGTGCGATGAGGAGTTGCTTGCCGATCTCGACGATCTCGATGAGCTTGGTCGGGTTGGAGTCGAGGTCGACCATGTTGCCGGCCTCCTTGGCGGCCGACGTACCGGTGTTCATGGCCACGCCGACGTCCGCCTGCGCGAGGGCCGGCGCGTCGTTGGTGCCGTCACCCGTCATGGCGACCAGCTTGCCGCCCTCCTGCTCCCGCCTGATCAGGGCGAGTTTGTCCTCGGGCGTGGCCTCCGCGAGGAACTCGTCCACGCCCGCCTCCTCGGCGATGGCCTTCGCGGTCAGCGGATTGTCACCGGTGATCATGACCGTGCGGATGCCCATGCGCCGCAGTTCGGCGAAGCGTTCGCGGATGCCGTCCTTGACGACGTCCTTGAGGTGGATCATGCCGAGAACGCGCGGTCCGTCCCAGTCGTGCACCGCCACCAGAAGGGGAGTGCCGCCGCCGGCGGCCACCGTGTCGGCGTACTGCCGTGCCTCGGGCGGCACCTGACTGCCGTACATCTGCACCCAATCGATGACCTGCTGGGCGGCGCCCTTGCGGATGGCGCACACGGCGCCGTTGTCCCGCCGCAGGTCGACCCCGCTCATCCGGGTCTGTGCGCTGAACGGCACCCAGCGGGCGTTCGCCAACTCGCCCTCGGCGGGCGCCCGCAGCCCGTACCGGTTCTTCGCGAGGACGACGACGGAGCGGCCCTCCGGTGTCTCGTCGGCCAGGGAGGAGAGCTGCGCGGCACTGGCGAGCTGCCGTTCGTCGATGCCGGGCAGCGGGACGAGGGCCGCGGCCTCGCGGTTGCCGAGGGTGATGGTGCCGGTCTTGTCGAGCAGCAAGGTGTTCACGTCGCCCGCCGCCTCGACCGCGCGGCCGGACATGGCCAGCACATTGCGCTGCACCAGGCGGTCCATGCCCGCGATGCCGATCGCGGACAGCAGGGCGCCGATCGTGGTCGGGATGAGAGTGACGAGGAGCGCGACCAGCACGGTCGTCGACTGGGCGGCGTCCGCGTACTCGCCCATCGGTTGGAGCGTGACGACGACCAGCAGGAAGATGATGGTCAGCGAGGCCAGCAGGATGTTCAGGGCGATCTCGTTCGGCGTCTTCTGCCGGGCCGCGCCCTCCACCAGCGCGATCATGCGGTCCAGAAAGCTGTGCCCGGGGCGAGCGCTGACGCGCACCACGATCCGGTCGGACAGCACCGTGGTACCGCCCGTGACACCGCTGCGGTCGCCGCCGGCCTCCCGGATCACGGGGGCCGACTCGCCGGTGACCGCCGACTCGTCCACTGCGGCAACGCCGTCGATGACGTCGCCGTCCGCCGGGATCATCTCGCCCGCCTCGACGAGCACGACGTCCAACGGCTTCAGGTCGGTGGCGGCGACGGCCTCCGTGCGGGCGGTGGCCAGGTTCGTGCCGTAGCGCCAGTTCAGAAGCCGCAGCGCCACCGTCTCCGTACGCGCCCTGCGCAGTGACTCCGCCTGCGCCTTGCCGCGGCCCTCCGCGACGGCCTCGGCGAGGTTGGCGAAGACGACCGTCAGCCACAGCCAGAGACCGATGACCCAGGTGAAGACGGCGGGGTGCAGGCACGCCGAAACCGTGGTGAGGACCGCGCCGACGGAGACGACGAAGAGCACGGGGTTCTTCCACAGCACGCGCGGATGCAGCTTGCGCAGCGCCTCGGGGAGAGAGCGGACGAGCTGGGCGGGTTCGAACAACCCGCTCGGAGCACGGTGTCTCGCCCTTCGTTCCGTTCTGGTCCGGTCTTCGCGCTCAGGGCGTGACGTCGGGACCTTCTCGGGGGCAGCGGGAAGCATGGACACCTTCGTGTCTGGAGGGGTGACAAGGACAACGGCGCGGTCCGTGGGGGGGGGGGGGCCCCGCCCCCCCCCCCCCGCCCCCCCACCCCCCCCGCGCCGCCCACACACACCCGGG
>NZ_JBFAWW010000040.1:0-71772 GCF_040680495.1 Streptomyces sp. NPDC052036 | reverse complement strand
GGGGTGTTGGGGGCGCAGTCGGGGGAGCGGTTCGGGCGGGTGTTCGGGCCGAAGGTGGTGGGTGCGGGGGAGTTGGACCGGGTGCTGCGGGCCAGGAAGGTGCCGTTGGACTTCTTCGTCGCCTTCTCGTCCGTCGCCGCCCTCCTGGAGGACGGCGGCCAGGGCAACTACGCTGCGGCGAACGCCTTCCTGGACGTGCTGATGGCCCGCCGCCGGGCCGACGGCCTGCCCGGTCTCGCGGTCAACTGGGGTCCCTGGGCGGAGGTCGGCATGGCCGCCCCCATGGCCGACCGTATGGCCAGGACCGGCACCGCGATGATCCCTCCGGAGCAGGGCGCCGACGCGTTCATGGCCCTCCTCGGTGCCCCCGTCGCGCAGATCGGTGTCATGCCGACCGTCGGACGCGACCGTCCCCGCCGAGCGGGTTCCGGTGACGGCGCCGAGCCCGCCCCGGCCGTCCGCGCCGAGTCCTGGCGCACCCGGCTGACGCAGGCGCCGGCCGCCGAGCGTTCCGGGATGCTGCGCGGCTATCTGGAGCGGCAGCTCATCACCCTGATGGAGCTGCCCGCCGGGTACCGCGTCGACGGGCACACCACGTTCTCCGAACTCGGCATGGACTCGCTGATGGTCGTAGAGCTGCGCAACCGCCTCCAGCGCGATCTGGAGGTGTCGCTCGGCTCGACCGTCGCCTTCAACCACCCCACGGTCGAGCAGCTCCAGGCCCATCTGGAGGAACAGCTCGGCCTCGCCCCGGAGCCCGGCGGCGCGGCGGCAGCCGCGCAAGCCCCCGGCACGGCGGACGCCGCCGAAGGCCCCGACGCCTCCGACAGCCCGGACGCCCTGCCCCTGGACGACCTGCGGGCGCTTGTCGACCGCGAACTCGACCTGCTGCTGAACGACGATGAGGACGCCACGCCGTGACCGACCACCACGACAGCAACGACGCGCTCCGACTGCGCAAGGCGCTCACCGCCATCCGCGGACTGCAGACCCGGGTCCGCGAACTCGAACAGGAACGGTCGCAGCCGATCGCCGTCATCGGCATGGGCTGCCGCCTGCCGTCGGCCCCCGACCCGGGCGCCTACTGGGAACTGCTGCGCGCCGGCCGCGAGGCGATCGGGGACATCCCCGCCGACCGGTGGGACGTGGACGGGCTCTACGACCCCGACCCCGGCGCCGAGGACCGTATGTACTGCCGCCGTGGCGGTTTCCTCGACGACGTCGCCGGGTTCGACACCGGCTTCTTCGGGATCTCGCCGCGCGAGGCCAAACGACTGGACCCGCAGCAGCGGCTGCTGCTCGAAGTGGCGTGGGAGGCGCTGGAGGACTCCGGGCACGACCCGCGCCGGCTGGGCGGCAGCCGTACCGGTGTGTTCGTCGGCATCTCGGAGGCCGAGTACCTCCACCAGATGCAGCGTTCGGCCGCGCACTCCGTGGAGATGCACGATGTGACGGGCACGGCCCTGAGCGTGGCGAGCGGCCGGCTCTCCTACCACCTCGGGCTGCGCGGCCCCAGCCTGGCCCTGGACACGGCCTGCTCGTCGGCCCTGGTGGCCGTGCATCTGGCGGTCCGCGGCCTGCGCTCCGGCGAGTGCGACATGGCGCTCGCCGGCGGAGCCAGCCTGATGCTGTCGCCGGACGCGTTCATCGCGTTCTGCAAGGGTTCCGCGCTCGCCGCCGACGGCCGCTGCAAGACCTTCGACAGTCGCGCCGACGGCTACGCACGCGGAGAGGGCGCGGGCATCGTCGTACTGAAGCGGCTCGCGGACGCCGTCGCGGCGGGCGACCCGGTGCACGCGGTGATCCGGGGCACCGCCGTCAACCAGGACGGACGGACCAACGGACTGACCGCGCCCAACGGCCTCGCCCAGCAGGAGGTCATCCGGGCGGCCCTGGCGGACGCCGGGATCGCGCCGCACGAGGTGGGCTACGTCGAGGCGCACGGCACCGGCACCCAACTCGGCGACCCCATCGAGGTGGAGGCGCTCGGCGCGGTCTTCGCCGACCGCGGCCCGGCGGGCCCGCTGCTGATCGGCGCCGCGAAGACCAACATCGGACATCTGGAGGCCGCCGCCGGGGCCGCCGGACTCATCAAGGCGGTGCAGGTGCTCCGGCACCGCCAGGTGCCCGCCAACCTCAACTTCCGGGAACCCAACCCGCACATCCCGTGGGCGGACCTGCCCGTGGAGGTGCCCACCGAGCTTCGGGCGTGGCCCGAAGGCGCCCGCGCCGCCGGAGTCAGCTCCTTCGGCTTCAGCGGGACCAACGCCCACGTCGTCTTGGAGGCGGCGCCCGCCACCGCCACCCCCGCCACGACCGTCCCCACGGACCCCGCCGCACCCGACGCGGCCCAGGACCCCGACCGCCCCCGTCATGTACTGCCGCTGTCCGCGCGCACCCCCGAGGCCCTGCGTGAACTTGCCGGCCGCTACGCCGCGTTCCTGACCGGCCCCGGCGCGCCCTCGCTCGCCGACGCGGCCCACACCGCCGGCACGGCGCGTTCGGTCCATCCGCACCGGCTGGCGGTCCCCGCGGCGGACGGCGCCGAGGCGGCCGGGCTGCTGGCCGCCTACGCGGAGGGGCGCCGCGCCCGTGTCTCGTCGGGCCATGCCTCCGCGCGACCCGGCGTCGCGTTCCTGTTCACCGGCCAGGGCTCCCAGTACGCGGGCATGGGCCGGCAGCTGTTCGACACGCACCCGGGCTTCCGGCGCACCCTGGAGACCTGCGACGAGATCCTGCGCGGGCAGGGACTGCTGGACGCGCCCCTGCTCGACGTGCTGTACCCGAGGCCCGACGGCCCGGGGCAGAGCCTGATCGACCGCACCTCGCACGCCCAGCCCGCGCTCTTCGCGCTGGAGTACGCGCTGGCGGAGCTGTGGCGCTCGTGGGGGGTCGAGCCGCAGGTCGTGCTCGGCCACAGCACGGGCGAGTACGCGGCCGCCTGCGTGGCGGGCTTCTTCAGCCTGGAGGACGGGCTCGGGCTGGTCGCCCGTCGCGCCCGGCTCATCGAGGACACCACCTCGGGTGGCGCCACGGCGGCGGTCCTCGCCCCGGCGGACAAGGTCGTGCCGGTGCTCGAACCCTTCGCCGGGCAGGTCGGCGTCGCCGGGCTGAACGGGCCCCGCGAGACCCTGATCGCGGGCACCGCCGACGCCGTCGCCGAGGCGCTCGCGGCGCTGAAGGCCCGGGGGCTGGACGGCCGCCCGCTGCGCATCCCGCACGCCCCGCACTCCCCGATGATCGAGCCCGCGCTCGCCGCGTACGAGAAGGCCGCCGCGCAGGTCGCCTACACCGCGCCCCGGGTGAAGATGATCTCGAACGTGACCGGCGCACCGGTCGACGCGGTGGACGCCGCCTACTGGTGCCGTCATATGCGCGAGCCGGTCCGGTTCCTGGACGGCATGGCCGCCCTCACGCGGGAGGAACCCGGCGCGATCCTGGAGATCGGTCCGCAGCCGGTGCTGCAACTGCTGGGTCGGCAGAGCTGGACCGGGCCCGCCGTGCGCTGGCCGTCCTCCCTGTGGGAGGGCCGCGACGACTGGAAGCAACTGCTGCACAGCGTCGCCGAGTTGTACACCGCGGGTGTGGACGTCGACTGGGCCGCGTTCGACGGCCCGTACCCGCGTCGTCGTGTGCCCGCCCCCACGTATCCCTTCCAGCGCACTCCCCACTGGTTCGCCCGGAGAGAAGAGCCCACCGTGCCTGAGCAAGCCTCGTCCCAGGTGTACGCCCCCGCGCCGGCCACCGAGGCCGGGCGGCGCGAGCGCATCCTCGCCGACCTGCGCGAACGCGTGGGCGTCGGACTGGAGATGGAGGTCTGGGACATGGCGCCCGGGACCACCCTCGTCGACCTCGGGGCGGACTCGCTGCTGATGGTGCGAATCATCCAGGACATCACCGATCTCTACGGCATCACGCTCACCGTCGGCCGCCTCTTCGACGACCTGGACACCCCCGAGGCCATCGCCGAGCACCTGGACGCCCTCGTCCCGGCCGGGCACCCCCTGCCGGGCGACGCGCCCGCCCCGGCACAGCTGTCCGCCCCCGCCGCCCTGCCCGTCCTCCCGGCCGCCGCGGACCAGGGCGGCCTCGCCCAGCTGATGGCGGCGCAACTCCAGGTGATGCAGCGCCAGTTGGAGGTGCTGGCCGGGCACGGCGAGACCGCCCCCGTCCTGTCCGCACCCCGCCGCGAGACGGCTCCCGCACCGGCCCCCGCCGCTCAGCCCGGTGCCACCGGGTCCGGTGCCGCGCAGCGCCCCGCCCCGGCCGGCGCGCCGCCCCGGGAGCTGACCCCCGCCCAGCGGGCGCACCTGGACGAGCTGCTGGACACGTACAAGAAGCGGACCGCGGGCTCGCTGGCACGGGCCGTCGACCACCGGGCGCGGCGGGCCGACACCCGGATGCGGTCGGTGCGGCCCGAGACCCGCTCCGTGTCGTACCCCGTCATCGGCGAGCGGGCGCACGGCGCCCACTTCTGGGACATCGACGGAAACGAGTACATCGACATCGCCATGGGCGTCGGCGTGCTGCTGTGCGGCCACGACCCCGACTTCGTCGCCGGGGCCGTCGCCGACCGGCTGGGCCACGGCCTCCAGCTCGGCCCCATCTCGTCGCTGTCCGACGAGGTCGCCGAGCTGGTGTGCGAGATGACCGGCATGGAGCGGCTGTTCTTCGCGGTGACCGGGACCGACGCGGTCCGGGGCGCGCTGCGCATGGCCCAGGCGGCGACCGGCCGCTCCCGGTTCGTGATGTTCTCCGGGTCCTACCACGGCCAGGACGACCGGGTGCTCGCCCTGCCGGACGTGCTCGGCGACCCCACGCACTCCGTCCCGATGGCGCCCGGCATCTCCCCGCAGTCCGCCCAGGACCCGCTGATCCTCACCTACGGCGCCGCCTCGGCCCTGAGGAGCATCGAGGAGCACGCGGACCAGCTGGCCGGTGTGCTCGTCGAGCCCGTGCAGAGCCGCAACCCCGCGCTCCAGCCCGCGGAGTTCCTGAAGGACCTGCGGGAGCTGACGGCACGCCTCGGCATCCCCCTCGTCTTCGACGAGGTGATCACCGGCTTCCGGGTCCACCCGGGCGGCGCGCAGGCCTACTTCGGGGTGCAGGCCGACATCGTCGCGTACGGGAAGGTCGTCGGCGGCGGCCTGCCGGTGAGCGTCGTGGCCGGCAAGGCCGAGTACCTGGACCGCGTCGACGGCGGGGTGTGGGCCGACGGGCCGGGCCCCGACCCCGACAGCGAGAAGACCTACATCGGGTCCACGTTCGAGATGCACCCGCTCGCCATGGCCAGTGCCCGGGGCATCCTGCGTCACCTGCGCGACCAGGGCCCCGCGCTCCAGGAGGCCCTCACCGCGCGCACCACCCGGCTCGCGGAGACCCTCAACGCCTTCTTCGAGGCCGGGGAGGTGCCCATCCGGGTCCTGCACTTCTCCTCGGTGTTCCGGTTCGCGTGGCGCGGCAACGCCAGCTACGCGTACCAGCCGCTGGAGATCGAGGTGTTCCACTTCCACCTTCTGACCCGGGGCATCTACCTCTGGGAAGGACGCACCTGCTTCCTGTCCACCGCGCACACCGACGAGGACATCGACGGCATCGTCACCGCCGTCAAGGAGTCCGTCGCGGCCATGCGCGAGGGGGAGTTCCTGCCGCCCGCCCCGGGTGCCGCCGCACGGCCCGTCCCCCTCGGCGAGGAGCAGCGGCCCCTGCTGGCCCTGGAACGCGCCGCCGCCGAGGGCGCGCCCTCCTGGACGGTCCCCGAGGACATCCGGCTGCGCGGTCCCCTCGACCTGCCCGCACTGCGCCGCGCCGTGGCCGCCCTGACCGCCCGCCACGAGGCGCTGCGCACGGTCTTCCCCGACGGCGGCGCGAGCGGCACCGCCGAGGTGCGGACCGCCGTCGACATCCCGGTGGAGACCGTCGATCTCACCGAGGTCGCCGCCGAGCGGCGGGACGAGGCGGTGGAGGCCTGGTGGCGGGAGGCCATGGCGCGGCCGTTCTCCCCGGCCGAGGGGCCGCTGCTGCGCATCGTCGTGCTCCGGCTCGCCGACGATCTGCACGACCTGGCCCTGCTCGCCCACCACATAGTCTCCGACGGCTGGTCCGTCTCCGTCCTCACCGAGGAGCTGGCCGCCCTCTACACCGCCGAACGCCGCGGCACCCCCGTGACGCTCGGCCGTCCCCTCCAGCACCGGGACATCGTGCAGTGGCAGCAACAGCGGCGGCCCGAGCTCGCCGAGCAGCAGACGTACTGGCTGGATCGGTTCCGCGACGGCTTCCCCGACACGCTGCTGCCCGCCGACCGCGACCGGGGCGGCGACCCGGGCTCGCACGAGGGCGCCCGCTTCTCCACCACCCTCGACGCCGAGCTGCTCACCGCGGTCAAGAAGACCGGACGGGCCCACAAGGCGAGCCTGTTCATGACCCTGCTCACCGCGTACAACCTGCTCGTCCACGAACTGACCGGGCAGGACGACATCGTGGTCGGCACCCCCCAGGCGGGCCGCTCCCTCAAGGGCAGCGAGTCGGCCGTCGGCTACTGCGCCCACTTCCTGCCGGTGCGCAGCACCCTGGCCGCGGACGCCACCCTCGCCGGCCTGCTGCGGGCCACCCGGCAGGAAGTGCTGGCCGCGTTCGAGCACCAGGAGGTGCCGTTCACCCGGCTGCGCGACGTGCTCGGTGCGGACCCCGCCGCCTTCCCGCTGCCGCTGCGTACCGTCTTCAACCTGGACCGTGCCACCCCGTGCCCCGACTTCGACGGGCTCAAGGCCGAATTCCGGCCCGTGCCGACCCGGTTCGCGCTCACGGACTTCCGCCTCGACGCCCTGGAGCACGACGGCGGGCTGCGCCTGGACTTCGACTACCGCACCGACCTCTTCGACGACGCCCGGGTCCGCGCCTGGGCCGCCCGGTTCCGGGCGCTGCTGGAGGAACTGGCCGCCCGTCCGGAGAGGCGTGTCGAGGAGCTGCCGAGCTGAACCGACCGAGCACAGACACAGCCCCGACCCGAGGAGAGCCCGTGATACCGGTACTCGCACTCGCCGACCTGGAGGCCGCCCGGCCCGCGACGCTCGACCAGCTGCACGACGCGCTCCGTACACACGCCCTCGTCCATGTCGACGCCCGGGCCGAGCTCGGCCCCGAGTTCTTCCCCGCCCTCCACGGGCAGACACAGGCGTTCTTCGCGCTGCCCGAGGAGACCAAGCAGGCGTTGGACATCGACAAGTCGGCCAACTACCGGGGCTATGTCGCGCAGGGCGCCGAGTACACGGGCGGCGTACCCGATCTGAAGGAGTCCTTCGAGTTCGGCAAGGAGACCGCCGCGCCCGAGGGCGAGGAGCAGCCCTGGCACGCCGCCCTGTACGGGCCGAACCAGTGGCCCGACGCGTCCGTGCTGCCCCGCTTCCGGCCCGTGGTCGAGGCGTACTCGGCGGCCATGGACCGTGTCGCCCTGGCGGTGCTGCGCGGCCTGCTGCTCACCCTGGACCAGTCGGCCGACGCGGACGACACCGTCACGGCCGGCGAGCTGTGCTCGTACTCGCGGCTGATCCGTTATCGCGACCCGGCCGGCTTCGGCGCCGACCAGGCCCGGCTGGGACGGCACACCGACAGCGGGTTGCTGACCGTCAGCCTCCAGGAGCAGCCCGGACTGGAGGCCGAGGCGGCTGACGGCCGCTGGCTGCCGGTGGAGCCGCCCGCCGATGTCTTATCGGTGTTCGGCGGCGAACTGATGGAGGTGTGGACGCACGGCTACTACCGGGCCTGCCCGCACCGCGTCCACAACTCGGCGCTGCGTGCCGAGCGACTTTCCTACGCGTCGTTCTTCCTGCCCGACCTGCGCCGCCCGCTGGTCCCGGTGGACCGCGCGGCAGGCCCGCGGCTGAGCGGCCCCCTCGCGGTGCCCGACGGCAACTCATGGCTCGCCGGGGGCCGGGAGCTGAACCCGGCCATCCCGGTCGGCGAGCTGGAGTGGGCTCGCATGAACGTGATCTTCCCCGGGCGGAACAACGACGGCACGGACACCGGGAACGGAGAGGGGCAATGAACCACAACACCCACGGAACGGCCTTCAAGGAAGTCCCGGTCATCGGCATCGGCCCGCTGGTCACCGCCGACCCCGACCCCGAGGAGCTGCGGCTGACCGTGGAGCGGATCGGCGAGGCCTGCCGGGACGTCGGCTTCTTCTACATCACCGACCATGGCGTCTCCGAGGCGGACAGCCGCGCCCTGTTCGGCGCGGCCCGGGACTTCTTCGCCCTCCCCCTGGAGGAGAAGATGAAGATCCGGCTCGGCATCACCGAACAGTTCCGCGGCTATGTCCCGCTGGGCGGCGAGGTCACCGCGGGCAAGACGGACTGGCACGAGTGCCTGGACCTCCAGCCGGAGTCCGGCCGGCAGGCCAGCACCATCGCCGCCGCGGCCGCCCGGCGCGCCGGTGCCCACCCCCTGGACGACCCGGGCCAGTGGCCCCCGGCGCTGCCGTCGTTCCGGGACACCGTGATGCGCGCCTGGGACCAGTTGTACGGCCTGAGCGCCCGGATCGCCGCCGGCATGGCCCTCAGCCTCGGCATCGACGAGCACTACTTCGCGCCCTACCACGGTGTGGAGCTGAGCGACCTGCGGATGGTGCACTACCCGCCGTACAACGAGACCATCGGCAGGAACGCGCCCGAGAAGCTGGCGATGGACGAGGTCGACCACGGCTTCGGCGCCCATGTCGACTACGGCTTCCTCGCGGTGCTCCAGCAGGACGAGGTGGGCGGCCTGGAGGTGCTCAACGCGGAGGGGGCGTGGATCCCGGCACCGCACATCCCCGGGACCTTCCTCGTCAACATTGGCCAGATGATGGAGCGCTGGACCAACGACCGCTACCGCGCCACCTGGCACCGCGTCCAGCTCCCGGGGGCCGTCGACCGCTACTCGATCCCCTTCTTCTTCGAGCCCGCCTACGACGCCGTGATCAGCCCGCTGGACGTCTGCTGCGACGACGACAACCCGCCGCGCCACGAGCCCGTCCAGTTCGGCCCCTATGTGGTGGAGCTCTTCTCCAAGGCCTACGACTGAGCCCGCGGCCGAGGTCCGCGACCGAACCCGCGCGGCCCGTCACGACACCCGCACATCCGATACCAGGAGACAGGTACCGCTCATGGACAAGCCGCTGATCGTCAACTCGTGGAACGAGTGGGACCCGCTGCAGGAGATGGTGGTCGGCTCCGCCGACAACGCCTTCTTCGAACCCGTGGAGCCGGGCAGTCGGCCCGCCGTCCGCAACGCGCCCGGCACCCCGTTCCCCACCGGCCCCAAGTCCAAGGAGGCCATCGACCGGGCCAACGAGGAACTGGACGGCCTGGTCCGGGTGCTTCAGTCCCAGGGCGTCACCGTGCGCCGCCCCGAGTCGCACGACTTCTCCGCCCCGGTGCGCACGCCCGACTTCGAGGTGGAGAACCAGTACTGCGCGGTCTGCCCGCGCGATGTGATGATCACCATGGGCAACGAGATCATCGAGGCCACCATGTCGCGCCGCGCCCGGTACTTCGAGTACCAGCCCTACCGCAAGCTGGTCTACGAGTACTGGAACGCCGACCCGCGCGTCGAGTGGACGACCGCGCCCAAGCCGTCGATGGCCGACGGTATGTACCGCGAGGAGTTCTGGGACTGGCCGCTCGAGGAGCGGCACGCCAAGATGCACTCCTTCGAGTTCTGCATCACCCAGGACGAGGTCGTCTTCGACGCCGCCGACATGAGCCGGCTGGGCCGCGACATCCTGGTCCAGGAGTCGATGACCACCAACCGGGCCGGCATCCACTGGCTCAGGCGCCATCTGGAGCCGCGCGGCTTCCGCGTCCACCCGGTCCACTTCCCGCTGGACTTCTTCCCCTCGCACATCGACTGCACCTTCGTACCGCTGCGCCCGGGGCTGATCCTCACCAACCCGGAGCGCCCGCTGCGCGAGGGCGAGGAGCGGATGTTCCTGGACAACGACTGGGAGCTGGTCGAGGCCCCGCAGCCGGTCCTGAACAACGACGAGATGCCGCTGTACTGCCAGTCCTCCAAGTGGCTGTCGATGAACGTGCTCAGCGTCTCCCCGACGAAGCTGATCTGCGAGGAGCAGGAGAAGCCCCTGCAGGACCTGCTCGACAAGCTCGGCTTCGAGGTCTTCACCGTCCCCTTCCGCAACGTCTTCGAGTACGGCGGCTCCCTGCACTGCGCCACCTGGGACGTGCGGCGCGAGGGCACCCGTGAGGACTACTTCCCCCGTCTCGCCTACCAGCCGCTGGTCTGACCGCTCACGATGGGAGCCCCCATGTACATCCTCGGCATCAACTCGGTCTACCACGAGTCCTCGGCCGCTCTGCTGAAGGACGGCGAACTGGTCGCGTCGGCGGAGGAGGAGCGCTTCAACCGCGTCAAGCACGGCAAGCAGGCACGCGCCGACAACCCCGACGAACTGCCCGTGAACGCCATCCGGTTCTGCCTGGACAAGGCGGGCATCACCCTGGCGGACGTGGACCACGTCACCTGCGCGGCCGACCCCGCGGAGATCCAGGCCGTCAAGGACGGCGGACTGCCCTCCCCCTGGGACAACAGCGAGAAGCAGGCGCTGTTCCTCGCCACCCTGCCCAACATCCCCAAGAAGTTCGCCGAGTTGGGCTTCACCGGCGACTTCCACTGGGTGGCGCACCACACCGCGCACGGCGCGTCGGCATACTTCGCGTCCGCCTTCCCCGACGCCGCTGTGCTGGTCGTCGACGCGCTCGGCGACGACGCCTACTCGACCCGCCTCTACCACGGCCAGGGCAACGCCCTGGAGTGCGTGCAGAGCGTCCGCTACCCGGCCTCCATCGGCTATCTGTGGGAACTGGTGTCGGTCTTCCTCGGCTTCGGGGTCTACGACGCCGCCAAGGTCATGGGCCTCGCCGCGTACGGCGACCCGGCGCGGTTCGCGGAGGGCTTCGACCGGCTCGCGTGGACCACCGAGGACGGCGGCTTCGACATGCGCCACGACCTGCTGAAGTTCAGCGACATCCTGTACTACCCGCCGTCGGCCGACACCTCGGGCCTGGAGTCGGTGCTCGGCGTCCGGCCGCGCCGCCCCGAGGAGCCGCTGGAGGACGTCCACCACGACCTCGCCGCGG
This sequence comes from Streptomyces sp. NPDC052036, assembly GCF_040680495.1. Lineage (NCBI taxonomy): Bacteria > Bacillati > Actinomycetota > Actinomycetes > Kitasatosporales > Streptomycetaceae > Streptomyces > Streptomyces sp. NPDC052036. The sequence goes on along the minus strand of NZ_JBFAWW010000040.1, from coordinate 60,637 downwards.
CGCTCCAGGAGAAGACCAACGAACTGGTCCTGCACATGGCGCGCCATCTGCACGACATGACGGGCGCGAGCAGGCTCTGCCTCGCGGGCGGTGTCGCCCTCAACTGCGTCACCAACCAGGTGGCCTTCGAGCAGGGCCCGTTCGACGAGCTGTACGTCCAGCCCGCGGCGCACGACGGCGGACTGTCCCTGGGCGCCGCCCTCCATGTGTGGAACGCGATCCTCGGCCGGCAGCGCGGCCCGGAGATGCGCCACGCCTACTGGGGCCCGTCGTACACCGAGGCGGAGATCGAGAAGGAGCTGTCCGCCCGCGACAACCTGGTTGTGGAGCGCCCCGAGGACTTCGAGAAGCAGGTGGCGCACCTGCTCAGCGAGGGCCATGTCATCGGGCTGTTCCAGGGCGCGATGGAACTCGGACCCCGGGCGCTCGGCAACCGCAGCATCATCGGCGACCCCCGCAGCCGCTCCATGCGTGACGACCTCAACCACAAGGTCAAGCACCGGGAGTACTTCCGTCCGCTGGCGCCCAGCGTGCTCAGCGAGGCGGTGCCCGAGTGGTTCGAGGTCGCCAAGGAGACCAGTGCGGGCGACTTCATGCTGATGGCGTACCCGGCGAAGGCCGACAAGTACGACCGGATGGGTGCCGTCCTGCACGTCGACAACACCTGCCGCATCCAGGCCGTCCGCGCCGACGTCAACCCGCGCTTCCACCGCATCATCAGCGAGTTCGAGGCGCTCACGGGTGTCCCCATGGTCCTGAACACCTCGTTCAACGACCAGGAGCCCATCATCTGCTCGCCGGCCGACGCCCTGGCCACCTTCCTCAAGACCGAGATCGACTATCTGGCGATCGGACCGTTCCTCGTGCGTAAGGACGTCTCGGAAGGAGGCGCGGAGGGGGCGGCGGGATGAGGCCGCACATCGCGCGCATCCAGGAGGCGGTGCGCCGCATGGTCGAGGACCGGGGCCCGTACTGGGCGCCGGACCCGGCCGATGTGTATCTCGCCGAGCGGGTCGCCGCCCTGCGCGAGGCCGGTGGCGGCGATGCCGCCGACCGGTCCGCCGCGGGGCGGCACCTCGCCGAGGTGATCGTCGCGGCGGTGGCCCTGGCCAACGGCTACGGAATCTCGCTGCAACAGGCCTTCATCGAGGCGTCCTGGCCCGCCGACCTGACCGAGGCGTCGCTGTGGCCCGAGCGGCCGCTGCCGCTGCCGGAGGCCGTGGACCGGCTGACCGCGGCCGCCGAGCCGGTCCGCCGGACCATGGTCTTCCATCGCTCCGACGCCCGGCAGGGCAGCGATCCGGGCCTGGCGTCCCTGCGCCGGCTGCTGCCCGACCTGCTGAGGGCCGCGATCGCGGGCTTCGCCTCGTACGAGGAGCTCAGCGAGCAGCTGGTGCGGCTGCTGGAGTCCACCCGGGGCATGGACCGCGCGGCGGCGGAGTCGGAGTTCGACCCGTCCCGGGCCGAGTCGCTCCGCCTCATCCGCCCCATTCAGACGGAGACCTTCTGCCCGTTCGCCCAGAAGTCGGTGCTGTGGGGACCGCCGTCCTACGACGAGGACCGCTCGTTCGAGGACAACATGAAGGCGTCCCTGCCGGCCGTGCGCCGCTTCCTGCGGATTCTGGACCGCGATGTCATCGACGGATTCGTCTACGCCTTTCCCACCCGGGTGTTCGGCGACACGTTCGACGAGCTGACCCAGGTTTTCCGGAATTTCGTCGAGTTCCTGCACCGGAATCTCACCGAAGCGGCTCCCGCGGGTCTCGACCCGGCGATCGCGACCGATCCCCGGTGGTACTTCGTACTGGAGGGAGAGGAATGTTTCATCAGTGTGTTCGCGCCGTGCTACCCGCATGACCATTCGCGGTACATGAATGGTGTAGAAGGCCATTTCCTCTTCATGCTCCAGCCCGAGGCGGCGATCGTGCGGGTGCTGTCGAAAGACGACTACCACCCGCGTTCCGAGGCGATACGCCAGCGATTCCGGGACGGATTCCAGCGCTACCCCCTGGCCGATCTGGAGATCGACCGGTTCCTGCTGCCGCTGCGGGCGGACGATCCCCCCGTCAGGTGGTACGAGCTGGCTCCCACTCTCTGAAACCCTCCGGACCGGCCCCGGACGACGGCGGGGTGGCCGGGACCCGCGTCCCGGCCACCCCCCTTCGGCGTGCCTCGAACTCAGCTCAGCAGCAGCTTCCCGATCCGGCGAGAGGCGATGTACAGCCCGCCGGCGGCCAGCACGGCGAGGAACCCGACATGCCCGATCATGGTCGGGTCCAGGACCCCGACGGACAGTCCCCGGGCCAGCTCGATGCCGTGGTAGAGCGGCGACAGCTCCACCAGCCAGCGCAGCGACGCCGGGTACACCGACATCGGGTAGAAGGTCGTGGAGAACAGGAACATCGGCATCACGACGGCGTGGATGTAGTCGAACTGCGAGGACGACCTCAGCAGCGTCGCGCACACCATGCCGATCGCCGCGAACGCGGTCGCGATGAGCAGGGCCGTCGGGATCAGCAGCAGGGCCCACGGGGACGTGGCGAGCCCCATGGCCGCCATCACGCCGAGGAACGCCGTCGCGTACAGACCACTGCGCAGCACCGCCCAGGAGATCTCGCCGATCGCCACGTCCAGCGTCCCCATGGGGGTCGCCAGCACCGCGTCGTAGAGCCGGTCGAAGCGCAGCTTGTAGAAGATGCTCAGCGTCTCGTAGACCGCGCCGTTCATCGCGGAGGCCACGAGCAGCGCCGGGGCGACGAACGCCACGTAGCTCATGGGACGGCCGTCCGGACCCGTCACCTCGCCGATCAGCGAGCTGAACCCGACCTGGAACGCCAGCAGATAGAACAGCGGCTCGAAGACCCCGGACACCAGCACCAGCCAGGCCCGGGAGTACAGCAGCACACTGCGCTCGACCAGGCGGAAGGACAGTCCGGAGTACGAGCTGGAGGGCAGCATCCGCAGCAGCGGACCGCCGCCGACGGGCCGCCCGCCGACGGTGGGGCGTGCACCGGGGGCAGTGGCCGCGGGGATCCGGGCGGAGGCCGTCGGCTCGTTCACGTCAGACCACCAGCCTGCGAGAGAAGCTCCGGCGGCCGAGCAGCACGCCGATGACCAGCATGGCCAGCAGGAACAGCGCGTGCCCGAGGGCCGACAGGGGCGACAGACCGCCCAGCGTGACCCCTCTGACCAGCTCGTTGCCGTGCCAGATCGGAGAGATCCACACCAGGGGCAGACACGGCCCGGGCAGCCGGTCGACGGGGAAGTAGGTGCCGGCGAACAGGGTCATCGGCAGCACGACGAACCGGTTCAGGGCGACGAAGGCGTGCCCCTCTCCCCGGGTGACGGCGGCGAAGGCCATGACCGGTGCGGCGCAGGCCGCCCCGGTGAACACCGTCAGCGGAAGGGCGAGCAGCACCCCGAATCCGGTCCACGCCCCGAAGAGGGCGGCGGTGATCCCGTAGATCACCGCGGAGATTGACAGGCGCATGGCGATCCACAGCAGCTGCGCCCCGTAAAGCTGTTGGGGGGTGATGGGCGTGGCGACGACCGCGATGTAGTCCTGCTTCCACTTGAAGCCGGACAGCACGGGGTGGCCCGCCTCGTTCACCGCAGTGGCCACGATGCCGCTGACCAGCAGCGTCGGGGCGATGTACTGGAGATAGGTGTGCCCGCCGAGAAACGAGCCGTCCTTGACCTGGGAGCCGAGGCCGAGGCCCATCGCGCTGAGGAACAGCAGCGGCTGGAGGCCGGAGGAGTACAGGTTCGCGCGCCAGTAGCGCCGGTACCAGGTCCACTGGACCTCCAGGCGCAACGCCGCGGCCCGCCAGGGGCCGACCACGGTGCCCGTGGCCCGGGCGGGCGGGGCGAGGGTCTGCTGGGAGGTGTCGGTGGCCATCTCAGTCCACCAGCGTCCGGCCGGTCAGCCGCAGGAAGACGTCCTCCAGGGTGGAGCGCCGCACCAGGCTGGACAGCGGACGGACGTCCCGCTCGAAGACGCGGGTCGCCGTCGCGTCGGCGTTCTTGGTGTAGAGCAGCAGCCGGTCCGGCAGTACCTCGACGCGCTCGGCAAGGTCCTCCACCGCGGACACGTACCGGGTCTGGGTGCCGGGGTGGAAGCGCAGCTCCAGCACCTCACGGGTGGAGTACTGCTCGATGAGCCCGGCGGGGGACCCCTCGGCGACGATCCGGCCGCCGTCCATCACCATCAGCCGGTCGCACAACTGCTCGGCCTCGTCCATGTAGTGCGTGGTCAGGATGAGGGTGACACCGCTCTGCTTGAGCCGGAACAGCCGTTCCCACAGCAGATGCCGGGCCTGCGGGTCGAGCCCGGTGGTCGGCTCGTCCAGGAGCAGCACCTCGGGGTCGTTGACCAGACCGCGGGCGATGGCCAGCCGTCTCTTCATGCCGCCGGACAGCGGCTCGACCTCGTCGTCCGCGCGGTCGGAGAGCCGGGCGAACTCCATCAGCTCGACCGCCTTGCTGCGCACATGCGCCCGCGACAGGCCGAAGTACCGCCCGTAGGTCTGGAGGTTCTGCCGTACGGTCAGCTCCATGTCCAGGTTGTCGGTCTGCGGGACGGTGCCGATACGGGCCCGGATGGCCGGGCCGTGCGTCTGCGGGTCCATGCCGAGCACGCTCAGGGTGCCGCCGGTGCGGGGAGAGGTGCAGGCGATCATCCGCATCGTCGAGGACTTGCCCGCGCCGTTCGGCCCCAGCAGGCCGAATGCCTCGCCGCGGGCCACCTCGAAATCGATGCCGGACACCGCTTCGAACGAGCCGAACTGCTTTTTCAGGCCTCTGGCCGAAACGACAGCGGTATCGTCGAAGCCTGTCTCGGTCGTGCTCACCGGCCACCTCCCCCGCCATTCCATCGGCCGCTCGGATCCTATGAGGTCCGGGGGATCACCCGCAAGAACTCCACGCCCGGTGCCCGAGATCCGTGGACCTCGCTTGACATACCGTCACCTCCCTTGACGGAAGGCTTCATCGAACCTTGCCGCCCCTGCGGGCCGGTGTTAGCGTGACCATCGTGAATGCAATGGACCAGCACAACTCGTCCGTGGATACGGGATATTTCGTCGAGGTGTCCATTCCTGGAATGGAACTCTGGCCGGAGTTGCGAAACCGCGCCCGAAGTCTTCGCGAGCACGGCGTTCCCGTTCTCTTCCTCTGCGCCGCCGAGTTCGTCTCGGTCTACGAGGAGTGCGCGGACGAAGTGATCGTCTGTTCCGATGTCTTCTCCGAGGACGCCGTGGTGGAGGCGCTGAGTCCCTACCGTGGCAGGCTCGACCGGTTCTCGATCCTCAACGACAAGATCTGGCCGGTGCAGTTGGGTGCCGCGCGCCGCCTCGGCATGGACTTCCCCGGCTTCGAGGGACAGCTGAACTGCCGTATCAAGCCCCGGCTGCGGGAGGTGCTGGGCGGCATGCTGCCGCTGCGCACCGAGGTGTTCAAGGCCGCGGACCTGTCCCGGGAGAACGTCGCCGCAGTGGTCGAGCGGCTGGGTGTGCCCTTTGTGATCAAGCCGATCTGGGGCACGGCGAGCGCCTTCGTGGAGATCGTCCAGGACCCGGAGCGCGCCTACGACGAGCTGGCGGAGACCTTCGAGGGCCTGCGGGCGGGCCATCCGCACGGCCCGTTCAACGACGGGACCCGGATGTGGGACCCGCGCGGCGAGGTGCTGCTGGAGTCGTTCATCGGCGAGGGCCGGGAGCTGTCCTTCGAGGCGTTCATGCAGAGCGGCCAGCTGGTGTCGCTGCTCATCCAGGAGAAGCTGCTCTGGGCCGAGGAAGGCGGGTTCCGGCTGGAGACGGCGAACGTCTGCCCGACCCCCTTCGTCTCGGCCGAGGAGGAGGAGCGCATCCGCGTGATCCTCCAGGACGCGCTGCGCAAGCTCGGCGTGGACGACACCTTCGTCCACATCGAGCTGAAGTGGGACGGCGAGCGCGTGTCGATCATCGAGGTGAACCCGCGGATCGGCGGCGGCAGCGTGGCCAAGACGCTCATGGCGTGGCTCGACGTCGACGTCCGGGACATGGGCCGCAAGCTCCAGATGGGCGAGCCGCTGCCGCGGACGTATCCGCGCGCCAAGGAGGGCTTCCTCCTCGGGGTGTTCGTTAACGCCGAGGAGTCCGGGATCTTCAAGGAGTTCACCGGGCTGGACTGGGTGCACGCCCAGCCGGAGTTCGACTTCGAGCAGCAGTATCTGGAGCCGGGCCACCGGGTGCCGGCCCGGGGCGAGTCGAAGGCCACCCGTGAGGGCTGGATGTACACCTACGACGCCTTCTACCACTGCACGGACGTCGACCGGATCCCGTATCTGCACGAGGAGACCCGGAAGCGCGTCAAACTCCTGTTCGAATAGGCCGGAGGTTCCGGCCGCTCCGCCGGGCGGATCTGTGGGCCACCGTCGAGTGAGAGACTGGTGGCCCAGAGACCTTCCGACCGCGGGGTCGGCCAGAAAGGAGCCCGGCCGTGTCCAGTGCGCGGACCATCCGCCAGTTCGAGCAGCGTATGGCCGAGGTCCTCCGGATCCGACCGACCGAGGTCAAGGAGATCTTCCGGGGTGCCCGCCCGACCTCCATCCGGGTCAACCGGCTGCTCGACGAGGAGACCTACCAGGACACGCTGCGGGCCGTCCACGAGAAGGCGCCCAAGGCCTTCCCGGTCGACTGGTGCGAGCACACCTTCCTGTGGCCGGAGAACGACGGCTTCGAGGACATGCTGGAGCTGGCCCACCAGGGTCGGGTCTATCTGCAGAACGCCTCCAGCCTCATCCCGCCCGTCGCGCTGGCGCCGCGCCCCGGCGAGGACTTCCTCGACGTGGCCGCCGCCCCCGGCGGAAAGGCCTTCCACGTCGCCGCGCGCGTAGGCAACGACTGCCGGCTGTGGCTGAACGACGGCGCCGCCCCCCGCGCCCGCAAGATGGGCGAGCTGGCCGAGCTGTACAACGTGCGCTACGCGGAGCTGACCACGCACCCCGCGCAGTACATCGACAAGTCGCTGCCCCCCGAGTCCTTCGACCGCATCCTGCTGGACGTCCAGTGCTCCGGCGAGGGACGGATCGATCTGCGCCGCCCCAGCTCCCTGAAGTTCTGGTCCGAGGAGCGCATCGAGAAGTACAAGTTCCTCCAGACCAAGATGATCACCGCGGCCTACAAGCTGCTGCGACCCGGCGGCGTCATGGTGTACTCCACCTGCACCCTGAGCCCCGAGGAGAACGAGTTCCCGGTCAGCAAGAACCTGGAACGGCACAAGGACCTCACCGTGGAGCCCCTGGACTTCTCCGAGCCGTCGTTCCTGCCCGGGGTGACCTCCTGGCGCGGCATGAAGTTCGACGAGCGCGTGAAGGACGCCGTCCGGGTGGCGCCCACCGACACCTTCGAGGGCTTCTTCGTCGCCCGCCTCGCCAAGGCACCGGCCGAGAGCTAGGAGCCGGCCGGAAGCCGGCACCCGACCCGACCGCGGGTCGTGCCGCTCGCTCCCGGACCGGCTCCGGGCCCGTGCTCAGCCGGGCAGCGGGACGGTGTCCGCCACGACCTTCTGCTCGGCGACGTCCAGCGCGTGCCCCGCGGCCTTTTCGTCGTCGGCCACCGCGATCAGTGCCGCGAGCCGCGGAATCGGGTTCTTCGGCGGCAGCAGCAGCCGTGTTCCGGGCGGCGCCAGCACCGTGGCGTGGACGATGCCGGGCACGGCGGCCGCCTCCTGGAGGTCGACGCCGCGCACCTCGCAGTCCTGCGCGGGATAGACGAAGCGGACCTCCGCCGTGCGGCCCTGCCCGCCGCCCGGGGCCTCGGAGAGCCGGGGCGCCCGGCCCAGGGCGATCTCGGCGGCGGCCTTCACCAGGTCGATCCCGGTGGCCATCCGGCTGATCAAGGGGATCAGGTCCCCGCCGAGCCGTCCGTTCAGCTCGACCAGCCGGGGCCCGGCCGGGGTGAGCCGGACCTCGGCGTGCGTGACACCGAAGTCGACCCCGAGTACCTGGTGCGCGGCGCGCACCAGCTCCACCACCTCCGGCTCCAGCGCCTCGGAGGTGACGGCCGTCACCAGATGGCCCACCTCCTCGAAGTAGGGCGGGAACCCGAGCCGCTTGCGGGCCACATGCACACAGCGGACCTCATCCTCGAAGACAACGCTGTCCACACTGATCTCGGGGCCGTCCAGATACTCCTCGACGAGGATGCCCTCACCGGCCGGCAGCGTGGCGTACGCCGCCCCGGAGGCCAGCTCGAACGCCGTACGGACCGCGGCCTCGTCCTCGGCCCTGACCACCCCGATGCTGCCCGCCAGGGAACGCGGCTTCACCACGACCGGCCAGCCGAACTCCGCCGCCGCGCGCGCCGCCTCGTCCGCGGACCGCACCAGCCGGTGGCGGGGCGAGGGCAGCCCCGCCTCGGCCATCAGCGACCTCGTCAGATACTTGTCCCGGCACCGGGCCACCGCGGTGGCCGACATATGCGGCAGCCCGAGCTTTCCGGCGGCCGCGGCGGTGGCTTCGAGGACCAGCTCGTCCCAGGTGAACACCCCCGTCCGCCCGTCCGGCCCGGCGAGTTCGGACACCGCGGCGGCGATCGCGCCCGGGTCCGTGCAGTCGACCACCCGATGGTCCGCCAGATACCCGGACTGCCAGGTGGGGGGCGTCGGCAGGACCGCCGTCAGCTCGTAGTCCTCGACGAGCGCTCGGAAGGAGTACTCCCGATAGGGCTGCCCTCCGCTGCCCACGACCGTCAGCCGCGGCCTTGCCTGTCCCGTCACAGCGTGTCTCCCCTCGATGATGCCGGTGCGGTCGTGCCGGCGCGCCCGGGAAGTGCCTCAGCGCGCTGCGACGGTGCCGAGCAGCTCCCGGCCGTCTTCCCCTCGTACGTGATCGACACGGGTTCCACGATCCACCAAGAACGCGACGGACGCCATGGCCGCCGGAAAGAGTCGGGTGAGGGACGCCCCGGCCGACCGCAACACCGCCCCGCCGCCCAGGAGTTCGGGACGGCCCGGATAGGCCGTCAGCCGGGCGGACCCGGACCGCTCGCTCACCCCGATGTCCGTGGGCGGGACGCGCAGACCGTCCCCGGTGGCCTTGAGAACGGCCTCCTTGTACGTCCACCACCGCACCAGCATGCCGGGCCGCATCCGCTCGGGCGCCTCGCCCAGCTCCGCCCGCTCCTCCGGCCGCAGCGCCCGTTCGAGGGCGGCCAGGCTCGCCGGGGGCGGGCCGCCGGCCGGGGCCTCGGCCGCGTCGAGACCGACCGCCGCGCCCGTGCTCACCGCGACGGCGACGGCCTGCCCCGCGTACGACACCGACACATGCACCGGCCCACCGACACGGGGCCGTCCATGCGGTACGGCACAGCCCGGGCAGTCCCGCACCACCGGCACCTCCTGCGGCGCACACCCCAACTCCCGTGCGGCGGCGAGCCGCAGCAGGGCGGCGGACACGGTGAAGCGACGGCGGTCCGCCGCCCGGGCGTACCGGTCGCGGCGCACGGCCTCGGCGGGCCCGAGCAGGGCGTCCAGCTCCGGCCGGTGGTCGTCGGCAGCGGCCCACCACACCCGGCAGGCCACGGCGGGGCTCATCCGACCCTCTGCGCGGCGGCGTCCACGGCGGTGCGCACATCCCGTACGACCTGCGTGAGCAGGGGCCCCGGGTCGGCGCCGAAGTAGAAGTGGCCCCCGTCGAACATCCGCATACCGAGAAACGCGGAGGACCGCCCGGTCCACGCGGCCAGCTGCTCCGGCGGCGGGGAGACATCGTCACGGCCGCCGAAGACCGACAGGGGCACGCGCAGCGGCCGGCCCGGCTCGGAGTGCCAGGTCTCCACCAGCCGCAGATCGGACCGGATGAGCCGGCCGAAGATCTCCCACAGGGCCGGGTTGTCCAGCAGTTGCGCGGGGGTGCCGCCCAGTTCGGCGATGCTCCGGCGCAGCCCCTCGTCGTCGAGCGTGTGCCGGTGGACGGAGAGCGGCGTGCCGGGCGCCCGGCAGGCGGAGACGCCGAGCCATACCGGCGGAACGCGTCCCTCCGCGATCAGCCTGCGGGTCAGTTCGTAGGCGACGATGCCCCCCATGCTGTGCCCGAAGAAGGCGTAGGGGACCTCCGGTTCGGGCCGGACCACGTCGAGGAAGTGCGCGAGGAGCGCGTCGAGGTCGTCGATCGGCTGATGTCTCATCAGGGTGCCGTGTCCGGGCGCATCGAGCGCCCGCAGCTCCCAGCCGGCCGGGAGCAGCCGACGCCAGGGGTGGAACAGAGCGCTCGACCCCCCGGCGTGGTGGAATCCGAACAGCCGGACCTCGGTGGTGGGGCCGGTCGCGATGCCGCTCAAGGGTGGTCCTTCCGTGCTCGCCGTGCCCTGTGGGGCCGGATGCCGAAACGGGCCGCGTGTCGTGATGATCCATCACCGCCGAGACCGCTGCGCACGCCACGAAACCACGTCAATCACGTGTCGTGCGCGGTGAGTTACGTCACCCTGCCCCCTCATCGCGCGGCGGCCGGGCACGCCCCCGCACCGGCACAGCGGCCGTACCGGATCACCGTCGTCACCCGATGACCGGGGCGGGCCCCGGCCCGCCCCGCTCACGCCAAGCTGTCCCGCCAGGCCCGGTGCAGATCCGCGAACCGGCCCGTTCCCGCGATCAGTTCGGCGGGGCGGCCGTCCTCGACGATGTGTCCGCCCTCCATGACCAGGACCCGGTCCGCGATCTCCACCGTCGACAGCCGGTGCGCGATCACGACGGCCGTACGGCCCCGCAGCACCGTCTCCATGGCGCGCTGCACGGCCCGTTCGCCGGGGATGTCCAGCGAGCTGGTCGCCTCGTCGAGGATCAGGACCGCCGGGTCCGCGAGCAGGGCGCGGGCGAACGCGACGAGCTGACGCTGACCGGCCGAGATACGGCCGCCGCGCTTGCGTACGTCCGTGTCGTAGCCCTCGGGCAGCGCGCTGATGAAGTCGTGCGCGCCGATCGCCTTCGCCGCCCGCTCGATCTCCTCGCGGGTCGCCTCCGGACGGCCGATCGCGATGTTCTCGGCGACCGTGCCGGAGAACAGGAACGCCTCCTGGGTCACCATCACCACCCCGCGGCGCAGTTCGGGCAGGGCGAGGTCCCGCAGGTCCACGCCGTCCAGCAGGACCCGGCCGTCGGAGGGGTCGTAGAAGCGGGCGAGCAGCTTGGCGAGCGTCGACTTGCCGGCGCCCGTCGCGCCGACCACCGCGACCGTCTGACCCGCGGGCAGCGTCAGCGAGAAGCGCGGCAGCACCTCCCCGCCCGTGCGGTACGCGAACCGTGCGTCCTCGAACACGACCCGGCGGCCGGGCTGTCCGCCCGTGAGCGCCGGCAGCGGCACGGGCACGGACGGCTCGGGCACCGACGGCGTCTGAGCCAGCAGCCCCGCGATCTTCTCCAGCGAGGCCGCCGCCGACTGGTAGGCGTTGAGGAACATCCCGAGACGGTCGATGGGGTCGTACAGACGCCGCAGGTAGAGGACCGCGGCCGCGAGCACACCCAGCGCCAGTGAGCCGTCCGCCACCCGGTACGCGCCCCACAGCACGATTCCGGCCACCGCCGTGTTGGCCACCAGCCGGGAGCCGGTGACATAGCGGGCCATCTCCAGGAGCGCGTCGCCGTTGGTCTTCGCGTGCCGCGCGTTCAGAACGCGGAAGCCGGCGTCGTTGGCGGCCTCGCGGCGGAACGCGCGCACCGGCCGGATGCCGTTCATCGTCTCCGCGAACTTGACGATGACCGCGGCGATCGCGGTCGACCGGCGGCGAAAGATCCGGCCCGCCCGGCGCCGGTAGAGCCGCACCAGCCAGTACAGCGGCACCAGGGACACCACCGCCATCGCGCCCAGGCCGAGGTCCAGCCAGAGCAGCATCGCGGAGATGTAGACGAACGACAGGATGACCGTGACCAGTTCCTGCAGGCCCTCGCTGAGCAGTTCCCGCAGCGACTCCACGTCCGTCGTGGACCGGGAGATCAGCCGGCCGGAGGTGTAGCGCTCGTGGAAGTCGACGCTCAGCGCCTGCGCATGCCGGAAGATCCGGCCGCGCAGATCGAGCAGCACGTCCTGGTTGACGCGGGCCGAGGCGACGATGAACGCGTACTGGAGCCCGCCGCCGGCCAGGGCGGACAGCAGATAGCCGACCGCCACCACGATCAGCGGACCGTGATCGCCGTCCCGGAGCGCGGGCACGGCCCGGTCGATGGCGTACGCCACCAGCAGCGGGCCCACCTGCACGGCCGCCTGCTGGAGCAGAAGCAGCACACAGGTCACCACGGCCCGGGCCCGCAGCGGGGCGAGCAGGGAGCGCAGCAGCGCGGCCGTGGCGCCCGGAGGTGCGGGCAGGGTGTCACGGTCGAACGGGTCGTCGGAGGAGGCGGACGGCGGGGCGGAGGGCCCCTGCTGCTCGTCCTCGTCGTTCGGCGCGGTGGTCGTCTGCGCCGTCATCGGGCCTCCTCGCGGTCCTCGCCGTGCTCGGGGCGTCCGGACATCAGATGGGCGTACTCGGCGTTCGTGCGCAGCAGTTCCTGGTGGGTGCCCACGGCGGCGACACGGCCGCCGGAGAGCAGCGCGACGCGGTCGGCGAGCAGCACCGTGGACGGGCGGTGCGCGACGACCAGCGCGGTCGTGCCGTCCAGCACCCGGCGCAGGGCCGCCTCGACCGCGGCCTCTGTGTGCACGTCCAGGGCGGAGAGCGGGTCGTCGAGGACCAGGAAGCGGGGGGTGCCGACGACCGCGCGGGCCAGCGCGAGCCGCTGCCGCTGGCCGCCGGACAGGCTGAGCCCCTGCTCTCCCACCTGGGTCCGGGTGCCCTGGGGAAGGGCGTGGGCGAAGTCGGCCTGCGCGACGCCGAGGGCGCGCTCCAGTTCCCGGTCCCCGGCGGTGTCCGGGGCACCCATGAGAACGTTGTCGGCGACGGTGGCGGAGAAGAGGGTCGGCTCCTCGAAGGCGACGGCCACCCGGGTCCGCAGCTCCGCGCGGGACAGGGCCGTGATGTCCTCGCCGTCCAGCGTGATCCGGCCCGACGTCACCTCGTGCAGCCGGGGGATGAGCGCGGTCAGGGTGGTCTTGCCGCTGCCGGTGGCGCCCACGAGGGCCATGGTCTCGCCGGGGCGGATGTGGAGGTCGATGCCGTCGAGGACGGCGGGGGAGCCGGGGGGCGCGTCGGGGTAGCGGAAGCGGACGCCGTCGAAGCGGAGTCCGTCCGTGGCAGCGGACGGCCGGACCGCCGGGGCGGCGCGGGTCTTCGCGACCGCGTCGGCCCCGTCGTTCTCGGGGCATTCGTCCATCACCTCGAAGTACCGCTCCGTGGCCGTGGCCGCCTCCTGGCTCATCGCCAGCAGGAAGCCGATCGAGTCCACCGGCCAGCGCAGCGCCAGCGCCGTCGACAGGAACGCCACCAGCGTGCCCGCGGAGAGAGCGCCGTCGGCCACCCGTACCGTCCCGAGCACCAGCGCCGCCCCGATGGCCACCTCCGGCAGGGTGACGATGACCGCCCAGATCCCCGCGAGCAGCCGCGCCTTCTCCAGCTCCGTCCCGCGCAGGGTGCGCGACAGCTCCCGGAACGCCCGCGCCTGGCTGCGGTGGCGGCCGAACCCCTTGACGATCCGGATGCCGAGCACGCTCTCCTCGACCACGGTCGTCAGATCGCCCACCTGGTCCTGCGCCCGCCGCGCCACCTCCGCGTACTTCCGCTCGAAGAGCGCGCACATGACCATCACCGGGATGCCGGGCCCCAGGATGACCAGCCCGAGCACCGCGTCCTGGGACAGCATGATGATCACGCCTGCGAGGATGGTCACCCCGTTGACCAGCAGGAACGTCAGGGGGAAGGCGAGGAACTGACGCAGCAGCATCAGATCCGTGGTGCCCCGCGACAGCAGCTGCCCCGAGGCCCAGCGGTCGTGGAAGGCGACCGGAAGGCGCTGCAGATGCCGGTACAGATCCGCCCGCATGTCGGCCTCGACACGGGACAGCGGCCGGGCCACCAGCCACCGCCGTATCCCGAACAGCACCGCCTCGGTGATCCCGAGCAGCAGCAGATACAGCGCACCGAGCCACACACCGGCCGGATCCCGGTCCCCCACCGGCCCGTCCACCAGCCACTTCAGGACGAGCGGGATCACCAGACCGACGCACGACGCGACGATCGCGACGAACGCGGCGGTCAGCAGCCGCGCCCGCACCGGCCGAACATAGGGCCACAGGCGCAGCAGTGTGCGGACAGCCGAACGGTCCTTGGGTGTCACAGGTTGAGTGGGCATCGATGTGAGCCTACGGACCGGCACTGACAGTGCCCACCGAGTTTTGGCCCGGCCCGGATCCGCCCGCAGTCCTACGACCTGCGTGTTCGAGGGGCCGTACGGCCCTTGGCGGCCCGGGGTCGTACCCCGCCGTCAACCGATCGGCCGATGCCGCTTCGAGCGCGACGGCCGATGCGCCGGGGGCCGCCCGCCCGCGACCCTCGATCCATGACACCCATGCCCTCGCACCCCGTCATCGAAGTCAGCGGACTGCGCAAGTCCTACGGCGGCCGGGCCGCCGTCGACGGTGTCTCCTTCTCCGTCGAGGAGGGCGAGATCTTCGGCATCCTCGGTCCCAACGGCGCCGGGAAGACCACGACCGTCGAATGCGTCGAGGGCCTGCGGGCCCCCGACGCGGGCCGGGTCCGGGTCACCGGGCTCGACCCCGTCGCGGACCACGAGCAGGTCTCCCGCGTCCTCGGCGCCCAGCTCCAGCAGAGCGAACTGCAGGCCAAGCTCACCGTGCGGGAGGCGCTCCAGCTGTACGCCTCCTTCTACCCCCGCCCCGCCGACTGGCGCCCCCTGGCCGAGAAGCTCGGCCTGGCCGAGAAGCTCACCAGCCGTTTCGGCAAGCTGAGCGGCGGCCAGAAACAGCGCCTGTTCATCGCCCTCGCGCTCATCGGCAACCCCCGCGTGGTCGTCCTCGACGAGCTGACCACCGGACTCGACCCCCGGGCGCGACGCGACACCTGGCAGCTCATCGAGGACATACGGGCAGGCGGCGTCACCGTCCTGCTCGTCACGCACTTCATGGAGGAGGCACAGCGGCTCTGCGACCGCATCGCGGTCATCGACAAGGGGCGGGTCGCCGCCCTGGACACCCCCGCGGGGCTGATCCGCCGCACCGCCGGCTCCACGGTCATCGGCTTCACCCCGTCCGAGCCCCTGGACGAGCACGAGGTGCAGGCGCTGCCCGGGCTCGCGTCCGTCGCGAACAAGGACGGCCGGATCACCCTCGCCGGCACCGACGAGACCGTGAACGCGGTCATCTCCCTGCTCGCCCGGCACCACATCACCGCCCATCAACTCCGCGTCACCGACGCCACGCTGGACGACGCGTTCCTGGACCTGACGGAGGCATCGGCATGAGCACCGCGACCCTCACCACCCCCCGCCCCCGGGCGGCCGTCCTGCGCACGGAGCTGCGGCTCTTCCGCCGTGAACCCGGCAGCATCTTCTGGATCCTGCTGTTCCCCACCCTGCTGCTGGTGATCCTCGGTTCGATCCCGAGCTTCCGCAGGAGCCAGACGTCGCTCGGCGGGCTGCGGCTCGTCGACACCTATGTCCCCATCGTGATCCTGGTCGCCATGATCACGGCCGGGGTGCAGATCATGCCGCAGGTCCTCACCGGGTACCGCGAGCGCGGCATCCTGCGCCGGATGTCCACCACCCCGGTACGGCCCTCCGCGCTGCTGTCCGCGCAGATGCTGGTGCACGGCCTGGCCTCCCTCCTCTCCATGCTGCTCGCGCTCGCGGTCGGCCGGCTCGCCTTCGACGTCCGTCTGCCGCGGCAGCCCGCCGGCTACCTTCTCGCCCTGCTGCTCGCGATCCTCGCCGCCCTCGCCCTGGGTTCGGTGGTGTCGGCCGTCTCCCGTACGACGAAGATCGCGGGTGCGGTCGGGTCCGCCGTGTACTTCCCGATGATGTTCTGCGCGGGGGTGTGGCTGCCGGTGCAGTCCATGCCGCACACGATGGGCCGCATCGTCGAGCTGACCCCGTTCGGCGCGGCATGTTCGAGAACGCCCCCGGGTTCCGCGTCCTGGGCGAGGCGTCGAACGGCGTGGAGGCGGTGGCCCTGGCCGCCCGGCTCGACCCGGACGTGATCCTGATGGACCTGCGCATGCCGGGCGGCAACGGCGTGCAGGCCATCACCGAACTGACCCGCAGGGCCGCCCGCGCGAGATCCTCGTTCTGACGACGTACGACACGGACTCCGACACCCTGCCCGCGATCGAGGCGGGCGCGACGGGCTATCTGCTGAAGGACGCGCCGCGCGACGAACTCTTCACCGCCGTACGGGCCGCGGCCGACGGCCGGACGGTGCTGTCCCCGGCGGTGGCCTCCCGTCTGGTCTCGGCGGTCCGCACCCCCGGCAACGAGCCGCTGTCCGCCCGCGAACGCGAAGTGCTGGCCCTGGTCGCCAAGGGCACCTCCAACCGCGAGATCGCCCGCGTCCTGTTCATCAGCGAGGCCACGGTCAAGACCCACCTCACCCACCTCTACGCGAAATTGGGCGTCAACGACCGCGCGGCGGCGGTGGCGGTGGCCTACGACCGGGGGATCCTCGGCTAGCGCCTCCTTCAGTCCGCCACCCGCAGCAGCAGCACCGTCCGTGCGGGCACCGTCACCGTCGCACCCGCCCGGTGCAGCGTCCCCGGCGGACGCGACTGCTCCTCCCGGGAGGTGTCCACCACCAGTTCGTAGCGCCGCGCCCAGGGCCCTTCCGGCAGCACGAAGTCCACCGGCTCCTCCCCGGTGTGCAGCACCGCGAGGAAGCTGTCGTCCACCACCGGTGCCCCCCGCGCGTCCCGGCCCGGTATGTCGCGGCCCGACAGATACATGCCGAGGGTCGCCGCGGGCGCGTACCAGTCGCCCTCCGTCATCTCCTGTCCGCGCGCAGTGAACCACGCCAGGTCCCGCAGGCCGTCCGCCGATTGGGCCCGCCCGGAGAAGAACGCCCGGCGGCGCAGCACCGGGTGGCGGTGGCGCAGCGCGATCAGCCGGGCGGTCAGCTCGAACAGCTCCCGCCAGCCCGGGTCCTGAAGCAGGCCCCAGTCCACCCAGCCGGTCTCGTTGTCCTGGCAGTAGGCGTTGTTGTTGCCACGCTGGGTGCGGCCCATCTCGTCGCCCGCCACCAGCATCGGCACCCCCGTCGACAGCAGCAGGGTGGTCAGCAGGTTCCGCAGCTGCCGCCGGCGCAGCGCCCGCACCCCCTCGTCGTCCGTGTCCCCCTCCGCGCCGCAGTTCCAGGAGCGGTTGTCGTCGGAGCCGTCGCGATTGCCCTCGCCGTTGGCCTCGTTGTGCTTGCGCTCGTAGGACACCAGGTCGCGGAGCGTGAAACCGTCGTGCGCCGTCACGAAGTTGACCGACGCGTACGGGCGGCGGCCGCCCCACGCGTACAGGTCGCTGGAACCCGACAGGCGGTACCCCAGGTCCCGCACGTCCGGCAGCGCACCCCGCCAGAAGTCCCGTACCGCATGGCGATAGCGGTCGTTCCACTCCGTCCACAGCGGGGGGAACGCGCCGACCTGGTAGCCGCCCGAGCCCACGTCCCAGGGCTCCGCGATCAGCTTCACCCGGCGCAGCACCGGGTCCTGGGCGATCACGGCCAGAAACGGGGAGAGCATGTCGACGTCGTGCATCGACCGTGCCAGTGCCGCCGCCAGATCGAAGCGGAAGCCGTCCACCCCCATCTCCGTGACCCAGTACCGCAGGGAGTCGGTGATCAGCCGCAGCACCTGCGGCTGCACCACGTGCAGGGTGTTGCCGCAGCCCGTGTAGTCCGCGTATCCGCGCCCGTCGGACCGCAGCCGGTAGTAGCCGCGGTTGTCGATGCCCTTCAGCGACAGGGTCGGGCCCAGCTCGCCCGCCTCCGCCGTGTGGTTGTAGACCACGTCGAGGATCACCTCGATCCCGGCCGCGTGCAGCGCCCGCACCATCCGCTTGAACTCCCCGACCTGCTGGCCGGTCGTGCCCGTGGAGGCGTAGGCCGCGTGGGGGGCGAAGTAGCCGATCGAGTTGTAGCCCCAGTAGTTCCTCAGGCCCCGCCGCAGCAGATGGTCCTCGTGCGCGAACTGGTGTACGGGCAGCAGCTCCACGGCCGTCACCCCGAGCCGCACCAGATGGTCGACCGCCGCCGGGTGCGCCAGGCCCGCGTAGGTGCCGCGCAGTTCCGGGGGGATGCCGGGGTGCAGCCGGGTGAAGCCGCGGACATGCAGCTCGTAGATCACCGAGTCCGCCCACGGGGTCTTCGGACGGTGGTCGTACGTCCATTCGTCGTCGGGTCCGCCATCGTGCACGACGACGCCCTTGGGGACGTACGGCGCCGAGTCCCGCTCGTCGCGCACGGTGTCCGCGACCCGCTGGTCGGGCCAGTCCCGCACATGCCCGTACACCTCCGGCGGCAGACCGAAGTCGCCGTCCACGGCTCGCGCGTACGGGTCGAGGAGAAGCTTCGCCGGGTTCCAGCGCGCGCCCGTCCAGGGGTCCCAGCGGCCGTGCACCCGGTAGCCGTAGCGCTGTCCGGGCATCACGCCCGGGACGAACCCGTGCCAGATCTCGTGCGTCAGCTCGGTGAGCGCGACCCGGGTCTCGCGGCTCTCGGCGCCCCGCCCGTCGAACAGGCACAGCTCGACCGCCTCGGCACCGCCCGCCCACAGCGCGAAGTTGGTGCCCACGGCCCCGTCCGGGCCCGCGCGAAAGCGCGCCCCGAGCGGGGTGGGCGCGCCCGGCCACAGGGGTACGGCAGGCACCGGGCGGCGCCTGCCGTTGAGCACGGCGGCCGGGCGCGCGGACCGTCCCCCGTCCGCCCGCTCCCTCTCCACTGCCTCCTGCTCGGCTGCGCTCGACACCGTTCAGCCTCCCGCGGCTCGTCGGGGCGACACGGGAAAAGGGCGTGCGGCATCCGCCCTTTCTGGCCTGCCCGCCTCCGGGGCGCCTGGGCCGGTGCAGGGGGAGCGGCCGTGCGGGGCCTCGGGGCCCGCGCACACCGATCTCCCGGCACGGGCGCGCCCCTGCGGCTCACGGGCGCGGCTTCCCGTCGCGTCGTCCTCCCCACTGTTCTGCCCAGAGCGTGGCTCGCACTCACGTTTCCCCAGGAGGGCCTGGGTCGTTGGGCCCGGCGTGATCCACGTACAGACGCAACGGCGGCGCGCTGGAGCCGCCCTGGCCGCCGCACTGACCTGGGCGGGCCTCGTGACCGGCTGCAGCTCCTCCGGATTCGACGAGGCGCTCGGCAAGCCGCCCGCGCCCCGGGACGTCATCCGCGTCTCCCCCGACGACGGCAGCAGGGCCGTGGCCCCCGGCCGGCGGCTGCGGGTGCAGGTCTCCGACGGCCGTCTGGAGTCGGTGACCGTCGTCGCCTCGCGGGACGCGCAGGACTCCCCGGTGCCCGGGCATCTCTCCGCCGACGGCAGGCTCTGGCAGCCCGATGACGACCGACTCGCCCTCGCCTCCCGCTACACCGTGGACGCGGTGGCCCATGACGGCAACGGCCGCCGCTTCGCCCGGCACGCCACCTTCACGACGTTCGTCCCTGCCCGCCGGTTCATCGGCTACGTCACCCCCGACGACCGCTCCACGGTCGGCACCGGGATGATCGTGTCCCTCCAGTTCAACCGGGAGATCGAGCGCCGGGCCGCCGTCGAGCGCGCGATCCGGGTGACCGCGAGCCCGCCGGTGGAGATCCGCCCGCACTGGTTCGGCCGGGACCGCGTCGACTTCAGGCCCCGGCGGTACTGGCGGCCCGGCACCCGGGTCACCGTCGCGCTGCGGCTGCGGGACGTGGAGGGCGCGCCCGGCGTCTACGGACTCCAGTACAAGACGTTCTCGTTCACCGTCGGCCGCAGTCAGGTCTCCCTCGTCGACGCCGCCGCGCACACCATGCGGGTCAGGCGCGACGGCAGGCTGGTCGCCACCGTGCCGATCACCGCGGGTGCCCCGAAGACCACCACGTACAACGGGAAGATGGTGGTGATGGAGATGCTGGAGGTCACCCGCATGGACGGCCGCACGGTCGGCTTCGGCGGCGAGTACGACATCCCCGATGTCCCGCACGCCCTGCGCCTGACCGACTCCGGCACCTTCGTGCACGGCAACTACTGGGCGCCGGGCGCCCCCGGGCATGTCAACGTCAGCCATGGCTGTGTGGGCCTCAGGGATGTCAAGGGCGGCGGCTCCCACACCCCCGCGGGCTGGTTCTTCGACCGCAGTCTCGTCGGCGACGTGATCGAGGTCGTGCACAGCGAGGACCGGCAGGTCGCTCCCGACAACGGGCTCGGCGGCTGGAACATGAGCTGGCCGGAGTGGACGGCGGGCGGCGCGGACCGGTAGTCGGGAGGGGCGCGGCGAGGGATGCGGACCGTTGGCCGGCAGGGAGCGCGGCGAGGGATGCGGACCGTTGGCCGGCAGGGGTGCGGCCGGGTGTGCGGATCGTCGGTCGGGAGGGGGTGCGCGAGGGGTGCGCGCCCGGTGGGCCGGGATGCTCCTTCGCGCGCCCCAAGTTGGGACTGAACAGTGACAATAGCGGGGAGTCATCCGGCCGGGGCGTGTGATTAATTTGCGCAATGCGCGAGCGGGTCGCAAGCCGGAGCGGCTGGGACGTGCCAGGGGCGGGAGACCGAGCGCGCGGGCCGGAAGGGCGCTCAGCACGGTTGGTGTCATGCCACCGGCTCGGGCGTCCCTGAGGCGCAGACATGTCGGGGTGTGCGGGCCTGATCAGGCCGTGCGAGGGGAGAACGAACGTGAACGGGCGACCGATATCGGGGGCGTCGGTTGAAGCGCGCGGGAGACGGCAGCGGGGGAGCGGCAGTTCGCGGCGCGGACGCAAGGGGCTCACGGCACTGATGCTCGGTGCCCTCCTGGTGACCGCCACCGCGTGCGGCGGGGGAGGGAACTCCGGTTCGGGGGCCGGGGGCGGCAAGGGCAAGGACGTGGGCGACGCCCCGAACAAGCAGTCGCAGGCCGTCGTCACCATCGCCCCCAAGAACGGCTCCAAGGCCGTGGACACCGGCGGCGCCCTCAAGGTGACGGCCGCCAAGGGCAAGCTGACCGAGGTCAAGGTCGAGGACGGCAAGGGCCACGAGGTCGCCGGGGCGATATCCGGCGGGGGCACCACCTGGACGCCCTCGACCCATCTGGCCGCGGCCACGACGTACAAGGTCCACGCGGTCGCCAAGGACTCCGCGGGGCTCGCCTCCGCCGAGGAGGCCTCGTTCACCACGCTCACCCCGAAGCACACCTTCGTCGGTACCTACCAGCCCGACGACGGCACCACCGTCGGCGTCGGCATGCCGTTCTCGGTCCACTTCACCCGGGGCATCACCCACCCGGCGGCCGTCGAGAAGGCCATCACCGTCAAGACCGAGCCGGCCGTCGAGGTCCGCGGCCACTGGTTCGGCAACGACCGCCTCGACTTCCGGCCCGAGGAGTACTGGAAGCCCGGCACCAAGGTCACCGTGAAGCTCGACCTCGACGGCGTCGAGGGCCGCCCCGGTGTCTACGGCAAGCAGGCGAAGACCGTGAGCTTCACCATCGGCCGCAGCCAGGTCTCCACCGTCGACGCCAAGACCCACAAGATGGTCGTCAGGCGCGACGGCAAGGTCGTCAAGACCCTCCCGGCCACCACCGGCAAGCCGGGCTACGACACCTGGAACGGCCAGATGGTCATCAGCGAGCGCCTCGCCGTGACCCGGATGAACGGCGAGACCGTCGGCTACGGCGGCGAGTACGACATCAAGGACGTGCCGCACGCCCAGCGGCTGACCGACTCCGGCACGTTCATCCACGGCAACTACTGGGGCGGCGACGCCTTCGGCAACTACAACGCCAGCCACGGCTGCGTCGGCCTGCGCGATGTGCGCGGCGGATACGACAAGTCCGCACCGGCCGCGTGGTTCTACGACAACTCGATGATCGGCGACGTCGTCGTCGTGCAGCACTCCCACGACGCAACGGTCGCGCCCGACAACGGGCTCAACGGCTGGAACATGCCCTGGGACAAGTGGATCAAGTAGAAGCACCCGAGCGGCCGGGCCCGGTGTACCGCGATGAGCGGGTACACCGGGCCCGGCCGCGTTAGTGCCCGTTAACCTACCTGGCATGACTGTGCATCTCGAAGTCGCCGAGGGCGTCGGCACCCTCCGCCTGGACCGCCCGCCGATGAACGCGCTGGACGTCGCCGTCCAGGACCGGATCAGGGAACTCGCCGAGGAGGCCACGCGCCGCGAGGACGTGCGCGCCGTGGTCGTCTACGGCGGGGAGAAGGTGTTCGCGGCGGGCGCGGACATCAAGGAGATGCAGGGCCTGGACCACACCGCGATGGTGCTGCGCTCACGTGCCCTGCAGGACTGCTTCACCGCCGTGGCCCGCATCCCCAAGCCGGTCGTCGCCGCCGTCACCGGCTACGCCCTGGGCGGCGGCTGCGAGCTGGCGCTCTGCGCGGACTACCGTATCGCCGCCGAGGACGCGAAGCTGGGACAGCCGGAGATCCTGCTCGGCCTGATCCCGGGAGCGGGCGGCACCCAGCGGCTGGCGCGTCTGATCGGCCCGTCGAAGGCCAAGGACCTCATCTTCACCGGGCGGATGGTGAAGGCCGACGAGGCGCTGTCGCTGGGCCTCGTGGACCGGGTGGTGCCGGCCGGGGACGTGTACACCGAGGCGTACGCCTGGGCCGCCAGGCTCGCGAAGGGGCCCGCGATCGCGCTGCGCGCCGCGAAGGAGTCCATCGACGCGGGCCTGGAGTCGGACATCGAGACCGGGCTCGCGGTGGAACGGAGCTGGTTCGCGAGCCTGTTCGCGACCGAGGACCGGGAGCGCGGCATGCGCAGCTTCGTGGAAGAGGGGCCCGGCAAGGCGAAGTTCGTCTGACACGATCGGTGTACGGCGGCGGGCGGATCTGAGAATTGTTCAGGAAATCACGCTGATCAACTTGCAGTTGACGCCGCGTCTTATCCGGCGTCCCCCGAAGGAGCGGATTACGGCAGCCTTAAAACCACCTTAAGGCTGCTCCGTCGCCGACAACTGAACCATGCCACCAACTGACCTCTGATCGCAGGTCAGTTGGGGTATGCGCGGCCCCAAGTTGCGCTTGGCATATGCCAATCGAATCGTGTGGGATATGTGGTGCCTGGGGTCTTGTTCCGCCGTATCGCCCCCCGGCAAGCCCCTGGGCGGCCATGATGGGGTCATGGCGGGGCTGGAGGGTATCGAACAGCCGCGGCGGCACGCGAGTGCGACCGCGGCACGCTGGTCGCCTGGGGTCGAGGACGAACGGGCGCTGAAGGCACTGGAGCTGTACGGCAACCCCGCCGAGATGGAAGTTCCGCTTCCGTCCCTCCCCGAATCCGCGGCCATCGCGCGCCGCCTCGCCCAGGTGGTGGTCCTGCGCCACTGGGGGCTCTCCCCGAGGATGGCCGAGGACACGGTCCTGCTCGTCTCCGAACTCGTCGGCAACGCCGTACGGCACACCGGCGCGCGCGTCTTCGGGTTACGAATGCACCGGCGTCGCGGCAGGATCCGCATCGAGATCCGCGACCCCTCCCGAGGGCTGCCCTGTCTGATGCCCGTACAGGAGCTGGACCTCAGCGGCCGCGGACTCTTCCTCGTCGACAAGCTCGCCGACCGCTGGGGCGTCGACCTGCTGCCGCGCGGCAAGGTGACCTGGTTCGAGATGCGGGCCGCCGACCGCTGACCGCGCCCGGCCGGACCGCGGGCGCGCGCCCGTACGGAAGCCCCGGTCGCGAGACGGCCGGGGCTCCCTCGGGTGGTACGGCACGGAGTTGGGGTGTTGGCCGCGACACCCGCGACGAACCGAGGCCCGGGTCAATGGGTGGCTGCCGCAAGGTCGACTATGGCAGACCGGAACCACGGATGCGCAACGGGGTTCGGTCATGGAACCGTAGCTGTGCGGGGCTGTGGACGGTTCGTCCGATCATGCGCCGGTGCGACCCGCCCGGCCGCTAGGTGTGCCAATCGCCGCTTTGGGCATCATCTGCCCCTTAAATGGGGAGAGTGACCACGCCCGTCCCCTCCCCGCCACCCGACCCCGCGGCGGGCACCGCGCGCTCGGTGCCCGACCGCCGCTCGGCGCTGCGCGCGGGCGCGGCGTTCGCCGCCGGCGCGTTCGCCACCGCCTGTTCCCCAGGCCCCACCGTCGTCCATTCGTCACTTCCCTCCCCCTCCGCCGACAGCGGTTCCCCCGGCGCCGGCAGCTGGGCACCCACGCCGCGCTCCTTCCCCGGGCAGCCCGCCGAGATCGAGCACGGCCCGCGCGATCGGCCCCGGGTGGCCCTCACCTTCCACGGGCAGGGCGACCCCGGCATCGCCACGGCGATCCTCGACAGGGCCGAGCAGGCGGACGCCAAGGTCACCGTGCTCGCGGTCGGTACCTGGCTGGACGAGCACCCCGACATCGTCCGCCGGATCCTCCGAGGCGGTCACGACCTCGGCAACCACACCCAGCGCCATCTCGCCATCAACACCATGACCGAGGCGGAGGCACGCGCCGAGATCCAGGGATGCGCGGACCGGCTGCGGCGGCTCACCGGATCCATCGGCACCTGGTTCCGCCCCTCGCGCGCGCCCCGCGCGAGCCCCCTCGTCGAACAGCTGGCCCGTGACATCGGCTACCCGCACGTCCTGTCGTACGACGTCGACTCGCGCGACTACACCTCGCCGGGCGCCCCGGCCGTCACCCAGAAGGTCACCGACGAGATCCGCAACGGGTCGGTGGTGAGCCTGCACTTCGGGTACGCCGACACGGTCGCCGCCCTCCCCGCCATCCTCCACGAACTCGACCACCGTGGCCTCGCCGCGGTGACCACCACGGAGCTGCTGAGCTGATGCCCCTCTCGACCGTCACGCGCGTACTGATCGCCGGCGCCGCCCTCGTCGCGCTCGCCGGCTGCAGCAGCGGATCCCACAAGGACCGGGCCCTGCCCTCCAAGGCCCCCGTCGACCGAGCCCAGCAGCAGAACGCCGTACGGGTCCTGCCGGGCATGCCGCCCGTGCTCGACCCGAGCGACATCTACTCGGCCGACCGGCCGGGCCGGCTCTCCGAGGTGGTCAAGGACTTCCCGTCCCGGGTCTACGTCCCCAACACCAACTCCGACACCGTGACCGTCATCGATCCGAAGACGTACAAGGTCCTGGACACGATCCCGGTCGGCCGCCAGCCCCAGCACGTGGTGCCCTCCTGGGACCTGAAGACCCTGTGGGTCAACAACGACCTGGGCAACTCCCTCACCCCCATCGACCCGAAGACCGGCGAGGCGGGCAAGCCCGTCGACGTGCACGACCCGTACAACCTGTACTTCACGCCGGACGGCCGGTACGCGGTCGTGATGGCCTCCAGGGACCGCGAGCTGGTGTTCCGCGACGCGCACACCATGAAGGCGGTCAAGACGCTGCCGGTGAGCTGCTACGGCGTCAACCACGCCGACTTCTCGATCGACGGCCGCTACTTCATTGTCTCCTGCGAGTTCAGCGGGGAACTGCTCAAGGTCGACACCGCGAAGATGGAGGTGACCGGCGAGCAGAAACTGCCGGTCCACGGAGCCATGCCGCAGGACGTCAAGCTCTCGCCGGACGGCAAGACCTTCTACATCGCCGACATGGTCGCCGACGGACTGTGGGTCCTGAACGGCGACACCTTCGCCAAGCCGTCCTTCCTCGCCACCGGCAAGGGGGCGCACGGCCTCTACGTCAGCCGCGACTCGCACGAGATGTACATCTCCAACCGGGGCGAGGGCACCATCTCCGTCTTCGACTTCGCAAAGGACGAGCTGACCGCCAAGTGGCGCCTGCCGGGCGGCGGCAGCCCCGACATGGGCGGCGTCTCCACCGACGGCGCCGTGCTGTGGCTGTCCGGCCGGTACAACTCCGTGGTGTACGCCATCGACACCCGGACCGGCAAGCAGCTCGCCCGGATCAAGGTGGGCAGCGGTCCGCACGGCCTCGCGGTCTATCCGCAGCCGGGCCGCTACTCGCTGGGGCACACAGGCGTCTACCGCTGACCCGGGCTTGAGTCTCCACCCACTGGAAGGCCCAGACTCGGAGGCATGACCGACAGCGGCACCGGCCTCTTCACCATCGGCGAGCTGGCCCGGGCCACCGGACTGACCGTCCGCACCATCCGTTACTGGTCGGACGAGGGCGTCCTGCCCCCGGTCGCCCGCTCCTCGGGCGGCTACCGGCTCTACGACGCGCGGTCCGTGGCCCGTCTGGAACTCATCCGCACCC
This sequence comes from Streptomyces sp. NPDC052036, assembly GCF_040680495.1. Taxonomy (NCBI): domain Bacteria; kingdom Bacillati; phylum Actinomycetota; class Actinomycetes; order Kitasatosporales; family Streptomycetaceae; genus Streptomyces; species Streptomyces sp. NPDC052036. The sequence goes on along the minus strand of NZ_JBFAWW010000040.1, from coordinate 34,384 downwards.
TGCGCGAACTGGGCCTCGGCCTGGACGACGTGCGTGGCGTGCTGGCCGGCGAGAGAACCGTCGCCGAGGTCGCGGCCGCGCATGTGGCTGCCCTGGACGCGCAGATCAGCGCCCTGAAGGTGACCCGGGCGGTGCTGTCGACGGTGGCCCGGCACGGTTCGAGTGCGGAGGAGATGACCCTGATGAACAGACTGGCACGGCTGTCGGTGGCCGAGCGGAAACGGATCATGGAGGAGTTCGTGGAGGAGATGCTCCACGGCCTCGACACCGTCGATCCGGAGATCCGGGAGCGGATGCGCCGCTCGGCCACGGAGCTCCCGGAGGACCCCACGCCCGAGCAGGTCGACGCCTGGGTGGAGCTGGCCGAGATGGTGCGGGACCCGGAGTTCCGGGACCTGATGCGGAAGGCGGCCGAGTTCAACGCGGCCGACCGGGGGCCCGATGTGCCCGCCGGAGCGTCCCTGTGGTTCGTCAGGCGGCTCGTCGACGTGGTGGGCGCGGCACGGCGGCGCGGGGTCGCCCCCGAGGCCCCCGAGGCCGACGCGGTGCTGCGCGAACTGCTCGGCGACGCCGACCCGGTCGCCGTGCTGGAACGCATGGAGACGGCCTTCGACGAGCGGGTCGGCCGCTACCGCGCATTGCTGTCCGTGGTGAACGGCTCGCCCGCCCCACCGCACGGGGAGGACTTCGCCTGGGTGGTCGCCGCACTGAGGACGCGGACGGACCGTTAATCTGACCTCCGTCAGTAGGACGGCCGTACGACGGCAAAGGCACCAAGAAGGGGCGGATCGGTGGCGGACATCGAGGAAGCACGTAAGCAGTTCGAGCGGATCGATGCGGACGGTGACGGTTTCATCACCGCCGCCGAGTTCAAGTCGGCGCTGGCCCAGGGCGGCGACTGGAACGTCACCGACACGGTGGCGGAGGCCATCATCAAGACCCGCGACCTGAACGGCGACAAGGTTCTGTCGTTCGACGAGTTCTGGGCGCACCTGAACAAGTGACGCACCTGAGCAGGCGGTGACACGACCGCTCGCACGCCGGGGCGCCCGTCCTCCCGGGGACGGGCGCCCTTCGCCGTCACGCAGGCCGACACGACCTCACGGCCCGGTCGAGGAATAGCCCGCGCCGCCCGGCGGTTGGTGCTGCCCTGGACGCTGTGAAAGGACACCGACCCCCGGAAGGGCGAGGCGAGTCATGAAGATCGGCATCATCGGCGCGGGCAACATCGGCGGCAACCTCACCCGGCGGCTCACCGTCCTCGGACACGACGTCTCCGTCGCCAACTCCCGAGGACCCCACACGCTCACCGCACTGGCCGAGGAGACGGGCGCGAAGCCCGTCCCGGTCGAGGAGGCGGCCCGCGGCGCCGAGATCGTCGTGGTCACGGTTCCCCTCAAGGCCGTACCGGACCTGCCGTCCGGGCTGCTGGACGGCGCGGCCGAGGGCGTCGCCGTGATCGACACCGGCAACTACTACCCCAAGGAGCGGGACGGCAGGATCGCGGGCATCGAGGACGAGGGCATCACCGAGAGCCGCTGGACCGAACGGCAGATCGGCCACCCCGTGATCAAGGCGTTCAACGGCACCTATGCCCAGGACATCCTGGACCGCCACCGCCCGGCAGGCGATCGCGACCGGATGGCGCTCCCGGTTGCGGGCGACGACGAGACGGCGAAGCGCACGGTGCGGGCCCTGATCGACGAGCTGGGCTTCGACACGGTCGACGCGGGCGGCATCGACGACTCCTGGCGCCAGCAGCCCGCCACCCCCGTGTACGGCCTGCGCGCCGGCACGGACGCGGTCACCAAGGCCCTGGCGGAGGCGTCTGCGGAGCGCACGCCGGAATTCCGGGGCTAGTACTCCGGAGCGGAGAGTCGCGGAGGAGGGGGTTCTCTGCCGCAGCCGCCTCGCGGGAGCCGGCCGCGCCCGAAGAACTCGGTGCGCGACCGTCCCCCGGCCTCCGCGTTCCGGTCTCCGACCGGGTGCGGCTCAGGTGCCCGTCGCCCACTGCTGGAGCGCGGCCTTGCTCGTGAAGTTTGCGACGTCACGGTCCACGGGGTCGGAGGTGTACTGGTGGAAGCGCCACGCCGCCTGGATGCGGGGCTTGCCCGCCGTGACGTAGTCGGCGATCCACAGGCCGTCCCCGGCGTAGGACGTGGTGTCGATGGTGAGCCAGAAGTTGCGGTTGGTGTAGAGGACGACGCGGTTGTGGGGCCGGAGGCTCTTCACCTGGCGGATGAAGCTGTCCTTCTCGGCGTTGCTCGCGTGTGTCCCGTCGCCGGTCGTCTCCCAGTCCACGGCCAGCACGTCGCCCGCCCGCTCCGGGGCCTTGGAGACGAAGTACTCGGCCTGGGCCGCGAGGTCCCCGGGCCACAGGAAGTGATAGAAGCCGACCACGCAACCGGCGTCGCGGGCCGTCTTGGTCTGGGCGGTGAGCTTGGGGTTCACATACGAACGCCCCTCCGTCGCCTTGATGAAGACGAAGGAGAGGCCGTCCGTGTCGTAGGCGGATGACTGGTACGCGCTGACATCGATGCCTTGCAGCATGAAGGCTCCCTGAAGTGCTCGTGGGGGGCAGGGATCGCTGCCTGGTTCACCCTGGTACAGGTGGTATGCCCCCTGAGCGGGAATATCAGCCGCGGTCGGCCACCGAACCCAGAACCGAGGCCGGCTTGGCCGCCCAGTCCGAGGTGATCACGCTCGCGTCGTGCGAGGCCAACAGTGCGAGCCGTGCCGCCACTTCCGCGTCCGTCGGGTTCGTGGACGAGATCGCCGGCGAGACGCCCGCCGCGTCCGTCATGATCAGGAAGTAGTGGTTGGTGTCGTACCAGGCCGTGTCGTAGCCGTTGTTGACGTACGTCGCCGCGTCCCCGTCGAAGAACACGAACCACGGGCGGATCGAGGCGTCGTAGCGGCTGGTGCGCGGATCGCCGTTCTCGGCGCCGAGCACGGCCGGGAATGCCTGGGCGTCGGTGATCTTCCCCGCCGCGTACAGGTCGCGCAGGTGGTCGCCGTACTCCTCGTCCGTCCAGTAGTGGTCGAACGGGTTGGCCTGCTCAACGGTGCCGGGAATCAGCTCGAAGAGGAACTTGCCCTTGAGGGAGTCGCGGGAGGGCCAGGCGTTCGCCTTGGCCGCCGCGTCCAGGGAGGGGTACGTCCCGCCCAGCAGGTCGGCCGGCTTGTACACGCTGCTGCCGAGCTTCTGCGACACCAGGGTGTCGAACTCGTTCGGGCCGAGCCCCGCCTTGCTGTTGAAGCCGACCTTCATCTCGACCTTGAACACGATCGGCGGGTGGTCGGGGTGGAGCTGGTTCCAGGCCGCGATGTTGTCCAGGCAGCTGCCGAGGTCCTGGTCGCGGCTCTTGCTGTACAGCTCGCCCGGCGTCTTCGCGGCCTCGCAGTTGTTGTCGTTGCCGAGCGGGTTGCTGTGACTCACCCGCCACCGGTGGGTCAGGCTGTCCACGTACACGTCCAGCTCGAGCAGCGAGGCACCCGAGTCCAACGCCTGTGCGAAGTAGGTGTACTTGGCCTTGTCGTAGGCGTTGTGCGTCCCGATCGCGGTCGCATCGGCGAACGTGGACCCCGCCGCACGAGCGTTCCCCCCGACGCCGATCACCATCATGGCGGCACCCAGCAACGCCGCCACCCGTCTCATCACTCGCACGCCAACTCCCTTTCTCCGTAGTGCAGTTGGCGAGCAGCGTAGAAGCCCAGGATTGCTGCACGGTAGCCCCAGGAGAAACATCGACCCCGGGCCGGGCCGCCCGCCGAGAACTCGACCACCCGGGTCGCTCGGCTGTAGCCGGACGGGACACTTCCGCCGTCGTGAAGCACACGTTCCTCCGCGAGTCCGACCGGGCGGCCCTTCTGTCCGTCCCGGTGCCCTTGGAGGGCGAGCCAACGGCTGGCGGGGCGCCTGGGGAAGGCTGCCGGAACGCTGCGGGCGGAGGGCTCTGTGTGTCGAGCCCTCCGCCGTGGCGTCTGTGCGAGATCGGACCGAGGTTGAGAGACGGCTCTCAGCGCTTGGTGGTGCTGTTGAACAGTGAGCGCGACCAGAGGTAGCCGACCAGGGTGATGCCGGCGCACCAGGCGAGCGAGATCCAGGCGTTGTTGCCGATCGCGGAGCCGGAGAGCAGCCCGCGCAGGGTCTCGGTCATCGGCGTGAACGGCTGGTTCTCGGCGAACCAGCGCAGGCCCGGCGACATCGAGTCGGCCGGTACGAACGCCGAGCCGAGGAACGGCAGGAACTGGATCAGCAGCGGCTTGTTGCTCGCGGACTCGACCGTCTTGGAGATCAGACCGAGCGCCACCGACAGCCAGGTCACCGCGAAGGCGATGGCTGTGAGGAGGCCGGCCGCGGCCAGCCACTCCAGCGGGGTCGCCCCGGACCGGAAGCCGACGGCGAGCGCGACGCCCACGACCGGGACCATGCACACCATCGTCTGGATGACGCTGCCGATGACATGCCCCGTCATGAACGACGAGCGTGTGATGTTCATGGTGCGGAAGCGGTTGATGATGCCCTCGGTCATGTCGGAGCAGACCGCGATCGAGGTCGACATCGAGCCGGCGGCCACCCCCATGATGATGACACCGGGGGTCAGGTAGTTCACGTACGTGCCCCGGCCGCCGCCCATGCCGGCGCCGATCGAGTCACCGAAGGCGTACACGAACAGCAGCAGCATCAGGATCGGCATCATGGCGCTGCCGAGCCCCACGGACGGATAGCGGATCGCGTGCTTGATGTTGCGCCGCAGCATCGTCATCGAGTCGTGCACGGCGTAGGTGAGGGTGCTCATCGCAGGGTCTCCTTGACATGGAGCGGGGAGGCGGTGGTGCTCTCGCCGGTCAGGGTGAGGAACACGTCGTCGAGGTCCGGGGTGTGCACGGAGAAGTCGGCGGCCCGTATGCCGGCGGCGTCGAGCCGGTCGATCAGTGCGCGCAGCGCGTCGAGGCCGCTGTCACCCGCCACGCGCAGGGCGAGGTTCTCGTCGTCGCGGGCCGCGCCGGGGAAGGCGGCGACCGCGCGCTCGTACTCGGCGGACTCGGTGAAGCGCAGCCGTACGTGGCTGCCGGGGATCCGTGCCTTGAGCTCGTCGGCGGTGCCCTCGGCGACGATCCGGCCGCCGTCGAGCACGGCGATCCGGTCGGCCAACTGGTCGGCCTCCTCCAGGTACTGGGTGGTGAGGAAGACGGTGGTGCCGCCCGCGACCAGCGAACGCACCATGTCGTACGTGGTGCGGCGGCTGCGTGGATCGAGCCCGGTCGTCGGTTCGTCCAGGAAGATCACCTGGGGGTCGCCGACGAGCGTCATGGCGATGTCGAGCCGACGCCGCATGCCGCCGGAGAAGGTCGCGGCCCGGTTCTTCGCCACGTCCGCGATGTCGAACCGCTCCAGCAACTCCCTTGTACGGGCCCTGCCTTCGCGCTTGCCCAACCGCAGCAGGTCGGCCATGAGAAGCAGGTTCTCCTCGGCGGTGAGCAGGTCGTCGAGCGCGGAGAACTGCCCGGTGACGCCGATCGCGGCGCGCACCCCGGCCGGGGATGTGGCGACGTCGTGGCCCGCGACCTGGGCCTGCCCGCCGTCGGCGGCGATGAGCGTGGACAGGATCTGCACGGTGGTGGTCTTGCCGGCACCGTTGGGTCCGAGCAGTGCGAACACGGACCCGGCCGGGATGCGCAGATCGATGCCGTCGAGCACGGTCTTGTCGCCGTACGACTTGCGCAGACCGATGGTGGAGACGGCGGCGGGCGACTGAGAACCGCCACCCTGCCTGGGCGTGGGCATGACAGAAGAGGGCATGGAACCTCCCGTTCGAAGGCTGAAGTGACTGGGGGACCGGAAGAGCTGAGGCTGGTGCGGGGGCGAGGGCGCTCAGGCTTTGGCGCGGAGAACGTCGATGTTGCCCCAGTTGGTCCGTGCGCGGACCTTGACCGTGTCCTCGGTCTGCTCCGGGGCCTCGGACGCGGCGAGCATGTTGCGTACCTGCCCGCGGTTGGAGCTGACGTCGAGCCAGGCGGCGGTGCCCTCGCGGACACCGATCTCGATGGAGCCGTTGGAGGTCTCCAACTGGACCTCTCCACGGGCGACTTCGGCGACGCGAAGGGAGCCGTTGGTCGTGGTGCCGGTGACCGACCCCTCGGCGCGCGCGATGTCGATGCCGCCGTTGGCTCCGCTCACCCGCAGCTCGCCGGTCACGGCGCCGACGGTCGTGGTGCCGTGCGAGTTCTTCAGGACGGCGGGGCCGTCGACGGTGCCGATGCGCATGTTGCCGCTGCTGCTGGTGATCTCGGCCATGCCCTCGACCCGGTCCACGATGATCGAGCCGTGCGACACGGTCAGCTTCAGCGGACCGGTGGTGTCGAGGCGGGCGTCGCCCGCCGAGATCTTCACGCGGACCTCGCCGAGCCGGCCCTCGCTGAGCACATTGGGCGCGGCACCGGTCGTGTCGATGCGCGAGCCCGTGGGCAGTTCCACCGTCACGTCGACGGTGCCGCCGCGCCCGAGCAGATTGGCCTTGGGCGTGGTGATGGCCAGGACGCCGCTCGCGTAGGCGACCTCGGTCTGGTCGGCCGTCCGTACGTCCAGGTCCTTCTTCGGGTCGCGGGGCCGCACCTCGACGACGGTGTCGAGGCGGTCGCCCGCGGCAAACCGGATGGAACCTGCGTACACGTAGGCGGTGACCGAAATCGGTTCGGGAGTGTCGAAAGAAGGCATGGCTGTACCGTCCTCATGAGTCCTTGGGCCGTCCCCGCAGGTGGGACGTGGTGTGGGTGCAGTGCTCTCTTTGGCGGCGGGCGCGGGCGCGGCTAGCGCACCCAGCCCGTGAAGCTCTGTCCGACAGTGCGGGTCCGCTCCGTCGGCCGCGGTCGCGTGCCGCCGTCGACCGCGGCCGACACGGCCCGCACCAGCCAGGCGTTGACCGACAGGCCCTCGCGGTTCGCGGCCTCCTCGGCGCGCGCCTTGAGGTGGGCCGGCAGCCGCAGATTGACGCGGGCGGTGCCGCCCTCGTCGACCTCGGCGGGCGCCTGCGCCTTGACCTCGACGGGCGCGGCGGCCGCTTCCATGGAGCCGCTGTCGGCAGGCGGCAGCGTCACCACGAAGTCGGGGTCCAGCCCGCGAAGCCGTACGTCGACCGAGCCGGGGGCGAGCTCGCGGGTGATCTCGTCCATCGCGGCGGAGAGCACATTGAGCAGGGTCAGACGGGTCGCCGACTCCAGGGGAGCGGTGAGCCGCTCGGCGAGCTCGCGGGCATCGTCCCCGCCGGCTTCGGCGGCCACCGCGAGTTCGCGGCGGAGGGTGTCGACATACGGGGTGAGGTCCATGGCGTCATAGTGGCACCACTGTGGTGCCATGTGCAAGCCCCAGTGGTGTGCTGTGTGGAGGAGGCACGGGGAGCGGCTCCCTGAGCTGCGGAAACGTGGGTGTGTCGACCTGGGTCATTGTGGCGCCATGCGCGCTGATGCTGCTATCGGAGCGCAGAATGGCACCGGGTGGCACCGCTTGGCGCCGTGTGGTGCCAAGCGGTGCCACCTAGCGCCATCCGGCGCCATGTGACGTCACGTGATGCCAGGTGATGTCGCGAGGGAAAGGGCCGCCCCACCCAGCCGGGCCAGGGCACCGGCACCGATCCCGCCGCGATCAACGGAGAACCCCGGCGGTCGCCTTCCCGCCGGGGTTCTTAACGCCGCACAGGAGAGCGTCACCGATGGCTACTCGGTATCCGCATCGGCGGCGGACGATGTTGCTGCGTTGTCGGCGATGCGGGCACGGACGATGCCCCATCCGACGAGCGCCGCCGCTACGACCGTCAGCACGAGGCCGGCGCATGTGACCGCCTCGCGGAACTCCGCGGTCTGACGGGCGCTCCAGTTCGAGGTGGCGATGTCGCCGGTGAAGAGCGTTGCGAGGATGGTGCCGCTGACAGCGATGCCGATTGCGGTGGTGACTTCGCCGGCGGTGTCGACCAGCGCCGCGCCCATAGTTGTGCGATTCCGCGGGAGGCCACGCATCACGTTGGTCCCGGCGACGACGCCGACCGCGCGCATGCCGGCGGCTCCGAGCGCGAGCGCGATGGCGACCCACAGGTATCCGAAGCGGCTCAGCAGCCCGTAGACGGCCAGTGCGCACACGACCGCTCCGGCGCTGAGCCAGGCGGCCTTGTCGAAACCGATGCGCTTGACCAGCGGACCGATGGCAGCACCGCCGACGATGAGAACGATGACCTGCGGCAGCATCCCAACGGCTGCTTGGGCCGGTGTCCAGCCCCAGTCGAGCTGAAGTTGCAGCGTCACCAGGTAGCCGAGGCCGGCCGTCGCGAGTCCGGCCGCCCCCTTGAACGCCAGGCCGCTCGACACAAGGGGGCGAGCGACGAGCTTGATGTCGAGGATCGGGTAGCGGGTCGAACGCTCGCGGACCACGAAGAGGACCCCCATCACGATGGCTGCCGCCGTGGTCGGCCACGGGAGATACGACTCGGTGCCCACCTCGACGAACAGCGTCGGTGCGACCAGCGCGAGCACGATCGTCGCCGTGCCGAGCAGCGCACCCACAGCGTCGACCGGGGCACGGTGCAGGTCGTCCGCCCGGTCGGCGGGGATGCCGCTACGAATGCCGAGGAACGCGAGCGCGGCGATCGGCACGTTCACCAGCAGCAGGGCCTGCCACGGGGCAAAGGCGAGTACGAAGCCGCCCACCGTGGGCCCGATCGCGAGCCCGACCAGACCCACCGTCGATATGAGCGTAGTCGCACGGACGCGGAGCCCGTCGTCATCGAACAGGAGGAACGCCAGGGCGAGTGAGCCTGGCGTCGTCATGGCGGCCGCGATGCCCATCACCGCCCGGACGACGATGAGTTGCTCCGCCGTAGTGACGAACGCGGTGGTCAGACTCGTCCCGCCGAGCAGCGCAAGACCGACCAGCATGATCTTGCGCCGGCCGACCCGGTCGGCCAGCGCGGCGAGGGTGAGCATGAGTCCGCCGAACACGACGGCGTACGCGCTGGTGACCCACTGCAACGCAGTCGCCGAGGCGGACAGCTCGCGCCCGATGGTGGGCAATGCGACGTTGAGGATCGAGTTGTCGAGCATCTCGAACAAAAACACGGCCGAAAGTCCGACGAGGGCGATCCACGCCTCTCGGAGGGATCGGGGCGAGCGAGAAGGTTCGGTCGGTGCCTCGAGGTTCTGGACGACTTCACGGTGACGACGGGTACTCACTGCGCACTCCTTCGATGTGAAGAAGTGGCGGGTCGTCAGACGCCGCGTGTGCCCGTGAGCCAGCGGTGGACCCACGATTTTACTTCCGGTGGCCTGACCGTAACACGCGCCCGGGACTGGGCTGTGTGGCCACGGGGATCAGAGGATCCCGGGGAGACATCGTGGCTTCGCTCAGCGTCAGTGTGCCCCTGCGCCGTTTCGCGTGGACCGCGATGCGGGCATCGGTCATACGACCGGCACGAACGCGCAGGTCAGGGCCCGTTTCCTCAGCACTCGATGATGTTCACCGCGAGCCCGCCCCGCGCCGTCTCCTTGTACTTGACGCTCATGTCCGCGCCGGTCTCCTTCATCGTCTTGATGACCTTGTCCAGGGAGACCTTGTGGGAGCCGTCGCCGCGCATCGCCATGCGGGCCGCCGTGACCGCCTTGACCGCCGCCATGCCGTTGCGCTCGATGCACGGGATCTGGACCAGACCGCCGACCGGGTCGCAGGTCAGGCCGAGGTTGTGCTCCATGCCGATCTCGGCCGCGTTCTCCACCTGCTCGGGGGTGCCGCCCAGGACCTCCGCCAGCGCGCCCGCCGCCATCGAGCAGGCCGAGCCGACCTCGCCCTGGCAGCCGACCTCCGCGCCGGAGATGGAGGCGTTCTCCTTGAAGAGCATGCCGATCGCGCCCGCGGCGAGCAGGAAGCGGACCACTCCGTCCTCGTCCGCGCCGGGCACGAAGTTGATGTAGTAGTGCAGCACCGCCGGGATGATGCCCGCGGCGCCGTTCGTCGGGGCCGTGACCACCCGGCCGCCGGCGGCGTTCTCCTCGTTCACCGCCATCGCGTAGAGGGTGATCCACTCCATCGCGTGGGCCAGCGGGTCGCCCTCGGCGCGGAGCTGGCGCGCGGTCACGGCCGCACGGCGGCGCACCTTCAGGCCGCCCGGCAGGATGCCCTCACGGGACAGGCCGCGGGTCACACAGCCCTGCATGACCTGCCATATCTCCAGCAGGCCCGCGCGGATCTCCTCCTCCGTGCGCCAGGCCCGCTCGTTCTCCAGCATCAGCGAAGAGATCGACAGACCCGTCTCCTTGGTCAGGCGCAGCAACTCGTCACCGGTGCGGAAGGGGTATTTCAGCACCGTGTCGTCGAGTTTGATGCGGTCCGCGCCGACCGCGTCCTCGTCGACGACGAAGCCGCCGCCCACCGAGTAGTAGGTCTTGGTGAGCAGCTCGGTGCCCGAGGCGTCGTACGCCCACAGGGTCATGCCGTTCGCGTGGTAGGGGAGCGCCTTGCGGCGGTGCAGCACCAGGTCGTCGTCGAAGGAGAACGCGATCTCGAGCTCGTCGAGCAGCCGGAGGCGGCCGGACTCCTTGATGTCCTCCACCCGCTGGTCGGCGCCCTCCACGTCCACCGTGCGCGGCGACGCGCCCTCGAGGCCGAGCAGCACCGCCTTGGGCGTGCCGTGGCCGTGGCCGGTGGCGCCCAGGGAGCCGTACAGCTCGGTGCGCACGGACGCGACCGAGTCCAGCAGGCCCTCGTTGCGCAGGCGCAGGGCGAACATGCGCGCCGCGCGCATCGGGCCGACCGTGTGGGAGCTGGACGGGCCGATGCCGATCGAGAACAGGTCGAAGACCGAGATGGCCACGGGGACTCCTCAATACGGGGGTGGTGCAGGGGCCGGCCGGGCACCGCGCTTCTCTCCAGTGTGCGCGGTGCCCGACCGGAAGGGGACTTACTGGGTGAGACCCGGGTACAGCGGGTGCCTGTCGGCCAGGGCCGTCACCCGGGCCTTGAGCGTCTCGGCGTCGTAGGACGGCTTGAGCGCCTCGGCGATGACGTCCGCGACCTCGGCGAAGTCCTCGGCGGTGAAGCCGCGGGTCGCCAGGGCGGGCGTACCGATCCTGAGGCCCGAGGTGACCATCGGGGGGCGCGGGTCGTTCGGGATCGCGTTGCGGTTGACCGTGATGCCGACCTCGTGCAGACGGTCCTCGGCCTGCTGGCCGTCCAGCTCGGAGTTCCGCAGGTCGACCAGGACGAGGTGGACGTCGGTACCGCCGGACAGGACGTCCACGCCCACGGCCCGCACGTCGTCCTCGACCAGGCGCTCGGCCAGGATGCGGGCGCCTTCCAGCGTCCGCTGCTGCCGCTCCTTGAAGTCCTCGCTCGCCGCGACCTTGAAGGCGACCGCCTTGGCGGCGATCACATGCTCCAGGGGACCGCCCTGCTGGCCGGGGAAGACCGCGGAGTTGATCTTTTTGGCCAGTTCGGCCGTCGAGAGGATCACGCCACCGCGGGGACCGCCCAGCGTCTTGTGGGTGGTGGTGGTGACCACGTGGGCGTGCGGGACCGGGTTCGGGTGCAGACCCGCCGCGACCAGACCGGCGAAGTGCGCCATGTCGACCATGAGGTACGCGCCGACCTCGTCCGCGATCCGGCGGAAGGCGGCGAAGTCCAGCTGCCGCGGGTAGGCCGACCAGCCCGCGACGATCAGCTTCGGGCGGTTCTCCTTGGCGAGGCGCTCGACCTCGCCCATGTCGACGGTGCCGTCGTCGCCCACGTGGTACGCGACCACGTTGTAGAGCTTGCCGGAGAAGTTGATCTTCATGCCATGGGTCAGGTGCCCGCCGTGCGCCAGGTTCAGACCCATGATCGTGTCGCCGGGCTGGAGCAGCGCGAACATCGCGGCCGCGTTGGCCTGCGCGCCCGAGTGCGGCTGCACATTGGCGTGCTCGGCGCCGAAGAGTGCCTTGACGCGGTCGATGGCGATCTGCTCGACCACGTCGACGTGCTCACAGCCGCCGTAGTAGCGGCGGCCCGGGTAGCCCTCGGCGTACTTGTTGGTGAGGACCGAGCCCTGGGCCTCCATGACCGCGACCGGGGCGAAGTTCTCCGAGGCGATCATCTCGAGGGTGGACTGCTGGCGGTGCAGCTCGGCGTCGACGGCCGCGGCGACATCCGGGTCGAGCTCGTGCAGGGAGGTGTTCAGAAGCGACATGGATGCGGTTCCTCAGCTGCCGGAGAACTCGGTGTACTCGTCCGCGGTGAGCAGGTCGGCGGGCTCCTCCGACACGCGCACCCGGAACAGCCAGCCGCCCTCGAAGGGGGCGGAGTTCACCAGCGACGGGTCGTTCACCACGTCCTCGTTGATCTCCGTGACCTCGCCGGAGACCGGGGAGTAGAGGTCGCTGACCGACTTGGTCGACTCCAGCTCGCCGCAGGTCTCGCCCGCGCTCACCGTGTCACCGACCTCCGGAAGCTGGACGAACACGACATCGCCGAGCGCGTTGGCCGCGTGCTCCGTGATGCCGACCGTCGAGACGCCGTCCTCGGCGGCCGACAGCCACTCGTGCTCCTTGCTGTAACGCAGCTGCTGGGGGTTGCTCATGGCCTGAATTCTCCTGTACGCGCGGGAGTGGTGATGAAGGGGGACTGCTGAAGACGTTCGTGAGCAGGGCGGACGGAGGTGGTGCCAGGTCCGGCCCGGGCCCAGTGTCTACTTCTGGCGCTTGTAGAACGGCAGCGCCACGACCTCGTACGGCTCGTGGCTGCCCCGGATGTCCACCGCGACCCCGGCCGTGCCGGGCGCGGAGTGCGCGGCGTCGACGTACGCCATCGCGATCGGCCGGCCCAGCGTGGGGGAGGGCGCGCCGGAGGTGACCTCGCCGATCACCTCGCCGCCGGAGACGACGGCGTACCCGGCCCGCGGCACACGCCGACCCTCGGCGACCAGGCCGACCAGGACGCGCGGCGGGTTCTGCGCCGCGCGCTCGGCAGCCTCGTGGAGCGCCGCGCGCCCCACGAAGTCGCCCTCCTTCTCGAACTTCACGACCCGGCCGAGACCGGCGTCGAAGGGGGTGAGGGAGGTGGTCAGCTCGTGCCCGTACAGCGGCATGCCCGCCTCCAGGCGCAGCGTGTCCCGGCAGGACAGACCGCAGGGGGCCAGGCCGACCGGCGCACCCGCATCGGTCAGCGCCTGCCACAGCTTCTCGGCGTGCTCGGGGGCGACGAACAGTTCGAAGCCGTCCTCGCCGGTGTAGCCGGTCCGGGCGATCAGCGCCGGGACGCCGGCCACCGTGCCGGGCAGGCCCGCGTAGTACTTCAGGCCGTCCAGGTCGGCGTCGGTGAGGGACTTCAGGATGCCGGGGGACTCGGGGCCCTGGACGGCGATCAGCGCGTAGGCGTCGCGGTCGTCGCGCACCTCGGCGTCGAAGCCGGCGGACCGCTCCACGAGCGCGTCCAGCACCACCTGGGCGTTGGAGGCGTTGGCGACGACCATGTACTCCCGCTCGCCGAGCCGGTACACGATCAGGTCGTCGAGGATGCCGCCGTCCGCCTGGCAGATCATGGTGTAGCGGGCGCGGCCGACGCCGACCGAGCCGATGTTGCCGACCAGGGCGTGGTCGAGCAGCCGGACCGCGTCCGGGCCGGTCACCGTGATCTCGCCCATGTGCGAGAGGTCGAAGAGGCCCGCCTTCGTCCGGACCGCGAGGTGCTCGTCGCGCTCGGAGCCGTACCGCAGGGGCATGTCCCAGCCGGCGAAGTCGGTCATCGTCGCGCCCAGCGAACGATGCAGGGCATCGAGCGCGGTACGGCGCAGGGGGCTGCTGCTGCTCATCGGTTGTGCTCCCAGGGCGATGGGGTCCCCGCGCGCGAGCGGAGCCGGGCGCAGGGGGAGGGCGAGGTCGTTTCCTCCCCATCTGTCATCGGAACCTGAGAGGTTCGCCATGACCCCGCGGGGCGGGTCGTCACGGCTTGCACCTTGGGTGGAGCCACCTGAAGCGGCCCGCTTTCCAGATGTGCCTCGCCCGCGCGGTATCGGGGCCTGAGAGATTCAAGGGAGGGACTTGCTCCTTCGGCGCCCGGGGGGACGTACGACGGACGTACGGACCCGGGACTCTCCCGCGCGGATTCAAGCGGCCGGTATGCAGTTGGCGGGCACATCATTGCACGCCTTGTCCGATCACGGCAGAGCCGCATCTGTGACCCGCTTGTGGCGCCACGACGACGGAATCACAAGACACCGCGCATTACCTTCTCTTTACACTCGACGGGGACGGGACTTCCTGACCCCCAGGGGAGGACGATCACGGTGGACAGGACGACGGCCTACGCGACGATCTCGGGCATCGCGGTGCCCGCCCGGCCGGGAGCCCCGGCCGGTCAGGCCCGCAGGACACCGGCGACCGAGGGCGCCCGGGTCCGCGATCTACGAGACCGGGCGGGCCGCGGCCCCCGGGGGCTCCACTTCGACGCGGGCGACGTCGTCGTGATCACCGGACTGCCCGGCAGCGGCAAGTCCACCCTCATGCGCCGGGCGGTGCGGGGCGTGCGGATCGACTCCCAGGACGTCCGCGACCGCTGGGACGAGCGCCTCTCCCGCCTGCTGCCGTACGCGGTCTACCGTCCCCTTGTCCGCCTCGCCCACTACGCCGGCCTGCGCCGCGCCCTGCGTGCCGGCACCGGGGTCGTGGTCCACGACTGCGGTACGCAGACCTGGGTGCGCACCTGGCTGGCCCGCGCGGCCCGCCGCCGCGGCGGCGCCCTCCATCTGCTCGTACTCGACGTCACCGCGGACACGGCCCTGGACGGTCAGCGCGAGCGCGGCCGGGGCGTCTCGCGGTACGCGTTCCTCAGGCACCGCCGGGCCACCCGCCGCCTGCTGGGCTCCGTCGAACGGGGCGCCGTCCCGGACGGCTGCGGCTCGGTGGTCCTCCTGGACCGGGAGGCGGCGGACGTCCTGCACCGGATCGATTTCGCGGGCTGACGCGGGGGCGCGGGCCGCGGGCTGAGGCGCGCGTCGCGGGCTCCGCGGGCTGAGGCGGCCGCGAGGGACCGAGCCAGGCATCGCGATCCGGCACAGATGCCGTCGCGGACCACCGTAAGCACCCCGGACCGCCCGGAGAGCCCCGGAGTTCCCGGATCGCCCGGTACCGCCCCCCAATCCCTCCCCGGACCGCCCCCACCCCCCACCCCCGCACTTCGCCGCCCGACCGGCGTGCCCCCGTACCCGTTAGCCTTTCGGTCCTCAGCAGTGGTTTCTCAGCTCTTTCGCAGGCGGTAGCAGATGGACTTCCCGGCGGACCTTCCCGCTGACTTCCCCACACAGGCACACCACCATCCGCACGGCGGGTGGCCGGGCAACGAACTGGAAGAGGTGCTCTCCGCCTCGCTCGGCAACCCCTCGGCGGGCGGCCGGATCGTGGAGGTCCTCGGCCGCAGCTTCCTCTGGGTTCCGCTGCCCGACGGCGGGGGCCCGCAGAGCGGCCCGCTCGACCTGCCCACGCTGGAGATCGAGGGGCAGGCGTATGTACCGGTGTTCAGTTCGGAGGAGCAGTTCCGCCAGGTCGTCGGCAACCACATGTCGTACACGATCGCGCCTGCCGTCGAGTTCGCTCGCGGGCTGCCCCCGCAGGTCGGCATCGCGGTCAACCCGGGCGGAGTGGTGGGCGTGCCGCTGCCGCCGGACGCGGTGGCCGAGCTGTGCCGTGGCGGGCGCACCGAGCTGGACGGCCCCGTGAGCGGCGGACGGGTCCGGCTCTTCGAGCCCGACTGGCAGGACGACCCGGTGGACTTCCTCGCCGCCGCGTCGGCCGAGTTCGGGGCGACCGGGGTCGTGCTCACCGCCCGCCGCTGCCTGGCCGTGATCGAGACCGGCGACCCGGTGATGTTCATCGGCGTCGAACTCGCGGGCCAGGAGGCCGACATACGTACGCTTCCGCTGGACGCGCTCGGCCGGGCGCTCGGCAGGGTGCCGGTGGGAATGCCCGTGAACATGGTGTTTCTGGATGTGGCGCAGGATCCGGTCGGGGAATGGCTGCGGGAGCAGGTGCGGCCCTTCTACCAGCACGGTTACTGAGTCGCCCGGGGACGCGGCGCGCGCTGCCGGGACGAAGTGGGGTGGCGCGCGTCAAGCTGCTGTCAGTATGGCGCCCTAACCTGGTTTCATGGCCGGGACGGAACAGGTCGGTTTCCGGCTCGGGGCGGGGGCCCGGCCCGCGGTGCGGCCGTGGGGGAGTGCGGTGTCCCGCGGACAGGGGAGAATGGCTCGGTCGGGGTGACACGGCTGAAATCCGTGCACCACGCACCGAAGGCCTCCGTCGGGGTTGTCAGGTTTGTCGTGAAGGGGCGGTAGAGGGTGAGCGCGTCGGGCACGGCCGCGGCCGGACAGGTCGAGCAGATGCTGCGCCAGGTGACGCCCGGGCGTTACGACGCCTACGAGGCGCTGCTGCGCGTTCTCGCGACCCCGTCCTCCGGCCAGGTCTGGATGCTGCTCTGGCACGGCCAGGCCGGCTCGCCCGACGCCCAGTACGGAAACATGGAGGTGAACGGCTTCGGCTACGCGCCCTGCGTCACCTCCGCCCAGGAACTCTCGGCCAGCGGCTGGAACCGCTCGTACGAGGTGGTCGACGCCCTCGACGCGGCCCGCACCCTCTACCCGGACCACTACGGCCTGTGGCTGAACCCGCATGCGCCGGGCGGCGGTGTCGGCATCCCCTGGCTGGATCTGCGCCGCATCGCGACCGGTCTGGAGCGCCAGCCCGCCGGTCCGCTCCGGCTCGCCGAACCGGTCATCGAGATCCCGCAGTTCTACGCCGTCCTCACGCAGAACGCGCACCGCACGCCCGCGGTGCGCTCGCTGCGCCGCGCCTGGGTGCAGCCCGCCCTCGGCGCCCCCTACCTGGCCATCGGCCTGGACGTCTACGACACCTCGCCGCCCGCCGTCGACTCGGTGCGCGCGATGATGCAGCAGTCCGTCGTGGCGGTTCCGGAGGGGCTGCCCGTGTCGACCGTCGCGATGTCCGACGAGTACGACCCGGTCGCGATGTGGCTCCGCGCCCACGCCCGTCCGTTCTACGACCGAGAGGCCCACGCCGCTCCGGCCCAGGCGCCGGCGGCCGGGGGATACGGCTATCCGCCGGTGCGCGGGGCGTACTGATCGCGGAGTGCACCGGGTGGCTCCCGGGGTGTCTCGGATGCTGGTCAATTACCGTGGCATGAGCACCTCTTCGCGCGTAGATGCGGGAGGTAGATCCAAATCTTGTGCGGTCTGCCCCAGTTGGCGGGTGTCCGCACCCCGTTACCCATCGTCCGGATAACGGAATCCCTTTATGCGTGTCACGTTTGCGCATCCTTTCACCGTCAAGTCTGGCAACTGATCGCCTAAGCGTTGAAGACTCCCGCTTCAAGGGGTTCCACCCCTGTGTACGACGGACTGATCATGCCGCCACAGCGGCAAGTGCGGGCCGGTCACCGCCGGTTGAGAGGGGTCCCTGCCAGATGACGGCACCATTGCACGAGCCGACCGCGGAAGCGGCACCGAGTGCTGCCGATGAAGCGGCCGTAGCCAGTGCTGACGCGAAGGCTGTACAGGGACGTTCCCTGGGCCGTATCGCCTGGGAGCGCCTCAAGCGGGACAAGCTCGCCCTCGCGGGTGGCATCGTCGTGCTGGTGCTGATCCTGATGGCGGTCCTCGCCCCCGTGATCACGAGCCTGATCGGGCAGGACCCCGACGCATACCACGAGAACCTGATCGACCCGCTGTTCGGCACGCCCACGGGGTCCCTGGGCGGCATCAGCGGTGACCACCTCCTGGGTGTGGAGCCGGTCAACGGACGCGACATCTTCGCCCGCATCGTCTACGGCGGACAGATCTCGCTCCTCGTGGGTTTCCTCTCCGCGCTGGTCGCGATCGTTCTCGGCACGGTTCTCGGCATCCTCGCCGGCTTCTTCGGCGGCTGGGTCGACTCGGTCATCAGCCGGGTCATGGACGGTCTGCTCGCCTTCCCGCAGCTGCTGTTCATCATCGCGCTGGTCTCGGTCATGCCGAACCAGATGCTCGGCCTGACC
This sequence comes from Streptomyces sp. NPDC052036, assembly GCF_040680495.1. Taxonomy (NCBI): domain Bacteria; kingdom Bacillati; phylum Actinomycetota; class Actinomycetes; order Kitasatosporales; family Streptomycetaceae; genus Streptomyces; species Streptomyces sp. NPDC052036. The sequence continues at coordinate 16,326 of NZ_JBFAWW010000040.1, read as the reverse complement.
GGCACGGGCGTGCGCATCTTCGTGATGATCCTGGTCATCGGGTTCTTCGGCTGGCCCTACGTGGGACGCGTGGTGCGCGGCCAGACGCTCTCGATGCGTGAGCGCGAGTACGTCGAGGCGGCCCGCTCCCTCGGTGCCGGCCGGTTCTACATCCTGTTCAAGGAACTGCTGCCCAACCTCGTGGCGCCGATCATCGTGTACACGACGATGATGATCCCGACCAACATCCTCACCGAAGCGGCACTCAGCTTCCTCGGCGTGGGCGTCAAGCCGCCCACGGCGTCCTGGGGCCAGATGCTCTCGAACGCGATCGACTACTACGACTCGGACCCCATGTACATGGTGGTCCCCGGTGTAGCGATCTTCATCACCGTGCTCGCCTTCAACCTCTTCGGTGACGGCGTGCGTGACGCGCTGGACCCCAAGGGCTCCCGCTGAACTGCCGTACCCCCCAGCCACCCGTGGCATTACACGGGGTCTCTCATCTATCCGGAGGATCCGAGATCGTGACTACCCAACGCACCTCAGGGCGGCGCAAGCAGGCCATGGCCGCTGCCGCGGTGGTCGCCGCGCTGCTGACCACGGCGGCGTGCGGCGGCGGTGATGACAACGGCGGCGGTTCGAAGAACGGTGCGGCCGGCTTCGACGCGGCGAACAACAAGGTCGCCCAGGCCTCGCTGGCCAAGAAGGGCGGCGAGCTGAAGTTCGCCAGCGCGCAGGACGCCGACTCGTGGGACACCACGCGCGGCTACTACGGCATGGCGTGGAACTTCATGCGCTACTACAGCCGTCAGCTGGTCACCTACAAGACCGAGCCGGGCCAGGCGGGCGCCCAGGTGCAGCCGGACCTCGCCACCGACATGGGCAAGGTCTCGGACGGCGGCAAGACCTACACCTTCACCCTGCGCGACGGCCTCACCTGGGAGGACGGCAAGCCGCTGACCGCCCAGGACGTCAAGTACGGCATCGAGCGCCAGTGGGCGCAGGACGTCCTGTCCGGCGGCCCGATCTACCTGAAGAACGTGCTCGACCCCAAGAACACGTACAAGGGCCCCTACAAGGACACCTCCAAGGACCACCTGGGCCTGAAGGCGATCGACACGCCCGACGCGAAGACGATCGTCTTCCACCTGCCGGCGCCCAACTCGGACTTCCTGCAGATGATCGCGCTGCCCTCGGCGTCCCCGGTCCGCCAGGACATGGACACCAAGTCCAAGTACGCGCTGCACCCGTTCTCCTCCGGCCCGTACAAGTTCCAGGCGTACGAGCCCGGCAAGGACCTCATCCTGGTCCGCAACACGAACTGGAAGCAGTCCTCGGACCCGGTTCGCAAGGCGTACCCGGACAAGATCAGCATCAAGTTCTTCACCAACGCCAACGACATGGACCAGCGCCTGATCTCCGGCGACTACGACCTGGACCTCAACCAGACCGGTATGTCGCCGCAGGGCCGCACCGTGGCGCTGAAGCAGCACAAGGGCAACCTGGACAACCCGGTCTCCGGCTACGTCCGTTACGCGGTCTTCCCGCAGAGCGTGAAGCCGATGGACAACATCCACTGCCGCAACGCCGTGATCTACGGCGCGGACCACGTGTCGCTGCAGACCGCGCGCGGTGGCCCGATCGCCGGTGGTGACATCGGCACCAACATGCTGCCGCCGTCCGTGCCGGGCGCCGAGGGCCAGAAGTACGACCCGTTCCAGATCGCCGGCGCGAACAAGAACGGCAACATCGCCAAGGCCAAGGAAGAGCTGAAGGCCTGCGGCAAGCCGAGCGGCTTCTCCACCACCATCGCCGTCCGTAACAACAAGCCGGTCGAGGTGGCCACCGCCCAGTCGCTCCAGGCGTCGCTGAAGAAGATCGGCATCACCGCCCAGATCGACCAGTACGACGGCTCGCAGACCACCGGCATCATCGGTAGCCCCGACAACGTGAAGAAGAAGGGCTACGGCATCATCATCATGGGCTGGGGCCCGGACTTCCCGTCCGTCCAGGGCTACGGTCTGCCGCTGTGGGACAGCTCGTACATCACGCAGAGCGGTAACAACAACTACGCCCTGATCAAGGACAAGACGATCGACGGGCTGTTCGACCAGTACACCAAGGCGACGGACACGTCGAAGCAGACGGAGATCGCCACGCAGATCAACCACAAGGTCATGGAGGGCGGCTACTACCTGCCCTTCACCTTCGAGAAGTTCATCAACTGGCGCTCCAGCCGGCTGGCGAACGTCTACACGACCAACGCGTACAGCGGTCAGTACGACTTCGTCAACCTGGGCCTGAAGTCCGCGAAGTAAACCCGGCACACCCGCCGAACGGCACGAAAGGCAGGTGAAGGCCGGCGCGGCGTGACAGCGGGCCATCGGAGGACCTCCGGTGGCCCGCGGTCCGCGGCGGGCCGTAAGCTGTGCTCGCTTACCTCATCAGGCGGCTGATCGCCGCCGCAGTGATGCTCGTGGTCATCATCGTGGTGGTCTTCAGCATCTTCTTCCTCGTCCCCAAGTGGGCGGGCGTCGACGTGGCCACGAGCTTCGTGGGCAAGCAGGCGGACCCGGCAGCCGTCGAGGCGGTGCGGGAGAAGCTGGGTCTGAGCGACCCGATCTACTCCCAGGTCTGGGAGTTCTTCAAGGGCATCTTCGTGGGCCGGACCTACTCGGGCGGCGGGGATGTCACCCACTGTGCCGCGCCGTGCTTCGGCTACTCCTTCCGCAGCGAGCAGGCCGTCTGGCCGGTGCTGACCGACCGCTTCCCGGTCACCCTGGAGCTGGCGCTCGGCGCCGCCGTCCTGTGGCTGGTCTTCGGTGTCGCCGCGGGTGTGCTCTCCGCCCTCAAGCGCGGCAGCGTGTGGGACCGCGGTGCGATGGTCGTCGCCCTCGCGGGTGTCTCGCTCCCCATCTACTTCACCGGTCTGCTCAGCCTGGCGATCTTCAGCTACGGACTGAACTGGATCAAGGCCGAGTACGTGCCCATCGGGGACAACTTCACGGGCTGGTTCGGCGGCATGATCCTGCCGTGGATCACCCTGGCGTTCCTCTACGCGGCGATGTACGCCCGGATCACCCGCGCCACCATGCTGGAGATCCTGGGCGAGGACTACATCCGCACGGCGCGCGCCAAGGGCCTCACGGAGCGGGTCGTCATCGGCAAGCACGCCATGCGTTCCACCATGACGCCCATCCTCACCATGCTGGGCATGGACCTCGGCGCCCTCATCGGCGGCGCGGTCCTGACCGAGACCACGTTCAGCCTGCCCGGCCTCGGCCAGAAGGTGCTGGACGCCATCAAGAACCAGGACCTGCCCTTCATCCTGGGCGTCACCTTGATCACCTCGCTCGCGGTGATCGTCGCCAACCTCGTGGTGGACTTCCTGTACGCCGTGATCGACCCCCGAGTGAGGCTCGCATGACCGAACTCAGCAAGACCGGATCGGCGGTGGGCGAGCCCACCGACGGCTCGTCGGCTCCCAGCGCGTTCCTCGAAGTACGCGATCTGAAGGTGCACTTCCCGACCGACGACGGCCTGGTCAAGTCCGTCGACGGGCTCAGCTTCCAGCTGGAGAAGGGCAAGACCCTCGGCATCGTGGGCGAGTCGGGCTCGGGCAAGTCGGTGACCTCGCTCGGCATCATGGGCCTGCACACCGCCGGCCAGTACGGCAAGCGCAAGGCGCGGATCTCCGGCGAGATCTGGCTGGACGGCACCGAGCTGCTGTCCGCCGACCCGGACCACGTACGCAAGCTGCGCGGCCGTCAGATGTCGATGATCTTCCAGGACCCGCTGTCCGCGCTGCACCCGTACTACACGATCGGCCAGCAGATCGTGGAGGCGTACCGCATCCACCACGACGTCGACAAGAAGACCGCCCGCAAGCGGGCGATCGAGATGCTCGACCGCGTGGGGATCCCCCAGCCGGACAAGCGGGTGGACAACTACCCGCACGAGTTCTCGGGCGGTATGCGCCAGCGCGCGATGATCGCGATGTCGCTGGTCAACAACCCCGAACTGCTCATCGCGGACGAGCCGACGACCGCCCTGGACGTGACCGTCCAGGCGCAGATCCTCGACCTCATCCGGGATCTGCAGAAGGAGTTCGGCTCCGCGGTCATCATCATCACCCACGACCTCGGTGTCGTCGCCGAACTGGCCGACGACATCCTGGTGATGTACGGCGGCCGCTGCGTCGAGCGCGGGCCGGCCGAGAAGGTGTTCTACGAGCCCCGCCACCCCTACACCTGGGGCCTGCTCGGCTCGATGCCGCGTCTGGACCGCGAGCAGCAGGAGCGCCTGATCCCGGTCAAGGGCTCCCCGCCCTCGCTGATCAACATCCCGTCCGGCTGCGCCTTCAACCCGCGTTGCCCGTACGCGGACATCCCGAAGGACAACGTCACCCGCACGGTCCGCCCCGAGCTGACCGAGGTCGGCAGCAAGCACTGGGCCGCCTGCCACATGTCGCAGGAGCAGCGGGAGCGGATCTGGATCGAAGAGATTGCGCCGAAGCTGTGAGCGAGAACGCAGAGGACAAGGCAGTGAGCATCCCTGCCCAGAGCGACGGCGCCGAGGACAAGGCCTCCGGCACGGCCACTCTCAACCAGGACGCCGCTCCCGGCGAGGTCCTGCTGAAGGTGACCGGGCTGCAGAAGCACTTCCCCATCAGGAAGGGACTGCTCCAGCGGCAGGTCGGGGCGGTGCGCGCGGTCGACGGCCTCGATTTCGAGGTGCGGGCCGGTGAGACCCTGGGCGTCGTGGGCGAGTCGGGCTGCGGCAAGTCGACGATGGGCCGGCTGATCACCCGGCTGCTCGAACCGACCGCGGGCAAGGTGGAGTTCGAGGGCACGGACATCACGCACCTCGGGGTGAGCGGCATGCGTCCGCTGCGCCGCGATGTGCAGATGATCTTCCAGGACCCGTACTCGTCGCTGAACCCGCGTCACACCATCGGCACGATCGTCGGCGCTCCCTTCCGGCTGCAGGGCGTCGAGCCCGAGGGCGGCATCAAGAAGGAAGTGCAGCGGCTGCTGTCGGTGGTCGGCCTCAACCCCGAGCACTACAACCGCTACCCGCACGAGTTCTCCGGCGGTCAGCGCCAGCGCATCGGCATCGCCCGGGCGCTGGCCCTGAAGCCGAAGCTGGTGGTCGCCGACGAGCCGGTGTCCGCGCTGGACGTGTCCGTCCAGGCGCAGGTCGTCAACCTCATGGACGACCTCCAGCAGGAGCTGGGCCTGACGTACGTGATCATCGCGCACGACCTCTCGGTCGTCCGGCACGTGTCGGACCGGATCGCGGTGATGTACCTCGGCAAGATCGTCGAGCTGGCCGACCGGGACCTGCTGTACAAGGCGCCGATGCACCCGTACACCAAGGCGCTGATGTCGGCGGTGCCGATCCCGGACCCGAAGCGGAGGAACGTCAAGAGCGAGCGCATCCTGCTCAAGGGTGACGTGCCCTCGCCGATCTCCCCGCCGAGCGGTTGCCGCTTCCACACGCGGTGCTGGAAGGCGACGGAGATCTGCCGCACCACCGAGCCGCAGCTCCTGGAGCTGAAGCCCGGCCAGCGTGTGGCCTGCCACCACCCGGAGAACTTCGAGGACCAGGCCCCGCAGGACACCGTGCTGCTGTCCGACGCCAAGGAGGCGGCGGAGCTGGTGCCGGACGCGGTGCTGGAGGAGTCGGCGGAGACGTCGGCGGCGGTGGCCGCGGAGGTGCAGGCGGAGGCGACGGAGGTCGTTGCGGAGGAGGCCGCTGAGGCCGAGACGGCGGAGGCCGCTTCCGAGGAGACCGCTTCCGAGAAGACCGCGACCGCGGCCGCTTCCGAGGAGTCGGCGGAGGCCGAAGCCGCCGAGTCCGAGGAGACCGAGCCCGCGGCCGCCGAGGAGCCGGTTGAGGCTGCCGCCGAGGAGCCCGCCGAGGCTGCCTCCGAGGAGTCGGCGGAAGCCGCTTCCGACGAGCCGGCCGAGGCTGCCACCGAGGAGCCCGCGGAAGCCGCCTCCGACGAGACCCCGGAGTCGTCGGAGTCTCCGAAGCAGTCGAAGAAGGCCGACGGCGGGAAGTAGCCGGCGGACAGCCGCTGTCGCATCCACGGGCAGGCCCCGGTGACCGTCACTCGGTCACCGGGGCCTACCCGTTTCGTCAGGGGCAACGCGACGTATGGCGCATGACGGATTGGTAAAGTCATGTACATGCCTGGAGGGGAGAGCGCAGAGTCTGGCGTGTCCGTCTGATCGACAGCACGCTCGAAGGGACGACTCATGGCACTCTCCCGTTCGGCACGCTTGGGAGCCCTCGCCGCCTCGGCGGCCTCCTTCCTCGTCATCGCGGCCTCCCCGGCGCCCTCGGCCGGAGCCCCCGGCATCGGCGACTCCTACTTCCCGCAGCTGGGCAACGGCGGTTTCGACGCCCGCCACTACGCCCTCGACGTGGCGTACGACCCGGCCGGCGGCCGTCTGGACGGCCGTACGACGATCACGGCGCGGGCCACCCAGAGCCTCACGTCCTTCGATCTGGACCTGCAGAAGCTCCAGGTCACGCGGATCGAGGTGAACGGCAGACGGGCCGCGTTCACGCGTGACGGCGACGAGATCCGGATCACCCCGCGCGGCGTCCTTCGCCGGGGCAGGGACTTCACGGTCACCGTCACCTACGGCGGGGTCCCGGAGCCGCTCAGCGGCCCCATCGTCTTCGGCTCCCAGTACGGCTGGATGAAGACGGCCGACGGCGTCTTCGTCGCGTGCGAGCCCAACGCCGCCTCCACCTGGTTCCCCTCCAGCGACCACCCCTCCGACAAGGCCACCTACGACATCCGCATCAAGGCGCCCAAGGGCCTGACCGCCGTGTCCAACGGGCGGCTGGTGTCGACGTACGACAAGGGCGACAAGACGATCACCCACTGGCGGGAGTCGCGGCCGATGGCCACGTACCTGGCCACGGCGACCATCGGCAAGTTCGATGTGCGCACCGGGAAGACGCCGTCGGGCATCCCGATCTACGTCGCCATCGACCCCGCGCTCGCGAACAGCAACACCGTCGATGTGTACGCCGTCACCGCCGCGGCGACCGACTACTGGTCCAAGATCTTCGGCCCGTACCCCTTCGAGGAGACCGGCGCCATCGTCGACGACATGCCCGAGGCCGGCTTCTCGCTGGAGGTCCAGTCCAAGCCCGCGTACTCGGCCGTGCGCTCCGAGTCGACGATCGTGCACGAGCTGGCCCACCAGTGGTTCGGCGACTCGGTCTCCGTCGAGCGCTGGAAGGACATCTGGCTCAACGAGGGCTTCGCGACCTACGCCCAGTGGCTGTGGGCGGAGCACAAGGGAACCAGCACCGCGCACGACCAGTTCCTCGCGGCGTACAACAGCCGCCCGGCCGACAACCCGTTCTGGAAGATCGAGGTGGCCGACCCCCAGCGCGACACGATGTTCGCCTCCGCGGTCTACCAGCGCGGAGCGATGGCCCTCCAGGCCCTGCGCGAGCGCATCGGTGACACCGCGTTCTTCAGGCTCCTGCCCGCCTGGACGAAGCTCCACCGCTACGGCAACGCGAACACCGCCGACTTCATCCGGCTCGCGGAGAAGGTCTCCGGGCAGCAGCTGGACGACCTGTTCCAGAAGTGGATCTACAGCACGGAGCGTCCGGTCTTGTAACCTCGGCGTTCCGGAGCCCTTGCCTTGCTTTGCAAGGCGCATTCACCCGGGTGGGTGAGAATGTAAAGGTGCTCCAGCAATTGTTCAGCCCCTCCGTCCAGCACACCCTGGATCTCGTCGGCATCTTCGTCTTCGCGATCTCCGGTGCGCTCCTGGCCGTCCGCAAGAACTTCGACGTGTTCGGCATCGCCGTGCTCGCCGAGGTCACGGCGCTGGGCGGAGGGCTGTTCCGCGATGTGATCATCGGTGCCACACCGCCGGCCGCGTTCACGGACCTGGGGTACTTCCTGACCCCCCTGCTCGCCGCCCTCCTGGTCTTCTTCCTCCACCCACAGGTGGAGCGGATCCAGTCGGCCGTCAACGTCTTCGACGCGGCGGGCCTCGGACTGTTCTGTGTCTCGGGGACGACCAAGGCCTACGACTACGGGCTGGGCCTCACCGCGAGCGCGGCCCTCGGTCTCGCGACGGCGGTGGGCGGCGGCGTCCTGCGCGACGTCCTCGCCAACGAGGTGCCCTCACTGCTGCGCTGGGACCGCGACCTCTACGCGGTCCCGGCGATCGTCGGCTCCACCATGGTGGTGCTCTGCATCCGCTACGGCACGCTGACCCCGCTGACGACGGGGCTCGCGGTCGTCACCGCTTTCGTACTACGCCTTTTGGCGATGCGGTTCCACTGGCGAGCGCCGCGCGCTTGGAACCGTCGGTCAACGGTTGCCGAGGAGTAGTCGCGCCGCCGTCCTTCCCGCTCATCTGCTGGGTGAGCCAGGTGAAGACGTACGGGATCTGCGGCCGCCACAGGGCCATGCTGTGCCCGCCCGCGCTGCGCGGGATCAGCACCGCGCGGACCACGGTCGGGGGCTTGGCGATCTGCTCCAGGGCGGCGGCCGCCTGATAGCCGTCACCGAGCTGGCCGGACAGATAGAGGGAGATGTGCGGCGGGGTGCGCTGGCCCTTCAGCAGGAAGTAGGGGTTGTTCGCGTGGCGCAGCGCGGTGGTGCGCGCGGCCAGTGACTTGCGCTCGCCGATCGGGTCGTTGTAGCCGGACAGGCTGATCGCGGCCCGGTAACGGTCGGGGTGCGCGGTCGCGAGCTTCGCGGCGCAGTGCGCGCCCGCCGAGTAGCCGGCCGCCGCCCAGCCGTTCGGCGCGGACTGGGCGCGGAAGTTGTCCGTCACCATCTTCGGCACGTCGATGCTGAGCCAGGTGTCGGCGTTCACGACGCCGGGGATGTTCGCGCAGCCCGTGTCGACCTTGGCGATGAGGTTGGTGCGCGGTGCCACCAGGATGAAGGGCGCCACCTGCCCGGTGCGCATCAGCGGCAGCAGCTGCTCGTGCGCCTTGAGGGAGCCGAACCAGGCCTTCGCCGAGCCCGGGTAGCCGGAGAGCAGCTCCACGACGGGGAACTTCTTGTTCTTGTACGCGGGGTCGTTGTACTGCGGCGGCAGCCAGACGTAGACCTCGGCCTCGACGCCCGACACTTGGCCCTTGAGCTGGGTGACGCTCACACCGCCGGCCGCGCGCATGCCCGGCCCCTCGGCCGGGGTGAACGTCTGGTGGATCTTGGGCAGGGCCTTGATCTGGATCCCGCCGGTGCCGTCCTTGCCGAGGTCGGCGGCCTGGCGCACATGGTTGCCGGTGCCGAGCAGGTCGGACCAGTTGTCGTAGAGGCTGTTCGCGTTGTTCACCAGGACGAAGACCAGGGTGACCGCGGTGACCTGGGTGAACAGCAGCATCACCACCCGGGCGGCCTGGCGCAGCAGCAAGGGGCCGCGGATCCGGGACCACAGGAACAGAGGCAGGATGAGGGCGATCGCCACGAGGACGATCGACGTGAGGAGGAACGGCGTCCCGGTCAGGCTCATCGGCGTGGCGGCTCTTCCTGTGAACGGGCGGGTCTGGCTGTACGTCTTCTGAGAGGGGAACGGGAGCCGCTCGGTCACGGACGAGTGCTGACACTTACCGAGAAATTGCCAAAACCTCACCTGAGAATGGCTGGATCCGTATGGGTGTTCCCCAAGGTGTCACGGATTTGAAACACAACAAAGCTACCGCTTAGTAATTTCGCGTTGTACGGTTTCGGCATGCCAGAAGCAGCAACCGCACAGGCCGTGACGGCCACGATCGGCGACAGCGAGTTCGACCGCGACACCGCGGTCACCCTCCGGGAACCCGGCGTCTACGCCATCGACCTCTCCGCCGGCTGGACGATCATCAGCGCCGTCAACGGCGGCTATCTGCTCGCCGTCCTCGGCCGCGCCCTCGCGGACACCCTGCCGCATCCGGACCCGTTCACGATCTCCGCCCACTACCTCACCGCCTCCCAGCCGGGGCCCGCGGTGATCCGCACGGACGTGGTACGCACCGGCCGCACCCTCTCCACCGGCCAGGCGTCCCTCTTCCAGTACGACGACGAGGGCCGCGAGATCGAACGCATCCGCGTCCTCGCCTCGTACGGCGACCTGGACTCCCTGCCCGACGATGTGCGCACGAGCGCGCAGCCGCCCGCCTTCCCGCCCATGGACCGGTGCTTCGGCTCCGAGGACGGCCCGGCGCCCGTCTCCGGCAGCTCGGCGATCACCGAGCGGCTGATGCTCAAGCTGGACCCGGCCACCCTGGGCTGGGCCCTCGGCGCGCCCACCGGGAAGGGTGAGATGCGTGCGTGGTTCGGGCTCGCCGACGGCCGCGACGCGGACCCGCTGTCGCTGCTCCTCGCGGTGGACGCGCTGCCCCCCACCGCCTTCGAGATGGGCATCTCCGGCTGGGTGCCCACCGTCGAGCTGACCGTGCATGTGCGCTGCCGTCCGGCGCCGGGCCCGCTGCGGGTGTCGATCACCACGCGCAATCTCGCCGGCGGCTTCCTGGAGGAGGACGCCGAGGTCTGGGACAGCCAGGACCGCCTGGTCGCACAGTCCCGTCAGCTGGCACGGGTCAGGCTGGGCTGAGCCCGCCCGCGCGACGGACCGCGCCCTGGCGGGGGCGCGGTCCGGGACGTGTCCCGGCCTGGTCGCGCGGTCAGCGGGCCGCTGCCGGCCGGCGGCCGAGCCAGGCCGCCAGTCGCCCGTAGGCGTCGGCCCCCTCGGGAGCCGGACGGGCCGAGCCGAAGGGGACGTCGTCGCCGCGCTCCGGCTCCGGCAGGACGACCCGGGCGACGGCGAGCGCGAACTCGGCCACCTCCGGATCGAGTTCGAGCGGCCGGCCGAGGGCTTCCCACAGGTCCCAGGTGTGCGTGACCGTCTCCATCACGTACCCCGACAGCGCGTTGCGCCCCGGCGTCTCGCCCCACGGCACCCGCACCATCGCGTCCAGCCGGGCGTCGTCCGCCCAGGCTCGCCGGACCTCGCCGCCGGCCGCGTCGTAGGCGTCCGGCCAGCCGTCGTCCGCGACGCCGTCCACGAACGGGCGCACGGCCAGGCCGTCGCCGCCCGCGCCGACCACGGCGATCCGGCGCGTGCCGCCGACGATGTGCGACAGCAGCGTTCGCACATCGAACTCGGCGCACGGCGTGGCACCGGAGAGCTGCTCCGGCCGTACGGTCCTGACCAGCGCGGCGACCTGCTCGGCGGCACGGGCGTACACAGGACGGGGATCGGTGTTCATGACGGTCCTCTCGGTGGGTCGGTGCCCCGAGGTTCCCCGTAAAACCTGACAGTTCCCGTCAACATTTGCGAACGGTCCTTCGCCGCCGCGATGCTGGGCCGGTGAAGTCGGACCGCCTGCTGTCGATCCTTCTGCTGTTGCAGACCCGCGGACGCGTCCCGGCCCGCGAACTGGCCGAGCGGCTGGAGGTGTCGGTGCGCACCATCTACCGCGACGTCGAGGCCCTGTCCGCGTCCGGGGTGCCGGTGTACGCCGAGCGGGGACGGCACGGCGGCATCGAACTGCTCACCGGATTCCGTACGGACGTCACGGGGCTGACCGCCGACGAGTCCCGGGCCCTGTTCGTCCTGGCCGCACAGGGCGCGCACGCCGCACTCGGTCTGGACGCGGCCCTCGGCTCCGCGCTGCGCAAGGTGATGGCGGCGCTGCCCGCGGCGCACCGGCCCGCCGCCGAGGCCACCAGCCGCCGTGTCCTCGTCGACGCGGCGCGCTGGAAGAGCGGTCCGCAGGCCACCGTCGACCTGGACACCCTGCAGGACGCGGTGTTCAGCGACCGCCGGCTGCTGCTGCGCTACCGGCACAGCGGGGACACCGAGGCGCACACCTACACCGTCGATCCCTACGGGCTCGTCTCGAAGGCGGGCGTCTGGTACCTGGTCGCCGACCGGCGCGGCAGCCCGCAGCTCTTCCGCGCGGACCGGGTGCGTGCGGCGACCCTGCTGGCGGATCCCGTCCGGCGGCGCCCGGGGGTCGAACTCGCCGACGCCTGGGAGGTGCTGCGGCGGCAGGTGGAGGAGCGGCCCGGCGGCATCGAGGTGACGGTCCGGGTGCGCCGCGAACACCTCGACATGTTCCGGCGCCTGGCCGCCTCCGTGCTGACGGCCCCGCCGGAGGAGGAGGGCGACGGCGCCTGGGTGACCGCCCGGCTGTCGTACGGCGTCCTGCGCGAGGTGCGCGGGCTCCTGCTGTTCGCCGACCGGGTCGAGGTGCTGGCACCGCCGCAGGCGCGCGCCGAACTGGCGCGGGCGGCGGCCTCCGTGACGGAGCTGTACCGGCAGGGCGGGTGAGCGCCGCGGCGGCCGCGGCGCCATGGCGGACAGCCCGTCGGCCGCGGGGGCGCGCCGCTACGACTTCCAGTGCCGGCGGCCGAGGCTGATCAGCCGCAGGCGTTGGGTCGCCATCTTGGCCACCCGGTCCCGCTCGTCGGCGGGACCCTCCATCGCCTCCAGGAACTGATTGGCCGTCGCTAGCATCTGGTCGACATACAGGCCGGCGAGCATCAGCAGGTCCTCCTCGCTCCACCCCGCGGACTCGGGGTGTCCGGCCAGCGCGACCTGCACCTCCTCGGCGAAGCGCGCCAGCTGGCGCCGGATCGCCTCCCGCACCGGCTGCACGCCGCCGTGCCGTTCCCGCGCGATGAACCGTACGTGCGCCGGATACGCGTCGACATGGTGGGCGATCAGGCCGACGGCGCGCGCGATGCGTTCCTCGCTGTCACCGGCCGCGGCGACCGTGGAGTCGATCATCGGGTGAAGGCTGCCGAGGGCCGCCTCGACCAGTTCCACGCCGAGGTCCGCCGTCGACCGGAAGTGCCGGTAGAAGGCGGTGGGCGCGACCCCCACCGCACGGGTGACCTCGCGCAGTCCGAGACTGCTCAGGCTCTGTTCCTCCAGCAGAGCGAGCGCCGCGTCCAGGAGGGCCTGCCGGGTCTTCTGCTTCTGGGCCTGCCGGATGCCGAGGGTGTGACTCATGCCATGCAGTTAACAACTGTTCGCTGGAATTGAAAAGCCGTGGGACGCGTTAGACTAGAAAGTCAGTGAACGGTTGTAACCACAATCGTTCACCGAACCGTAACGAGAGGCCTCTCGGAGGGGATCTCACATGCTGTTCCTCGTCGCCGCACTTCTCCTGCTGGGGACCGTCCTCGGCACCGTGGCCCATGCCCCGCTGCCTGTCACCCTCGTGGCCGCGACCGGTATCGCCGTCTGGCTCGTGATCTTCGCGGTCCGCGAGCGGCACGGCCGCCGGCGGCACCCGTCGGCCCACTGATCGCCGTACGCCGCCCCATCATCGGGAGATGACCGCATCATGAACCTCACCGCGACACGCAACGAGAGCACCACGACCCCGGTCCACGACAACACCACGACCCCGGCCGACCGGAGCGCCACGGCCCCGGAGAACCGCACCGGCACCCGCGACGCCGAGGGCATGGCCGTGGCGTCCTTCATCCTGGGCCTCCTCGGCCTGCTGGTCCTCAATGTCTTCCTCGGCCCCATCGCCATCGCCCTGGCCGCCGTGGCCCTGTGGCGCGGCACACAGCGCCGGGGGCGTGCCTATCTCGGCCTCGGCCTCGGGATCGCGGACCTGGTGGTCCTGGTGGCCCTGATGCAGATGGACCACACGGTGTCCTGGAGCTTCTAGGCATTCAGGCGTGGCGCGACGTGGCCCGGTGGCCGGAAGGTTCGGCCGCATCCCGCGCGGGCACGGGCCGCGCCCCGCCCGCAAAACCACCGGCCATAGACTTGGCCCACCATGGCTTACCTCGACCACGCCGCGACCACTCCGATGCTCCCCGAGGCGGCAGAGGCACTGACCGCCCAGATGGCCGTCACCGGCAACGCCTCCTCGCTGCACGCATCCGGCCGCCGTGCCAGGCGAACCGTCGAAGAGGCCCGCGAGACCCTCGCGGAAGCGCTCGGCGCCCGCCCCAGCGAGGTCGTCTTCACCTCCGGCGGCACCGAGGCCGACAACCTCGCCGTGAAGGGCCTGTACTGGGCCCGCCGTGCCGCCGACCCGGCCCGCACCCGGGTCCTGGCAAGCCCCGTCGAACACCACGCGGTGCTCGACGCGGTCGACTGGCTCGGCGAACACGAGGGCGCCACCGTCGAGTACCTGCCCGTCGACTCCTACGGCCGGGTGCGCCCCGAGACCCTGCGCGAGGCCATCGTCCGCAACCCCGACGACGTCGCCCTCGTCACGGTCATGTGGGCCAACAACGAGATCGGCACCATCATGCCGGTCCGTGAACTGGCCGACGTGGCCGCCGAGTTCGGCGTCCCGCTGCACTCCGACGCGGTCCAGGCCTTCGGCCAGGTCCCGGTCGACTTCGAGGCGTCCGGCCTCGCCGCCATGACGGTGTCCGCCCACAAGGTCGGCGGCCCGTACGGCATCGGCGCGCTGGTCCTCGGACGCGAGTACAGCCCCGTGCCCGTGCTGCACGGCGGCGGCCAGGAACGCCATGTGCGCTCCGGCACCCTCGACGTGCCCGCCATCGCCTCCTTCGCGGTCGCCGGACGGCTCGCCGCCGAGCAGCGCGAGTGGTTCGCCCGGGAGATCGGCGCGCTGCGCGACTCCCTGATCACCGCCGTCCGTACGGCGGTCCCGGACGCCCTCCTCGGCGGGGACCCGGTGCACCGGCTCCCGGCCAACGCCCATTTCAGCTTCCCCGGCTGCGAGGGCGACTCGCTGCTCCTGCTGCTGGACGCACAGGGCATCGAGTGCTCCACGGGCTCGGCCTGCACCGCGGGGGTGGCCCAGCCGAGCCATGTGCTGCTCGCCACCGGCGCCGACCCGGACCTCGCCCGCGGCACGCTGCGCTTCTCCCTCGGCCACACCTCCACGGAGGCGGACGTGGAGGCGGTCGCGAAGGCGATCGGCCCCGCGGTGGAGCGGGCGCGCAGCGCGGGGCTGACCTGAGCCGTCCTGCGGCCCCGGCGCACGGCGGCGGATACTCGCGAGCCGGGCGCGCCGGGTGCCCCGTACTCTTGAAGGGCTATGACTGACACCTCGCAGCGTCCTCTCCGCGTCCTCGCCGCCATGTCCGGGGGAGTCGACTCCGCCGTCGCCGCCGCCCGCGCCGCCGAAGCGGGCCACGACGTGACCGGCGTCCATCTCGCGCTGTCCGCGAACCCGCAGTCGTTCCGCACCGGCGCGCGCGGCTGTTGCACCATCGAGGACTCGCGCGACGCCCGCCGTGCCGCGGACGTCATCGGCATCCCGTTCTACGTCTGGGACCTCGCCGAGCGGTTCCGCGAGGACGTGGTCGAGGACTTCATCGCCGAGTACGAGGCGGGCCGCACCCCCAACCCGTGTCTACGCTGCAACGAGAAGATCAAGTTCGCGGCGCTGCTCGACAAGGCGCTCGCACTCGGTTTCGACGCCGTCTGCACCGGCCACTACGCCAAGGTCGTCATGCTCGACGACGGCACACGCGAGCTGCACCGCGCCTCCGACATGGCCAAGGACCAGTCGTACGTCCTCGGTGTGCTCGACGAGAAGCAGCTGGCCCACGCGATGTTCCCGCTCGGCGACACGGTCACCACCAAGGACGAGATCCGCGCGGAGGCCGAGCGCCGGGGCCTCGCGGTCGCCAAGAAGCCCGACTCGCACGACATCTGCTTCATCGCGGACGGCGACACCCAGGGCTTCCTGGCCCAGCGGCTCGGCAAGGCCGAGGGCGACATCGTCGACGAGTCCGGCACCGCGATCGGCACGCACGAGGGCGCGTACGGCTTCACGATCGGCCAGCGCAAGGGCCTCAGGATCGGCACCCCGGCGGCCGACGGCAAGCCGCGCTACGTCCTCGACATCTCGCCGGTCACCAACACCGTGACGGTGGGCCCGGCGTCCTCCCTGGACGTCGGCGCGCTGACCGCCGTCAAGCCCCGCTGGTGCGGCACCGCCCCGGCCGGCCCCGACACCTACACGGCCCAGCTCCGCGCCCACGGCGGCGAGACGGAGGTGACGGCGGAGCTGGTCGACGGCGAACTGCGGGTGCGCTTCACCGAGCCGGTCCGCGGCGTGGCCCCCGGCCAGGCGATCGTCCTGTACGACGGCACGCGCGTGGTCGGCTCGGCGACGATCGCGTCGACGACCCGCGCGACACCCGCGGTGGCGTGAGGTCCGGGAGCGCGGTCGCGGTGGCCTGACGCCCCGGGAGCACGATGTGCCCCGGTCGCAGCACTAGGGCGTGTTTCGAAAGTAGCGTCGTCCGCCCGAAGGGCGGGGGCCGCGGCGTCTGGTGCGGTGCATCGCAAGGCGGAGGGGCGGGGGGCGGCTGCGGGGGCGCGGCCGCCCCCCCCCACCCCCCGG
>NZ_JBFAWW010000039.1:0-74032 GCF_040680495.1 Streptomyces sp. NPDC052036 | reverse complement strand
GGGGCCGGACTCCGTGGGCATAAGCCCTCAGGGGGCTGAACCCGCACCGGACGGTGCGGGTTCAGCCCCCTCAGGGCTTCAGGGCCGCGGGTCAGCCCTTCGTCGGGTGCGGGGTCGAGCCGTACGCCTTCAGGAAGCGGTCGCGGAAGGCGCTCATCTTCCACACCGGCGCGTTGTGCGCGGGCCGCAGGCCGTCCGACCAGCCCCAGTCGGCGATCTTGTCGAACACCTTCGGGTCCTTGGCGACGATCGCGCACGGCACGTCACGGCTGGCGTTGTTGCCGCTGACCCGGGAGATCGGCTGGTGGTCGCCGAGGAAGACGAGGACCGTGTTGTCGTTGCCGTAGCGCTCGAGCCACTGGGTCAGGGCGGTCACGGAGTACTGGACCGACTTGCCGTACTCCTCTTTCGACCGGGTGGGGTCGGCGATGATGTCCGCCGGCTTGTTGCCCGCCTTCTGGATGGCGTCGAAGATCGAGCCGTTGCCCAGCTGGTTCCAGCCGACCATCTTCGGGATGGGCGCCCAGGGCTGGTGGCTGGAGGTCAGGATGACGAACGACATCAGCGGCTTGTCGTGCTTCTTGCCGTGCACCTGCTGCTGGAACTGCTCCAGCGCGTACTGGTCCGGCATCGTCGACCAGCTGAACTTCGGGCCCTTGTAGCCGAGCTGGAAGGCGTTGTAGACCTTGTCGAGGCCGTACCACTTCGCCTCCGGCCAGCCCTTCTGCACACCCGGCATGACGCCGACGGTGTCCCAGGCGCCGGTCTTCTTGAACGCGTCGGTGAGGGTGAGGTGGTCGCTCGCGGTGACGGTGCGGTAGCGGTTCTGGTTGCTGACCCACAGGCCCGACATGAATGTGGAGTGGCCGAGCCAGCTGCTGCCGCCGTAGGTCGCCGAGGTCAGCCAGCCGCTCTTGGCATGGAAGCCGGCCTTCGCCAGGGCCTGGGTGCTGGAGTCCAGGGTCTTGTCGACACCGGGCGCCATGATCGGGTCCTCGACGGCGCTACGGCCGTAGCTCTCGATGAACGTGAAGATCATGTCCTTGCCGCGCAGATCGGGCACGAGCTGGGAGCCCGGGGTGTTGCCGAAGGTGTCGGCCTGCGCCGTCTTGCCGAACTCCCGCTCGTCACGCACGGTCTCCCGGATCCGGTCGGAGCGGTACTGGAGCATCGTGACGGTGTGCTCGGCGGCCAGCGGCACTCCGCTGACCTGGAGGCTGAGGGCCTGGCAGGTCATCCACACCATGCTCAGCACGAGGACGCTGCGGGTGGTGGTGGCGCGGTGCCGGGCTATCACGTTGCTCAGCCGTACGACGGCGAGCGCCGTCACGCCGAGCACGACGACGACGATCGCGACAGCCGCGATCAGCGCGCCCAGGGCGCCTGTTCCGCCCAGTGTGTCCTGGAGATAGGAGTAGGCGTCGGTGAAGAGCGGCCAGTCGAGGATGACGTTGAAGCCGCGGCCGAGGTACTGGTAGAAGCCGACGTCCAGCAGGTTGAGCACGGTCAGCACGCCGAGCACGACGCCGCCGAGCCAGGCCGTGATCAGCCGGGGCCGGCGGGGCAGCGCGGTCAGCACTACGGCGCCGATGAGCGCCTCCACCGGGAGCCGGGTGAACTGGGCGAGCTGGAAGTTCTCCGGCCGGTTGGGCAGCACGAACGAGACGACGACGAGCAGAGCGGCGAGCACGGAGACGCTGATCCCGATCACCCGGGCCGCCACCGGGTGATCCTCCTTCCAGGCGCGCAGCCGCCGCCCGCGCCGGGAGCGGGCGGACGGGACACCGGCTGCCGTCCCCCCTTCCTCGGTGGCGGGTACGGCGTTGGCCGCGTCCTTGTCCGCGTCGGCGTCCGTGGCTGCGGCTGCTTCCGCGTCTGTGTCCGCGTCCGCGGTCGCGTCTGCCTCCGCGGTCGTGTCCGCGTCCGCGGTCGTGCTCGTCTCCTCGCCTGCGGCTTCGCTTTCGGCGGGGGCGGAGACGGGTACGTCGGCGGAAGCGGTCTCCTCGGCCGCGTCGGCCTTGTCAGAGGGAGCGGTTTCGGCCCTGTCGTCCTTGTCGGCCTCGTCGCTCTCGTCCGCGGAAGCGATCGCGTCCGCGGTGGGGGCGGTCTCGGCGTCGGGCCTGTCAGGACCGTCCGGCTCCTCTGCGGTCGGGTGTTCCGACGGCTCCGACGGTCGTTCCTCCGCCGTCCGGTGCTCCGAGGTCGGTTTCTCCGGCGACGTCTCCGGAGCGGGCGCAGTCCCCTCCGCTTCCGGCTGTTCATCCTCCGCCGGCAGGACCCCGTCGGTGACCACCCCAGCCTTGTCCTGCGTCTGTCGTTGACCAGTGTTGAGAGGCAACCCGAGGGTCCTTCCGTGCGAAGCCCGTGGTGGAGAGGCGGGCCACGCTGGGGAGGCTGGGCCCGCCGTCATCCCGTACGGGCAGCCCCGGGCCTACGTTCAAGCCGACCGCCCCAGCGCCCGGCAAACACCCGGCAAACCCGAGGTCAACCGGCTCTGCCCGGCTCCACGGGTCACCCGCGTCAGGCGCCTCCGACCGCGGTGAGCAGCGCGAGCGGTGTCGCGGCCGAACGGGACTCCCGGGTGCAGGCGTGCGGGTACGGCACCGGCTCCGGATGGGTGTCACGGCCGTAGCCCGCGTACGCCTCCGGCAACCGGTGGCCCGTCGCCGTCGATGCCTCCACCAGCGCGTTCGCCACCGTACGGGCCTCGTCGTGCAGCCCGTAGCGGGCCAGGCCCAGCGTGATCAGCGCGTTGTCGTGCGGCCAGACAGAGCCGCGGTGGTACGACAACGGGTGGTACGCCGCCTGGCCCGAGGCCAGGGTGCGCACCCCCCAGCCGGAGAAGAAGTCCGGTTCCAGCAGGCGTCGGCCGACCAGTTCGCCGTACTCCTTGTCCAGCAGGCCCGACCACAGCAGATGCCCCGCGTCCGAGGCGAGCGCGTTCACCTGGCGGCCCTCGCCGTCCAGCGCGAGCGCGGGGAAGGCGTGCTCCTCCATCCAGAAGTCGCGCTGGAACCGGTCGCGCAGATCCCCGGCCGCCTGTTCCAGCAGCGCCGCGTACACCTCGTCGTCCCACACCGTGCGGGCCAGATGCGCGGTGCGGCGCAGCGCGTCGTACGCGTACCCCTGCGCGCCCGCTGCCATCACCGGTCCGTGCGGACGGCTGCCGTCGGCGGAGCAGATCGCGCCGGGGGAGTCCTTCCAGTTCTGGTTGGCGAGACCGCCCTGGTCGGCGCGGTAGACGAGATACCCGCGGGAGGTGAGCCCGCCGTGGTCCAGCATCCAGCCGATCGCCGCCCGCGCGTGGGGTTCCAGACGGCGGGCCAGCGCAAGGTCGCCGGTCTGCTCGACGTACGCCCCCAGCAGGACCAGGAAGAGGGGGGTCGCGTCGACCGAGCCGTAGTACCGCCCGAACGGCACCTGTCCGAAGTGTGCCAGCTCTCCGTGCCGTACCTCGTGCACGATCTTTCCGGGCTGGGCCACCGAACGCGAGCCGACCTCGGTCGCCTGCGTCGCGGCGAGCGCGGGCAGGGTGGCCGCGGCCAGCCGGGGGCGGTAGGGCAGCGCGAAGAGGGAGGTGAGGAGCGCGTCGCGGCCCAGCAGCGCGAGGAACCAGGGGGCGCCCGCGGCGGGGACGAGGAGTTCCTCGCCCTCGGGTCCGGTCGCCGGGACCTGGAGCGAGGCCAGGTCGGACAGGCCCTGCGCGCATGCCGTGGCCAGTTCGGGCCAGCCGGTGGGAAACGCCACGCCCTCCATGAACGCGGCTTCCTGCGCGAGCAGTTGCTCGACGGCGGCGGCGGGAGTCGCCGGGACCGCGGGGTCCTGTGCGACCCCGTGCGGCCGGGCGGCGACCCGCAGCAGCAGCTCCGCCGAGCCGTGCGGGTCGAGTTCCAGCGTCCACACCAGGCGGCGGGCGCCCGTGCCGGTCTCCTCCACGCCGTCCGGCGGGGGCTCGGACGTGACGGTGGTGCCGGACCGCCACTCGCCGCGCCGATAGCCGAACTCCACGCCCTCGTCGAGGATCTGACGGGACCGTACGGCGCCCGCCTTGGTATACGTACGGTGGTCCGAGCGCAGCTCGAACTGGTCCGTGAAGTCGGCGTCCGCGGTGACCGCCACCCGCACCGTGGTCGGCACCGGGCGGTTGTTGGTGACCCGCAGCGACTCCACGAACGCCCCGTCCACCACGGCCTGTTCACGGAAGAGGGTGGAGGCGGGCGGCTCCTGCCGGCCGCCTCGCGGTACGAGGACACAGCGCGCCGTCTCCCCTGCGGCGACCGGTGTGAGCGTCTCGGGCACCGCGCCGTCGACGGTGAGCTGCCACCGGCTCAGGTGCCGTGCGTCCCGTACGAAGAACCCGTCCGGGGAGTTGCCGCCCCGCACCCCGCTGATGTCGCCGCTGTCGCCCACTGCGGCGAACGTGCCGCCGCGCACGAGCAGATGATGCCGGTCTGTCATCCCCGGTCCTCTCCCTTGTCACTCCTGTCGAACGTGCTGGTGCCCGTGGGGGATACGCCGTGTTCGGTAAGGGATTTCCCCTTATTCGGCTTCTCCGGGCCCACCGGTGGGCGTGGGGGGTTGTGCAACAGATCGAGGGAAAGTGCGGCAGTCCAGCCGAAGCCCTGCACGCCGCACGCCTCGCCGGTGTACGGGTCGACGTACTCCGCGAAGTCCGACGTGTCCGCCGTCTCCAGCAGGGCCTCGTGCAGCGCGTCGGCCGCCGTCTCCTCCCGGTGCGTCCTCAGCCCGCGCTCCAGCAGCCAGCCGGTGTTGAACCATGCCGGGCCGCGCCAGTACCGGTGCGGGTCGAACGCCTCGCCGAGCAGGTCGTAGCTCGGCACGAGCCGGGTCGCGCCGCCCAGCCCGAAGTGGGGCCCGGACAGGGTGCGCACGAGCGCGGCCGCGATGTCGCGGGGGAGCGTGGGCAGGAGCAACGGGATGAGTCCGGAGACACAGCGCTCGGGGACGAGGGCACCGGAGGGAGAGCGCTGCTCCGTCGAGAGAGCAGCGCTCCGGGAGCGCCGATCCATGTGAAGAGCACCGCTCTCGCCCGCCCGTCCTCGCAGATCCCGGCAGAAGAACATCCCCTCGGCCGGGTCCCAGAGGCGGTCGACGAGGGCCGTCGTCAGGCGCTGTGCGCGGGCGTGGCGGGCCGTGCCTGTCGCACCCAGCTCCCTGGCTATCCGGGCCAACGCGTGCTCCGACGCGATCAGC
Organism: Streptomyces sp. NPDC052036; assembly: GCF_040680495.1. Taxonomy (NCBI): domain Bacteria; kingdom Bacillati; phylum Actinomycetota; class Actinomycetes; order Kitasatosporales; family Streptomycetaceae; genus Streptomyces; species Streptomyces sp. NPDC052036. The sequence goes on along the minus strand of NZ_JBFAWW010000039.1, from coordinate 68,818 downwards.
AGCGCGTTGAACGCCGGGTCCTCCACCGCGAACTCGCCCGTCCCGTCGGCGTATCCACTGTCCCGGTAGTCCGTCGCCAGCCGTACGTACCGCCCGTAGTCCAGGTCCGTGGGGCGGTCCTCGGGTGCGCCGTGGTCCAGGTCGGCGCGGCGGAAGGCGCGGGCCGGGGCCGGGGTGATCCGGGACAGCGGAGCGTCCCAGGCGGGGCTGTTGTCCATGCCCTGCTCCCAGGGGTGCACCACCGAGACGAGCCCGCCGCCGCCCAGGTCCCGGCGGTGCAGCAGATAGCGGTGCCAGGCGGCGAGGCGCGGGTGGACGCGGGGCAGGAAGCCGCGCGCCCGGGACAGCCCCGGGTCGGCCCGGTGCACCAGCCAGGCCGCCAGCGCGTGCACCGGTGGCTGCACGATGCCCGAGGTCTGTACGGTGCGCGGGGCGCCCGCAGCGCGCCCCGCGGTCGAGGAACGCCAGAAGTCGGGGCTCGGGAAGTACGCGTCGAGCGGCACGGAGGGGTTGAAGACGATGTGCGGGATGCGCCCGTCCGCCCACTGGGCGTCGAGGAGCGTCTCCAGTTCCGTCTGCGCCCTCAGCGGCGACAGATGGCGCAGGCCGATCGCGATGAACGCGGAGTCCCAGGACCACTGGTGGGGGTACAGGCTGTGCGACGGCACCGTGGAGGTGCCCGTCCAGTTTCCTTCGAGCACCTGTGCGGCCCTGACATGCAGCGCCCTCCGGCGCGTGGACGGACCGTATACAGCGGGTCCGGATCGGGGGTTCGCCGGTCCGGGTCGGGGGTTCTCGCGTGGAGGGGGTGTCGGTGGCGTGCCGGGAGTGCGCACGGGACCGGTGAGTTCCGTACGGCGGGCGGTGAGTCGGGTGGTGCGGTCCACTCAGGTCTCCCTGAAAGACGTCCTGCCGCTCGGTTCGGCAGTAGCTACCGTGGAGTTACGTCTACTTAACATGCAAAACTCACTATGTAAGGCGCGGTTGGTGAACGCAAGGGGGTGCGCATGAGAGGAAGAGCCGGGACGCCGGGCCGACAGGCCGGCGCGGGAGATCTGCTCGCACTGGTCCGCAGCGGCCGTGCCACGACCCGCGGTGCCCTTCAACAGGCCACGGGCCTGTCCCGGGCCACGGTCGGCCAGCGCCTGGACCGTCTCTTCCGGGCCGGCTGGCTGCGCGAGGGCGCGGGCGGACCGGTGGACTCCCCGCTCGGCGGGCGTCCTTCGATCACCCTGGAGTTCGACGACGCCCATGCCGTGGTGCTCGCCGCCGACCTCGACACCCGGCACGCCCGCGCCGCGGTTCTCTCCCTGACCGGGGAGTTCCTGGCCGAACACTCCGGGGTGCTGGTCATAGAGAAGGGCCCGGACGCCGTGCTCGGCGAACTGGGGCGCTGGTTCGCCCGGCTCCTGGAGAAGGCGGGACACGGCGCGCACGAGGTCTGCGGGATCGGGCTCGCCGTCCCCGGGCCCGTGGACAGCGACACCGGGCGGGTCGTCCAGCCGCCGATCATGCCCGGCTGGGACACCTACGACATACGAGGGCGCCTCGGCCGTGCCTTCGCCGAGCATGCGCACGGCGCCACGGACGTGCCGGTGCTCGTGGACAACGACGCGAACTTGATGGCGTACGGGGAGCAGCGCACCGCGCACCCGGACTGCTCGGCGTTCGTGCTGGTCAAGGTGTCCACCGGTATCGGCGCGGGAGTGGTCGTCGACGGCCGGATCTACCGGGGTGTCGACGGCGGCGCCGGGGACATCGGCCACATCCGGGTCCCCGAGGGCGCGGGCGCGCTGTGCCGGTGCGGTTCCTACGGCTGTCTCGCCGCCGTGGCGAGCGGAGGCGCCGTCGCGCGCCGGCTCGCGGAGCAGGGGGTGCGGGCCGCCTCCGGCTCGGACGTGCGGGAGCTGCTGGCCGCGGGGAACCCGGAGGCCGCCGCGCTCGCCCGGGAGGCCGGACGGCGGGTCGGGGACGTCCTCGCGACGGTCGTGACCCTGCTGAACCCGGGGGTGCTGATGATCGCCGGGGATCTGGCTGGAACGCCCTTCCTGACGGGGGTGAGGGAGCTGCTGTACCAGCGGGCGTTGCCGCGTTCCACCGCGCGTCTGGACGTGGTGACCTCCCGGCTGGGGGAGCGGTCGGGCCTGGTCGGGGCCGGTGCCCTGGTCGTCGAGCATCTCTACGCACCGGAACGGGTGGAGGAACGGCTGCTCGCGCTCGGGGTGTGAGGCACGGTGGAGGCGCCCTGAGGTGTCGTGGGCATGGCGCGGACATTTCCGCCCGTACATGCGTCCGCATGGTGAAAAGGGGCCGCCTCGCATAGCGTGATTCTCGCCACCCCTGATAGGGGTTGCGCTCAGATGAGCGGATCTTGGGCGACTGCACTTCTCAAAGGATGGCACTGAGTGCCACCCTTTGATCGTTCATCGATCGAACTCAGACGTGACGAGAGCTGCTCATCTGAGCGACAAAACGGGTCTACGGGCGTCGATGCGTTCAAGAAGTGAAAACATCCCCCGGTCGACGCTTGCGAAGCTTTGACTTTCGATCCAGTGGCGGACGAGTGGTTACAGGCGCATGACGCGCAAGTGGACGTACCCAGGCTCCTTCGATCTGGGTATGTTCCTCGCCGTCAGGGCAGCCACCGCGTCCTCGAGGAGTCGAGACCGTGTCGGAAAACAAAGATCCCCACGTAACTGAGAACGGCGTGGAGGGTGTGAAGTTCGTTTACGACTTCACCGAGGGCAACAAGGACCTCAAGGACCTCCTGGGCGGCAAGGGCGCGAACCTCGCCGAAATGACCAACCTCGGTCTGCCCGTCCCTCCGGGCTTCACCATCACCACCGAGGCCTGCAAGGTCTACCTGGACAGCGGCCAGGAACCCGCGGCACTGCGTGACGAGGTGAGTGCGCACCTCTCCGCTCTCGAGGACCGGATGGGCAAGAAGCTCGGCCAGGCCGACGACCCGCTGCTGGTCTCGGTGCGTTCCGGGGCGAAGTTCTCCATGCCCGGCATGATGGACACCGTCCTGAACATCGGTCTCTCCGACAAGTCGGTGCAGGGCCTGGCCAGTCAGGCCGGCGACGAGCGTTTCGCCTGGGACTCCTACCGGCGCCTCATCCAGATGTTCGGCAAGACGGTCCTCGGCGTCGACGGCGACCTCTTCGAGGACGCGCTGGAGAAGGCCAAGGAGACCAAGAAGGTCACCGACGACACCCAGCTGGACGCGTCGGACCTGAAGAAGCTGGTCACCAAGTACAAGAAGATCGTCAAGACCGAGGCCGGGCGCGACTTCCCGCAGGACCCGCGCGAGCAGATGGACCTCGCCATCAAGGCGGTCTTCGAGTCCTGGAACGGCGACCGCGCCAAGCTCTACCGCCGTCAGGAGCGCATCCCGCACGACCTGGGCACGGCGGTCAACGTCTGCTCGATGGTCTTCGGCAACCTCGGCCCCGACTCCGGCACGGGCGTCGCCTTCACCCGCGACCCCGCCTCCGGCCACCAGGGCGTGTACGGCGATTACCTGCAGAACGCGCAGGGCGAGGACGTGGTGGCGGGCATCCGCAACACGGTCCCGCTCGCCGAGCTGGAGCGGATCGACAAGAAGTCGTACGACCAGCTGATGCAGATCATGGAGACCCTGGAGAACCACTACAAGGATCTCTGCGACATCGAGTTCACCATCGAGCGCGGCCGGCTGTGGATGCTCCAGACCCGCGTCGGCAAGCGCACCGCGGGCGCGGCCTTCCGTATCGCCACACAGCTGGTGGACCAGGGTCTGATCGACGAGGCCGAGGCGCTCCAGCGCGTCAACGGCGCGCAGCTCGCCCAGCTGATGTTCCCGCGGTTCGACGAGAGCGCGAAGGTCGAGCAGGTCGGCCGGGGCATCGCCGCCTCGCCGGGCGCGGCCGTCGGCAAGGCGGTCTTCGACTCGTACACCGCGGTCAAGTGGTCGCGCTCCGGCGAGAAGGTCATCCTGGTCCGCCGCGAGACCAACCCCGACGACCTGGATGGCATGATCGCGGCCGAGGGCATCCTCACCTCCCGCGGCGGCAAGACCTCGCACGCGGCCGTGGTCGCGCGCGGCATGGGCAAGACCTGTGTCTGCGGTGCGGAGGAGCTGGAGGTCGACACCAAGCGGCGCCGGATGACGGTGCCGGGCGGGCACGTCGTCGAGGAGGGCGACGTGATCTCCATCGACGGCTCCTCGGGCAAGGTGTACCTCGGTGAGGTCCCGGTCGTCCCGTCCCCGGTCGTCGAGTACTTCGAGGGCCGGATGCACGCGGGTGCCGACGACGCGGACGAGCTGGTCGAGGCCGTGCACCGCATCATGGCCTTCGCGGACCGCAAGCGCCGCCTCCGGGTCCGCGCGAACGCGGACAACGCCGAGGACGCGCTGCGCGCACGGCGCTTCGGCGCGCAGGGCATCGGCCTGTGCCGCACCGAGCACATGTTCCTCGGTGACCGTCGTGAGCTGGTGGAGCGTCTGATCCTGGCGGACACCGAGATCGAGCGCGAGGACTCCCTGAAGGAACTCCTGCCGCTCCAGAAGCAGGACTTCGTGGAGCTGTTCGAGGCGATGGACGGTCTGCCCGTCACCATCCGCCTCCTCGACCCGCCGCTGCACGAGTTCCTGCCCGACATCACCGAGCTGTCGGTGCGCGTGGCGCTGGCCGAGTCCCGCCAGGAGCCGCACGAGAACGAGCTGCGCCTGCTCCAGGCCGTGCACCGGCTGCACGAGCAGAACCCGATGCTGGGCCTGCGGGGCGTGCGCCTCGGCCTCGTGATCCCGGGCCTGTTCACCATGCAGGTACGGGCGATCGCCGAGGCGGCGGCCGAGCGCAAGGCCGCGAAGGGCGACCCGCGCGCGGAGGTCATGATCCCGCTGGTCGGCACGGTCCAGGAGCTGGAGATCGTGCGCGAGGAGGCGGACCGGGTCATCTCCGAGGTCGAGGAGGCCACGGGCACCCGGCTGAAGCTGGCGATCGGCACGATGATCGAGCTGCCGCGCGCCGCGCTGACGGCCGGGCAGATCGCCGAGGCCGCCGAGTTCTTCTCCTTCGGCACCAACGACCTCACCCAGACGGTGTGGGGCTTCAGCCGGGACGACGTGGAGGCGAGCTTCTTCACGGCCTACCTGGAGAAGGGCATCTTCGGCGTCTCCCCGTTCGAGACCATCGACCGGGACGGCGTGGGCAAGCTGGTCCGCGACGCGGCCAAGGCGGGCCGGGAGGTCCGGCCGGACCTGAAGCTCGGTGTCTGCGGCGAGCACGGCGGCGACCCCGAGTCGGTGCACTTCTTCCACGAGGTGGGGCTGGACTACGTGTCCTGCTCGCCGTTCCGGATCCCGGTGGCCCGCCTGGAGGCGGGCCGGGCGGCCTCGCAGTCGCAGGGCAGCGACCACCGCTGACGCACACCGCAAGACCTCCGGAGCCGTCGTCGGTACCCGACCCTCACCGACTCACGAAGGCGGCTCCGGACCCTCCAGAGAGGGCGGCATCCCTGTGCGGGGGGTGCCGCCCTCTCCTCGTACGGGGACGCCGTGCCCCGGCTCGGTGGGTGCGGCGCGTCCCCCTCACACCGGTGCCCGGCCCCCGCTGAGCGCAGCGTTCCGCCCGGGAAACAGCGGTGATGCGGCCGGGTAATGTCGGCGCCGCACGCTGCGGTGCATGACCTCGGACATGCGCGCGGCGACGACCGGCACCGCACTCGCAGACACCCCCACGATCGTGCTCGTCGGCCATGGCATGGTCGGCCAGCGCTTCCTCGAAGCGCTCGCCGAGCGCGGCCTGACCGCCACGCACCGGGTGGTCGTGCTGGGCGAGGAGCCCCGCCCCGCCTACGACCGAGTCCGCCTCACCTCGTACTTCACGGGCACGACCCCCGACGAACTGGCCCTGACGGACCGGGAGTTCATCGACCGGCACGGTATCGAGCTGCATCTCGGCGACCCGGTGACCGCCGTCGACCGGCGGGCGCGGACGGTGACCGCCCGGTCCGGGCTGACGGTCCGGTACGACACGCTCGTCCTCGCCACCGGCTCCTTCCCCTTCGTCCCGCCCGTCGAGGGCAAGGACGCGACGGGCTGCTTCGTCTACCGCACCCTAGAGGACCTGTTCGCCATCGAGGAGTACGCGAGGGGGAGGGCAGTCACGGGCGTGGTGGTCGGCGGTGGTCTCCTCGGCCTGGAGGCGGCCGGTGCGCTCAAGGGACTGGGTCTTTCCACCCATATCGTGGAGTTCGCGCCACGCCTGATGCCGGTGCAGGTCGACGAGGGCGGCGGCGCCGCGCTGCTGCGCACCATCGAGAACATGGGCCTGACCGTGCACACGGGCACCGGCACCCAGGAGATCCTCACCGGCGAGGACGGCGCGGTGACGGGCATGAGACTGTCCGACGGATCCGTACTCGCCACCGACATGGTGGTGTTCTCGGCCGGGGTGCGCCCCCGCGACCGGCTCGCCCGGGACGGCGGCCTCGCGGTCGGCGAGCGCGGCGGCATCACCGTCGACGAACGCTGCCGTACCGTCGGCGACCCGCGGGTGTTCGCGATCGGCGAGTGCGCGCAGGCGGCCGACGGCCGGGTCTACGGCCTGGTCGCGCCCGGCTACGAGATGGCCGAGGCGGCCGCCGCGACGATCGCCGCCGACGAGGCCGGCCGGTCCTCGTTCACCGGCGCCGACCTGTCCACCAAACTGAAGCTGCTCGGCGTGGACGTGGCCTCCTTCGGCGACGCGCACGGCACCACCGCCGACTGCCTCGACGTCGTCTACGCGGACGCCCGCTCGGGCACGTACAAGAAGCTGGTCGTCGGCCGTGACGGCGAACTGCTCGGCGGCATCCTGGTCGGCGACGCGGAGGCGTACGGGACCCTGCGCGCGCTCACCGGCTCGGTGCCGCCCGTCGCCCCCGAGCAGCTCGTGCTCCCGGCGGGCTCCGGGGCCCCGGCGCAGCTCGGTCCGTCGGCGCTGCCGGACGAGGCGGTCGTCTGCTCCTGCCACCACGTCACCAAGGGCGCCGTCCGCGCCGCGGTGACCGAGGAGGGCCGTACGACGGCGGTGGAGGTCAAGAAGTGCACCAAGGCCGGCACCGGCTGCGGCAGCTGTCTGAAGGTGCTGGGGCAGCTGGTCGACGCCGAGCTGGCGGCGGGCGGCATCGAGGTCGACCAGGGCCTGTGCGGCTGCTTCGCGCAGAGCCGCGAGGAGCTGTACGAGATCGTGCTGGCGCTGCGGATCACCTCGTACCGCGGTCTGCTGGAGCGCTACGGCCGGGAGGGGGCCCGGGACGGCGACGGCTGCGAGACCTGCAAGCCGGCGGTGGCCTCGATCATCGCCTCGCTCGCTCCCTCGATCGGCGCCGACGGCCACATCCTGGACGGGGAACAGGCCGCCCTGCAGGACACCAACGACCACTTCCTCGCCAATCTCCAGAAGAACGGGTCGTACTCCGTCGTGCCCCGGGTCCCCGGCGGGGAGATCACCCCGGAGAAGCTGATCGTGATCGGTGAGATCGCCCGTGACTTCGGCCTCTACACGAAGATCACCGGCGGTCAGCGCCTCGACCTGTTCGGCGCCCGGGTCGAGCAGCTCCCCCTCATCTGGGCACGGCTGGTGGACGCGGGCTTCGAGTCGGGGCACGCGTACGGCAAGGCGCTGCGCACCGTGAAGTCCTGCGTCGGCCGGACCTGGTGCCGCTACGGCGTCCAGGACTCGGTCCGCATGGCGATCGACCTGGAGCTGCGCTACCGGGGCCTGAGGTCCCCGCACAAGCTGAAGTCGGCGGTCTCCGGGTGCGCCCGCGAGTGTGCCGAGGCCCAGTCCAAGGACTTCGGGGTGATCGCCACCGCGAGCGGCTGGAACCTCTACGTCGGCGGCAACGGCGGCGCCACCCCGCGCCACGCGGATCTGCTCGCCCAGGATCTGTCGGACGCCGAACTCGTCCGGCTGATCGACCGCTTCCTGATGTTCTACATCCGTACCGCCGACCCCCTGGAGCGCACCTCGGCCTGGCTGGAGCGGATCCCGGGCGGCCTCGGCCATGTGCGGGACGTGGTCGTGCACGACTCGCTCGGCATCTGCGAGGAGCTCCAGACCCTGATGACCGCGCATGTGGCCAACTACCGCGACGAGTGGGCGGAGACCCTCGGCGACCCGGAGCGGCTGGCCCGGTTCGTGTCCTTCGTCAACGCCCCCGACACCCCCGATCCGGTCGTCGGCTTCGTCGCCGAGCGCGACCAGATCAAGCCCGACCTGCCGCTGCTGACCCTCGGCAGGCGCCCCCTGGAAGGAAGTTCCTCGCGATGACCCTGCTGACCCTGGCCCCCGAGAAGACGGATCTGAGCGTCCGACTGCGTTTCGGGGAGGACTGGCTGACCATCTGCGACCTCGCCCTGCTGACGCCCGGCCGCGGGGTGGCGGCGCTGTTGCCGGACGGCCGTCAGGTCGCCCTGTTCCTGGACCGGGCGGGCCGGCTGTACGCCATCGACAACCGCGACCCGTTCGGCGGAGCCGCCGTGCTCTCGCGCGGTCTGACCGGCACCCACGAGGGTCGGCCGTATGTGGCCTCGCCGCTGCTCAAGCAGCGTTTCGACCTGCTGTCCGGGCAGTGCCTGGACGACGAGACGGTGCGGCTGGCGACGTACGAGGTGCGGGCGGCCTGAAGGCGCCACCCCGCCGTCCTCCGCGACTGTCCCCGGCCGTCAGCGGCTGCCGCTCAGATGCGCGAAGACGACCACGTTCCCCTGGTAGCCCGTCGTCCTGGAGTAGCCGCCGCCGCAGGTGATCACCCGCAGTTCTGGGCGATGCGCCGCCCCGTAGACCTTCTGGTCGGGGAAGTCCTTCGCCCGGTACACCTCGACCGCGTCGACCGTGAAGACGGCCGTCGACCCGTCGCGCCGGTCGACCTCGATCGTGCTGTCCCTGCCCAGTGCGCCGAGGTCGTAGAAGACCGCCGGGCCCTCGGCGTTGTCGACATGCCCGGCGACGATGGCGGTGCCGGTCTCGCCGGGCATGGTGCCCGCCTCGTACCAGCCGGCGAGGTTCTTGTAGGCGGCGGGCGGGACGTCGAGGCTGCCGGTGCGCGTCAGCCCGAGTCCCATCAGCGGGGCGTCCACGCGTATCGAGGGGATGCGTATCCGGTCGGGGACGGAGGGCGGCAGCGCGGACACGGCGGCCGGCTCGCGTCCGACGTGCGCGACCGTCTGTGTGCCCGAGGGCTGTGGCGGGGCGTGGGTCTCGGCGGCGCCGCGCAGCAGCCACACCCCCGAGCACAGGGCGATCACCGTGACGGACGCTATGACGACGTCGCCGCCCGTGCCGGGCCTGCCGACCTTGCGCACGTGGTCCTCCTTCTGGGGCCGGTGGCCCTGAGGACCGTGGGCCTGGGGGACCCCCTCCGGGCCGCGAGGGGCAGTCGGACCCGGAGGGGGATGGGGAGGGCGGTACCGGCGAGCGGACAGCGCGGGGGCGTCCGCTCACATCTCGTCGCCTCGTAGCCGGCGATGCAGAAGCCAGGTACCGCCCGCGGCGGCGACGGCGAGAGCCGCCACACCGGCCGCGGTCTTCACGGGGTCGGGGCCCAGTGCGCCGCCGACCCCCGTCTTCACACTGCCCCGCGGCTGGGTCTGGGCCGCGGTGAGGGTCACCGTCAGATCGCCGGTCACGGTGGCGTGCCCGCCGCCCGAGCACTTGGCGACGATCTCGTACGTGCCGGGCTGTGCGCCCGGCGGGACCCGGAACTGCCCGCTGGCGTACTGCTGGTGCGTGCCGGGCGCGAGGACGAACTGGCCGGCCCCGACCGCGCTGGCGTCGCCCGCCGCCGCGCGGTCCGCCCCGCACGCCGCCGTGTTGACGGTGACCTGGGCGCCGGGGACGACGGCGGAGGGGGAGACCTCCAGGATCCCGGTGTCACCGGCGTACGCGGGCGCGGCGGCGAGGACCGCGGTGCCCAGGGCGAGCGCGGTACCGGTCAGCAGACGGGCCGTACGTCGCATCGTGTGTGCTCCTCCGAGAGGGCACGGCCCGCGGCATCCCCAGCATGCCGCTGTGTCGGTCGTGCCCTTGCTCTTCCGAGGAAAAGGGCATCGAGCGAGGACCGCTTGCTGACGGCCCATCAGAATTGCGGCGAACGGGTGCTCAGGCGACCGTCCCCCGGGCCGCCGTGGCGCTGTCTGCGCAGGTAAAGAGGGGTGCGGCGGGGCTGTCGCAGAAAAGATCACGAATGGTGGAGGGGTGGCGATGAACGGGTGAGCGGGGGCAGGTGACGGGGGGCGGGCGACCGCGAGCCGGAGGGAGGCAGGACCACGGCCGGGGCCGGCCGGGTGCCGGAGCGTGGACGCCCCGGCACCCGGCCCGGTCCCTCATGGCGGTCCGTCAGCCGACGTTCACCGCGCTCCACGCCGCGGCCACCGCGTTGTACTCCGCGCTGCCCGCGCCGTAGAGGTCCTTCGCCGCGTTCAGGGTCGCCGTCCGGGCGCCCGCGTAGTTCGTCGAGGACGTCATGTAGACCGTCAGGGCCCGGTACCAGATCTTGCCGAGCTTGTCCCGGCCGATGCCGGTCACCGTCGAGCCGTTGCAGGTGGGGGAGTTGTAGCCGACCCCGTTGAGGGTCTTCGCGCCGCTGCCCTCCGCGAGCAGGTACGCGAAGTGGTTCGCGACGCCCGAGGAGTAGTGGACGTCGAGGTTGCCCACCGAACTGCTCCAGCAGTCCGCCGAGTTGCCGTCCTTGGACGGCTGGTCCATGTACCGCAGTGCCGACTTGCCGAAGCCCGAGCGGACGATCTTCTCGCCGATGAGGTAGTCACCGAGGTCGGAGGAGTTGTTCGCGTACCACTCCACCAGTGTCCCGAAGATGTCCGAGGTCGCCTCGTTCAGACCGCCGGACTCACCGGAGTACGTCAGCGCCGCCGTCTTCGACGTCACGCCGTGGGACATCTCGTGGCCCGCCACGTCCAGCGCCACCAGCGGTCCGAACGTCGTCCCGTCGCCGTCGCCGTACGTCATGCAGAAGCAGCTGTCGTCCCAGAAGGCGTTGTTGTAGTTGTTGCCGTAGTGCACGCGATTGTACGAACCCTTGCCGTCGCCCGCGATGCCGTTCCGCCCGTGCACGTTCTTGTAGTAGTCCCAGGTCTCGTCGGTGCCGTACTGCGCGTCCACCGCCGCCGACGAGCGGTCGGACGTCGCGCCCGTGCCCCAGTGGTTGTCGGCGTCGGTGAACAGGGTGGAGGGGGCGCGGCTGAGGCAGACCCCGAGGAAGCACAGGTCCGTCTTGTTCGCGGCGTCGCCGGTGTACGTGTTGCCGCGCGTGGCGTCCTTGAGCTGGTACGTCGACCCCGACTGCGTGGTCTCCAGCGGGACCGTGCCGCTGTAGAGGGACCGTCCGTCGCCGGTCGCGGTCTCGATGCTGTCCCACGCGTCGATCTGCCGGCCGGTGCGGGCGTCGGTGAGGACCGTGCGCGCGACCGGGTTGCCGAGCGAGTCCTGGCCGACCGCGTCGGTGCGCCAGGCCAGCCGGAGCGCGCCGTGCAGCGCATCGACGACGAGCCGCGGCTTGGCGGTCACGTTCTTCAGCAGCTCCCCGGCGTTGGCGGCGCGCAGCGCGGCGGAGGCGAGGTCGGCGGCCTTGGGGGCCTTCACCGAGGGGGTGACGGTCGGCAGGGAGACGGTGCGCCGGGTGGCCAGGTCCGCGCCGCGATAGGAGCCGTTCGGCGCGAGGTGGACGACGAAGTCGCCGCCGAGCACGGGGAGGTGGCGGTACGTTCGGTCGTAGCGCACATGCTGGGTGCCGTTCGCGTCGACGACGACGTCGCGGACGCTGGTGCCCTCCGCCGCCGTGAGGCCCAGACGCGAGGCCTGGTGCACCAGCGCCGCCGTGGCGTGGTCGATCGCGGTGGCGCGATCGGGTCTGCCGGCCGCGCCGGCGGCGGGGGCGGGGGCGAGAGCGGCGGCGAGCAGGGCCGCGGTGGTCGCGGCGGTGCCTGCCGCGGCGAGACGGGAACCTCGGATGTGCCGTATCCGACTCATCGGTCTCCTCGGGAAGGCGCCCGGGGGCGCGTGTGGGGAGCCAGGGGTGGTGATCCCCTGACGTCGCTCAGATTTAAAGGTTCATGACATGTCATGTCCATAGCGCGTTCGCGGAGGTATGTGAGGGGTCAGAATCGTTCCTGCAAGGCTTCGGTGGAGCACGGAAGGAGACGGCCATGGTCGGGGCCGACGGATCCGCCCGGGGAAGCGGCCGGGAGGCGGGCCCGTGAGACTGCCGTTCTTCGTGTACGGGACCCTGCGCCCCGGCGAGCGCAACCACGACCTCTTCCTGCGCGGCCGCACCCGGTCCGAGGAACCGGGGCTGCTGTCCGGCGCCGTGCTGTACCACGGACCCGGATACCCGTACGCCGTGGAGAGGGACGGCGGCACAGTCAGCGGCGACCTCGTCACCGCGCTGCCCGGCTCGTACGACGCGCTCCTCGTCTCCCTCGACCGCCTGGAGGACTGTGTGCCGGGGGATCCCCGCAGTCTCTACGAGCGGGTGGCGCGGGAGGTGACAGCGGGCGACGGCAGGACCGTACGGGCCTGGGTGTACGTCGCCGGGCCCGCCGTCGCGGCACGGCTGCGGACGCACGGCAGACCGGTCGAGGGCGGCGACTGGCGCGCCCGGCGACACTGATCCTGCGCCCACCCCGCCGCCGCCGGCCGACTGCCGCCCCGGCTGCCGTGGCGATCGGCGGCCGGCGCCCTGTTGCGGGGTGCCCGAGGCCTTGACCCGGTCGGTGCCGAGGGCGCGTGGTCAACCGACAGCGGCGGGTCCCCCGCCCGCGTCGCTCGTGCGGGCGACGACACCGTGCGTCCCCTCCCGCCGCCGCCCCGCCCGCCCTAGGGTCCCGCCCATGACCGACAGCGACATCACCCGGCGGCGGGCGCTCGCGCTGGGCGGCGCCGCCGCGGGTGCCGTCCTCGGATTCGGGCTCTTCTCCGTCTTCTCCTCGGACGACGACACCGGTGCGCGGGGGCGCGAGGGCGCCGGACCCGGTCGCGACGGGGTGCCGGAGACCGCACCGGACGCCGAACTGTGCGTGCTCAACCGCAGTGTGGTGTCAGGCCCTTACCACCTGGACGGCGCGCCCCTGCGCAAGGACATCACCGAGGGCAAGCAGGGTGTTCCGCTGCGGCTGCGGCTGACCGTGCGCGACCATCCGCACGCCTGCGCCGTCCTCGCGGGCGCCGACGTCGAGATCTGGCACTGCGACGCCTGGGGCTCCTACTCCGGCTACCCCGACGCGCGTCCGGGCGACCGGGCACCCGCCCCGGGCGGGCCCGGCGGCTCCAGCACGTTCCTGCGCGGCTCCCAGACGACCGACGACCAGGGCCTCGCCGAGTTCACCACGGTCTTCCCCGGCTGGATCGCGGGCCGGGCCCCGCACATCGACGTCAGGGTCCGTACCGGCGGCAGCCGGACCGACCGGGGCTATCAGGGCGGCAGGGTCAACTGGACCGGGCAGCTCTTCTTCCCCGACCGCCACACCGACGCGGTGTACGCGAAGTCCCCGTACACCCGGCGCACCGGAACGCGCACACCGCTCGCCGAGGACCCGGTGTACCGCGGGGGCGGCGGGAAGGACGGGCTGATGAGCGTCACGGGCAGCGTGGACAGGGAGCTCGTCGGGGTGCTGACCATCGGCATCGACCCGGCGCGGGAGCCCTCGCCGTCCGCGACGAGCGCCCCGCGCACGGCCAGGACCCCGGCACCGGACAGCGCCGCGAGCGCCTCCCGCCCGGCGAACCCCCCGAGCCGGTAGGCCCGGGGCTCCCGGCGCGGCCTCGTGCCCGGAGCCCCGGCCTCCTCACTTCCCTGCCGCGGCCAGGGCCTTCGCGACCCCGGGCTCCCGCGGGCCGAGGAACCTCGGGTCCGGGTGGAACACCACGTCCAGGGCCGCCTTGCCCGCCGCGAAGACCTCTCGGGTACCGCCGTAGTACCAGGTCGCGTCGTGCTTGTCGTCGACACCGACGCCGTACGACGTGATGCCCGCCGCCCGGCACAGGGCGACCGCGCGGCGGATGTGGAAGCCCTGGCTGATCAGGACCGCCCGGTCCACGCCGAAGATCTTCCGGGCACGGACGCAGGAGTCCCAGGTGTCGAAGCCCGCGTAGTCGCTGACGATCCGTTCGTCCGGCACGCCGTGCCGCGTCAGATAGGTGCGCATCGCGTCCGGCTCGTCGTAGTCCCTACGGCTGTTGTCGCCGGTGACGAGCACGACCCCGATGCGGCCCGCCCGGTACAGCCGCGCCGCCGCGTCCAGACGGTGCGCGAGGTACGGCGACGGCTCGCCGTCCCACAGGCCCGCTCCGAACACGACGGCGACCTCCGTGCGCGGCACGTCCGCGACCGTGCGCAGCCGGTCGGCCGTGGCGAGATACAGCCAGGTCGACGGCAGCAGCGCGAGGACGCACAGCAGCATCAGGCCCTGTACGGAGCGTCGCCGCCCGGCGCGGGTGCGCGGCAGCCTCGGTCTGCGGATCCTCAGGCGCGGCAGGCCCATCGAAACGCGTCCCCCGGAGTCGGTGGTGTCACCGGTCGTCGCCGGTCGTCGTCTGTGGAGACGCGGCGTACGGTGATCCGGTTCGCTCACGGCGACGCGAGGGCGCGCCACTGCTCCCCGCGCCCCTTCACACCATCCGCCTCTTCACCGTGAAACCCCGGAAAACACCCGTCACGGCCCTGCAACGGCGTGGCAACGTGGTACCGCCAGGATCGGCCCATGACGGCGTCGAACCCCTCCCACGACGAGTCCCGCCCCGGCGGCCGGTCGCCCCAGGGCGCCGGCCTCGACAGCGCGGCGCAGCTCATGAACCGGATCGTCGGCGAGCTCGGCAGCGGGCTCAGCCTCGTCTCCCGCGACGGCACCCGGCGCCCGGCCCCGCCCACGCTCGTCCTCGTCGCGCACGGCAGCCGCGACCCGCGGGCCCTGTCCACCGTGCGCGCCCTCGCGGAACGGGTGCGCGAGCTGCGCCCCCGGGTGCCGGTGCGCCTCGGCCACATCGAGCTGAACGCGCCGCTGCTCCCCGACACGCTCGCCTCCCTCGGCGAGGGCCGGGCCGTGCTCGTACCGCTGCTCCTCAGCCGCGGCCACCACGTCAAGCGGGACATCCCCGAGATGGCCCGCACGGCGCGGGCGGGCATCCGCGTGGCCGCCCCGCTCGGCCCGCACCCCCTGCTCGTGGAGACGCTCTACGCCCGGCTCGTCGAGGCCGGCCTCCCGGCCGGGACGAGCGACGCCCGGCACCGGGCGAGCGCGGTGGTGCTCGCCGCCGCCGGCTCCCGCGACCCCGACTCCGCCGCCGACACCCGCCGCACCGCCCGTCTCCTCGCCGAACGCCTCGGCGTGCCCGTCGTCCCCGCCTACGCCTCCGCCGCCACGCCCACCGTGTCCGCGGCGGTGCGCTCGCTCGACGCCCGCGGCCACCACCGGATCGCCGTCGCCTCGTACTTCGCGGCGCCGGGCCGGTTCGCCGCCGAGTGCGCCGCGGCGGCCCCGTGGATCGCGGCGGCCCCGCTCGGCGCGCACCCGGCCGTGGCCCGCCTGGTCCTGCACCGCTACGACCAGGCCCTCGCGGCCCCCGAGCCGGCCGCTGTCCACGCCCTGGCGTCGGCCTGAGCGCGACAGGGCCGCGCGGGAAACGGCCGAGCCCCAGCGGACGCCGACATCCCGATTGTCACCGGCTGCGTCTACTGTCGGGTCATGGACGGGACTGCACCGAAGGGCCACACGACCTCCGCGCGGTACGGGGAGGGTCCGGCGACCGCCCGGGCCTACGACGACACGGACACCGAGCGCTGGGCCGCCGAGCCCGACAAACGCCCGGGCCGCACCGCCTTCCAGCGCGACCGCGCCCGCGTGCTGCACTCGGCCGCACTGCGCCGCCTGGCGGGCAAGACCCAGGTCGTCACCCCGGGCAGCGTCCCCCAGGTTCTCGGCTCCGCTCGCCCCGGGGGGACCCCCGCTGACGTCTGGGACGCGAGCCCCCGCACCCGGCTCACCCACTCCCTGGAGTGCGCCCAGGTCGGCCGGGAGCTGGGCGCGGCCCTCGGCTGCGACCCGGACCTCGTCGAGGCCGCCTGCCTCTCCCACGACCTCGGCCATCCGCCCTTCGGGCACAACGGCGAACAGGCGCTGAACGAGTTCGCCCGGGACTGCGGCGGCTTCGAGGGCAACGCCCAGTCCCTGCGTCTGCTCGCCCGGATCGAGCCCAAGCGGTTCGTGCACAGCCCGGTCACCGGCGAACTCGTCAGCGTGGGGCTGAACCTCACCCGTGCCGCCCTCGACGCCGCCACCAAATACCCCTGGCCGCGCGGCTCCCACCCCACCGACCCCACATCCCCGAAGTTCGGGGTCTACGAGGACGACCGGCCCGTCTTCGACTGGTTCCGCAAGGGCGCCCCCGACGACCGCACCTGCTTCGAGGCCCAGGTCATGGACTGGTCCGACGACGTGGCCTACTCGGTGCACGACTTCGAGGACGGTCTGCACGCCGGTCACATCGACCCGGGCTGTCTGCACGCCGAACCCGAGCGGCAGGCGGTCTTCGCCGTCGCCCTCGGACGGTACGTGGCCGCGGACACCGACCCCGGGGAACTGGCCGAGGCCCTCGACCGGCTGCTGTCCCAGGAGTGGTGGCCGCACGGCTACGACGGCTCCGCGGTCGCCCAGGCCCGGCTGAAAGACGCCACCAGCCAGCTCATCGGCCGCTTCTGCCTGGCCGCGGAGGGCGCGACCCGGGCCGCCTGGGGCAGCGGCCGCCTCACCCGGTACGCCGCCGAACTCGTCGTCCCCAGAGGCACCCGTATGGAGTGCGCGGTCCTCAAGGCGGTCGCCGACCGCTATGTGATGCAGCGCGCCGAGCAGGAGCGGATCCGCGCCGACCAGCGCATCGTCGTCGCCGAACTGGCCGAGGCGCTCACCGCCCGCGCGCCCGAAGGGCTCGATCCGCAGTTCCGGGCGCTGTTCCAGGAGGCGGCCGACGACCGCGCCCGCAAGCGGGTGATCGTCGACCAGATCGCCTCGCTCACCGACGCCTCGGCGGGATCCCTGCACGCCCGGCTGACGGGACGCGGGTGACCCGCACACACTGAGACAGCCGGGACGCAAAGGTCCCGGAGGTGACCCTGTGTGGCCTGATCGGGCCACCCCCTCTTCCCGCAGCACACCACGTGCGGGACGCTCCCATGTGGCGACATCCTTACGAGGAGGCATCAAGTGGTCGACGCGGATCAGACATTCGTCATCGTCGGAGGAGGTCTCGCCGGCGCGAAGGCGGCCGAGACGCTCCGCGCGGAGGGCTTCACCGGCCGCGTGATACTGATCTGCGACGAACGCGACCACCCCTATGAGCGACCGCCCCTGTCCAAGGGCTATCTGCTCGGCAAGGAGGAGCGCGACAGCGTCTTCGTCCACGAACCCTCCTGGTACGCGCGCAACGACATCGAGCTGCATCTCGGCCAGACCGTCGACGCCATCGACCGGGCGGCGAAGACGGTCCGCTTCGGCGACGACGGCACCCTCGTCCACTACGACAAGCTGCTGCTGGCCACCGGCGCCGAGCCGCGCCGCCTCGACGTCCCCGGCACGGGCCTCGCGGGCGTCCACCATCTGCGCCGCCTCGCCCACGCCGAGCGCCTCAAGGGCGTCCTCACCTCGCTCGGCCGGGACAACGGCCATCTCGTGATCGCGGGCGCCGGCTGGATCGGCCTGGAGGTCGCCGCCGCGGCCCGCGAGTACGGCGCGGAAGTCACCGTCATCGAGCCCGAGCCGACCCCGCTGCACGCGGTCCTCGGCCCCGAGCTCGGCAACCTCTTCGCCGAGCTGCACAGCGAGCATGGCGTCCGCTTCCGCTTCGGGGTACGGCTCACCGAGATCGTCGGCCAGGACGGGGTGGTGCTGGCCGCCCGCACCGACGACGGCGAGGAGCACCCCGCGCACGACGTGCTCGCCGCGATCGGCGCCGCGCCGCGCACCGCGCTCGCCGAGTCCGCGGGCCTGGAGATCGCCGACCGCGCGCATGGCGGAGGCGTCGTGGTGGACGAGCGGCTGTGCACCTCCGACCCCGACATCTACGCGGCCGGCGACATCGCCTCCTTCCACCTGCCCCTCTTCGGCGCCCGGCTTCGCGTGGAGCACTGGGCGAACGCGCTGAACGGCGGTCCGGCGGCCGCCCGCGCGATGCTCGGGCGCGAGGTGCGGTACGACCGGGTGCCGTACTTCTTCTCCGACCAGTACGACGTGGGGATGGAGTACTCGGGGTGGGCGCCGCCCGGGTCGTACGACGAGGTGGTGCTGCGCGGTGACGTGGGCAAGCGGCACTTCATCGCGTTCTGGCTGAAGGAGGGCAGGGTGCTGGCCGGGATGAACGTGAATGTGTGGGACGTCACAGAGCGGATCCAGAACCTGATCCGGGCCAGGACGGCGGTGGACCAGGAGGCACTGGCGGACCCCGGGGTGCCGCTGGAGAACCTGGTCCCCTGACCCGACGGCCGCCGCCCGCCGTCACCGCACCCCCGAGCTGTGCTTCCCGGAGGACGCTGCATGCCACAGCCGCTGCGCGGCGGCCCGGAGCCCCGGCCGGGGCCGGTCGGCGTGCCCCAGGAGTGTCGGTCGGGCCCCGTAGACTTCACGCGTGGCAGGACGGATCAACGACGAGGACGTGAAGGCGGTCAGGGACGCGGTCCCGATCGACGCCGTCGTGTCCGAGTACCTCCAGCTACGCAACGCGGGCGGCGGCAACCTGAAGGGCCTGTGCCCGTTCCACGACGAGAAGTCCCCGTCCTTCCAGGTCAGCCCCAGCAAGGGCCTGTTCCACTGCTTCGGCTGCCAGGAAGGCGGCGACACCCTCACGTTCGTGATGAAGGTCGACCACCTCTCCTTCTCCGAGGCCGTCGAGCGCCTGGCCGCCCGCGCCGGCATCACGCTGCGCTACGAGGAGGGCGGGTACAACCCCACCCACCAGCGCGGAGAGCGCATCCGCCTGATCGAGGCCCACCGGCTCGCCGCCGAGTGGTACGCCGAGCAGCTCGACACCAGCCCCGAGGCCGACACCGGACGCGCGTTCCTGGCCGAGCGGGGCTTCGACCAGGCCGCCGCGGTCCACTTCGGCGTCGGCTACAGCCCCCAGGGCTGGGACCACCTCACCCGCTTTCTGCGGGGCAAGGGCTTCAGCGACAAGGAACTGATCCTCTCCGGCCTCTCCCAGGAGGGCCGCCGGGGCCCCATCGACCGCTTCCGCGGCCGGCTGATGTGGCCGATCCGCGACATCGGCGGGGACGTCGTCGGCTTCGGCGCGAGAAAGCTGTACGAGGCGGACAACGGCCCCAAGTACCTGAACACGCCCGAGACCGCGATCTACAAGAAGTCCCAGGTGCTCTACGGCATCGACCTGGCGAAGAAGGAGATCGCCAAGGTGAGCCGGGCGGTGGTGGTCGAGGGCTACACCGACGTCATGGCCTGCCATCTCGCCGGTGTCACCACGGCCATCGCGACCTGCGGTACGGCCTTCGGCGGCGAGCACATCAAGATCCTGCGCCGGCTGCTGATGGACAACGGCTCGGCGCGGGTGATCTTCACCTTCGACGGTGACTCGGCCGGGCAGAAGGCGGCTCTGAGGGCCTTCGAGGACGACCAGAAGTTCGCCGCCGAGACCTACATCGCGATCGCGCCGGACGGCATGGACCCCTGCGAGCTGCGTCTCGCCAAGGGTGACGAGGCGGTCGCCGACCTGACCGAACCCCGTACCCCCCTCTTCGAGTTCGCGCTCCGCCAGATCGTCGGCCGCTACGACCTGGACACCCCGGCGGGCCGCGCCGCCGCGCTGGACGAGGCGGCGCCGGTCGTCGCCCGGATCAAGAACAGCGGTGCCCAGCACGAGGTCGCGGTCCAGCTCGCCGGCATGCTCGGCATCCTCGACACCCAGTTCGTGGTCAAGCGGGTGGCACAGCTGGCCCGTTGGGCGCGCGACCGGGGCGGGAGGGGACCGGCGCCGGACGGACAGCGTGCCCCGCAGTCGTACCAGGCGGCGCCCCGCCCGGCGGTCTCGGGCCCGGCGCTCAACCTCCGCAACCCCGTCTACGCGACCGAGCGGGAACTGCTCAAACTCGCGCTCCAGCGGCCCGAGATGGTCTCCCCGGCGTTCGACGCGTACGGGGTCGACGAGTTCACGGCGGCGCCGTACGCCGCCGTCCGCCAGGCGATCATGGACGCGGGAGGCACCGAGTACGGCGCCCATGACCCTCAGGAGTATCTGGTCCGCGTTCGCGACGCGGCACCCGACGACACGGTCCGCGCCATGGTCACGGAGCTGGCGGTCGAGGCGATCATGCTCCGCAAGGAGGTGGACGAGGCCTACGTGGGCGCCCAGCTGGTCACGGTCCGCCGCCGGGCGGTCGAACGCCGCGTCCGTGACGTCCAGAGCACCCTGACCCGCCTCGGCACCTACGGAGACCCGGCCCAACTCGCTGCCGTGCAGAACGAGCTGTGGGTCCTGCAACAGTACGACCAGGCACTGCGGGAACGGGGCGCGGCGGCGCTCTGAGCGCCGCCGGGGACCACGCCTCGGCCGGCGTTCCGGTGTGCGCCTCCAGCCGCCGCAGCAGCTCCTCCCCCTCGCTCATGGTCCCCGTCCTGCCCGATCGGCTTCCGCCGGTGCGGTGGTCGAGCGAGCTGAGTAACCGCCCGGTCACGCACGGGACTCAAAAAGTGGTCGCACGCCCCTCGTGGCAGCGATGTGTCGTACCCCACACTGGGGTGCGGTGCCTGAGTCCCCGGAGCGCGGCCGGCCCGTCCGCGGGCCCGACACCCCCGCGGTTCCGCTCGACAACTACGGGATGGCCGGCGGGCGGACCACCGGTCCCATCCCCGACGTACCGCTGTCGCACCCCTCAGCAGCGACATTCCTGGAGGTCGCCCCCGTGCAGACCCAGACCCTGATAGAGACCGAGACCGGCCACGACGACCCGGACGCCGACAGCGACGTCCTCGCGGCGGTGCCTCCGCAGAGCCGGCTCGCGCACCACCCCGAGACGGACGCCGAACCGCGGGGCCCGTCCGGGACGGAGGAGCCGTCCGAACTCCCCGACTCCGACTCCCCCGACGCCACGGAGCCCGTCGAGGCCGCGCCCGAGCCCGTCGAGCGGCTCCGCGGGCACGTCGACACCGGCGGCCCCTCCTCGGACCTGTTCCGTCAGTATCTGCGCGAGATCGGCCGCATTCCCCTGCTCACGGCCGCCGAGGAGGTCGAACTCGCCCGGCGCGTCGAGGCCGGACTGTTCGCCGAGGAGAAGCTCGCCCGCACCCCCGACCTCGACACCGAACTGGCCCTGGACCTGGACCGGCTGGTGGTCATGGGGCGGATGG
Source organism: Streptomyces sp. NPDC052036 (assembly GCF_040680495.1). Classification (NCBI taxonomy): domain Bacteria; kingdom Bacillati; phylum Actinomycetota; class Actinomycetes; order Kitasatosporales; family Streptomycetaceae; genus Streptomyces; species Streptomyces sp. NPDC052036. Next base: position 47,427 of record NZ_JBFAWW010000039.1, on the reverse strand, counting down.
CCAAGCGGCGGCTGATCGAGGCCAACCTCCGGCTCGTCGTCTCCGTCGCCAAGCGCTACGTCGGCCGCGGGCTGACCATGCTGGACCTCGTCCAGGAGGGGAACCTCGGCCTGATCAGGGCCGTCGAGAAGTTCGACTACGCCCGCGGCTACAAGTTCTCGACGTACGCGACCTGGTGGATCCGCCAGGCCATGTCCCGCGCCCTGGCCGACCAGGCCCGCACCATCCGCGTCCCGGTGCATGTCGTCGAGCTCATCAACCGTGTCGTCCGCGTCCAGCGCCGCATGCTCCAGGAACGGGGCTACGAACCGACTCCGGAGGAGGTCGCCGCGTACCTGGAGCTGCCCGGCGAGCGGGTCATCGAGGTGCTGCGGCTCGCCCAGGAGCCCGTCTCGCTGCACGCGCCCGTCGGCGAGGAGGACGACGTGGCCCTCGGCGACCTCATCGAGGACGGGGACGCCGCGAGCCCGGTCGAGTCCGCCGCGTTCCTGCTGCTGCGGGAGCACCTGGAGGCGGTCCTCTCCACCCTCGGCGAACGCGAACGCAAGGTCGTACAACTCCGCTACGGCCTCGCCGACGGCCGTCCCCGCACCCTGGAGGAGATCGGCCGTATCTTCGGCGTGACCCGCGAACGCATCCGCCAGATCGAGTCCAAGACCCTGAACAAGCTCAGGGACCACGCGTTCGCGGACCAGCTGAGGGGCTATCTCGACTGAGAGGGGCCGCTCGCGAGGAGCGGCCCCCGGAACTCAGTCGACCTCCGCGACCGCCTGCGCGAACTGCGCCTTGTACAGCCGCGCGTAGGCCCCGTCGGCCGCGAGCAGTTCCGCGTGCGAGCCCTGTTCCACGATGGAGCCGTTCTCCATCACGAGGATCGTGTCCGCGTCCCGGATCGTCGACAGCCGGTGCGCGATGACGAACGACGTCCGTCCGTGCGCCAGCTTCGCCATCGCCTTCTGGATCAGCACCTCGGTCCGGGTGTCGACCGAGCTCGTCGCCTCGTCGAGGACCAGGATCACCGGGTCCGACAGGAACGCCCGCGCGATGGTGATGAGCTGCTTCTCGCCCGCGCTGACGCCCGTGCCCTCGTCGTCGATCACCGTGTCGTAGCCGTCCGGCAGTGTACGGACGAACCGGTCCGCGTGGGCCGCCCGCGCGGCCTCCTCGATCTCCCCGCGCGTGACCTCGCGCGCGGCACCGTAGGCGATGTTCTCCGCGATGGTCCCGCCGAACAGCCAGGTGTCCTGGAGCACCATCCCGATCCCGGACCGCAGTTCGTCCCGGGACATCTTCGCGATGTCGACCCCGTCGAGCGTGATCCGGCCGCCCGTGACGTCGTAGAACCGCATCAGCAGGTTCACGAGCGTCGTCTTGCCCGCTCCGGTCGGACCGACGATCGCGACCGTGTGCCCCGGCTCCACCGCCAGCGACAGGTGCTCGATGAGCGGCTTGTCCGGGTCGTAGCGGAACGACACGTCCTCCAGCGCGACCCGCCCGCGCAGCTCCTCGGGACGCACGCCCGGCACCGGGTCCGCCGGCTGCTCCTCGGCGTCCAGCAGCTCGAAGATCCGCTCCGCCGAGGCGACACCCGACTGCACGAGGTTCGCCATCGACGCGACCTGCGTCAGCGGCATCGAGAACTGCCGCGAGTACTGGATGAAGGCCTGCACATCACCGATGGACAGCGCACCCGACGCCACCCGCAGACCGCCCACGACGGCCACCAGCACATAGTTCAGGTTCGACACGAACATCATCAGGGGCTGCATGATGCCGCTGTTGAACTGTGCCTTGAACCCGGCCTCGTAGAGCTGATCGTTCTGCTCCGCGAACCGCCGCGCCGACTCCTCCTGGCGTCCGAAGACCTTCACCAGGGTGTGCCCGGTGTACATCTCCTCGATGTGCGCGTTCAGCTGGCCGGTGGTGCGCCACTGCTGCACGAAGTGCGGCTGCGACCGCTTGCCGATCCGGGTGGCCACGACGAAGGACAGCGGCACGGTCACCAGCGCGACCAGCGCCAGCAGCCACGACACCCAGAACATCACCGCGAGCACGCCCACGATCGTCAGCAGCGAGTTGATCATCTGCCCCATCGACTGCTGGAGCGTCTGCCCGATGTTGTCGATGTCGTTGGTGGCGCGGCTGAGCACCTCGCCGCGCTGCCGCTTGTCGAAGTACGACAGCGGGAGCCGCGACAGCTTCGCCTGTACGTCCTCGCGCAGCCGGTAGACGGTCTTGTTGATGGCCCGGTTGGACAGCCGGGTGGTGACCGCCATCAGCAGGCCGGACACCAGGAACGTGCCGAGCGCGAGCAGCAGGACGTTCCCGACAGCACCGAAGTCGATGCCCTTGCCCGGGGTGAAGTCCGTGCCGGAGAGCATGTCCGCGATGCCGCCCTCGCCCCGCTGGCGCATGGAGGCGAGCACCTGCTCCTTGGTGAGCCCGGCGGGCATCTGCCGGCCGATGATCCCGGCGAAGACCAGGTCGGTGGCCTTGCCGAGGATCTTCGGCCCGATCACGGAGAGCCCCACGCTCAGCACACCGCAGAGCAGCATCGCGATCATGATGGTGCGTTCGGGTTTGAACTGGGCGAGGAGCCGTTTTCCGGACTCCTTGAACTCCATCGAGCGCTGGTCGGGGCCGCCCGCGCCCATCATGCGTCCCATGGGCCCGGCCATCAGGCGGCCTCCGCTTCCGTCAGCTGGGAGAGCACGATCTCCCGGTAGGTCTCGTTGCTTGCCATCAGCTCGTGATGGCGACCGGTGCCGACGACCCGGCCCTCGTCGAGGACCACGATCCGGTCGGCGTCCCGGATGGTCGCCACCCGCTGGGCGACGATGACGACGGTCGCCTCGGCGGTCTCCTGTGAGAGCGCCGCCCGCAGGGCCGCGTCGGTCGCGTAGTCGAGCGCGGAGAAGGAGTCGTCGAACAGGTAGATCTCGGGGCGCTGCACGAGAGTGCGGGCGATGGCGAGGCGCTGCCGCTGGCCACCGGAGACGTTGGTCCCGCCCTGTGCGATGGGGGAGTCGAGGCCGTTCTCCAGCTTGGACACGAAGTCCTTGGCCTGCGCCACCTCCAGCGCGTGCCACAACTCCTCGTCGGTGGCGTCCGGGTTGCCGTAGCGCAGGTTGGTGGCGACCGTTCCGGCGAACAGATACGGCTTCTGCGGGACGAGTCCGACCGTCTTCGCGAGCAGCACCGGGTCGACCTCCTGGACGTTCACGCCGTCCACGAGCACCTCGCCCTCGGTGGCGTCGAACAGGCGGGGGATCAGCCCGAGCAGGGTCGACTTGCCGCTGCCGGTGGAGCCGATGACGGCCGTCACCTCACCCGGCCGCGCCTCCACGTCGATGGCCTTGAGGACCGGCTCCTCGGCACCCGGGTAGCGGAACCCGGCGCTGCGGATCTCCAGATAGCCGTGGCGGCGCAGCTCGACCACCGGCGCGGCGGGCGGCACGACGCTCGACTCGGTGCCGAGCACCTCCTCGATGCGCTCGGCGCACACCTCGGCGCGCGGCACCATCATGAACATGAAGGTGGCCATCATGACGGACATCACGATCTGCATGAGGTAGGCGAGGAACGCGGTCAGGTCGCCGATCTGCATGCCGCCGCTGTCGATGCGGTGCGCGCCGAACCAGACCACGGCGATCGACGAGAGGTTCACGACGGTCATCACCAGGGGGAACATCAGCGCCAGCGTGCGGCCGGTGCCGAGGGACACCTCGGTCAGCTCGGTGTTGGCACCCCGGAAGCGGCCCTTCTCGTAGTCGTCGCGGACGAAGGCGCGGATCACCCGGTTGCCCGAGATCTGCTCGCGCAGCACCCGGTTCACGGTGTCGAGGCGGACCTGCATGGTGCGGAACAGCGGGCGCAGCCGGCGCACGATCAGCGTCACGGAGATGCCGAGCACGGGCACCACGGCCACCAGGACGCCGGACAGCGGCACGTCCAGACCCAGCGCCATGACGATGCCGCCCACGCACATGATCGGCGCCGACACCATCAGGGTGAACGTCATCAGGGTGAGCATCTGCACCTGCTGCACGTCGTTCGTGGTGCGGGTGATCAGCGAGGGCGCACCGAAGTGGCCGACCTCGCGCGCGGAGAACGACTGCACCCGGTCGAAGACGGCGGCCCGCATGTCCCGGCCGACGGAGGACGCGGTACGGGCGCCGAAGTACACAGCGCCGATGTTGCAGATGACCTGACCCAGCGAGACCGCGATCATCAGACCGCCGAAGGTCACGATGTAGTTCGTGTCCCCCTTCACGACACCGTGGTCGATGATGTGCGCGTTGAGGGTGGGCAGATAGAGCGTGGCGCAGGTCTGCAGCAACTGCAGCAGCACCAGCAGGATGATGGGTTTCCGGTACGGGGCCAGGTGGGCCCTCAGAAGTCGTATGAGCACGCGAGATCTCTCGGAGTTGCAGGCGGACGGCGGGGCGGGCGGTGGTGCACCACCCCCTATCGTCGGACACTCCACCCGCGTTACCTCAACCGATTAAGCCGACAGCGGGGCCGCCGGGCTGACTCGGACTCAGCCCCGGGACGGCGGAGGAGGAGGTGACGGGCGGGGTGGCGTGGGGACACCTGGCCGTGTGACGTGTACGACATCGGGGCGGCGCGGGCAGGCGCGGGACCGGCCTGCGGCCCACGCCCATGAGCTACGACTGTGACCGGAACGCCCCCGGATGCGTCTGCTCGCGTACCGACACGTACTGCTGGCGTACCGCCTGACCCACGGCCAGCTCGTCGCCGGGATCCAGGACCTGCGCCACCGCGCCCTGCCAGGCCGGCGGGGTGCGCGGGTCGAGGGTGCCCTGCGACACGCCGAGGGACCAGGCCGCCTGCCGGGCCGCGCCCATCGCCGCGTAGTCGGCGGGCTGCGGCACCACGACCTGGACGCCGAACAGGGCGGGCGCCGCCGCCTGTACGGCGGGCAGCTCCGCGGCGGCACCGAGCAGGAAGATCCGCCGCACCTCGACCCCGCGTCCGCGCAGCACGTCCAGCGCGTCCGCGAGCCCGCACAGCATCCCCTCGAACGCGGCGCGCGCCAGGTGCTCGGGCCTCATCGACTCGCGTCGCAGTCCGGCCAGCGTGCCCGCGGTGTGCGGCAGACTCGGGGTCCGCTCGCCCTCCAGATAAGGCAGGAGCACCAGTCCGTGGGAGCCGGGCGTCGATTTCATGGCCAGCTCCGACAGCGACTCCAGGTCGGGCACGCCGAGGAGTTCGGCGGTGCCGCGCAGGGTGCGCACGGCGTTGAGCGTGGTCACCACCGGCAGATGCATGCCCGTCGCGTCCGCCAGGGAGGTGATCATCCCGGTGGAGTCGACGAGCGCCTCGGGGTGTACGGCCATCACGGACCCGGAGGCGCCGAGCGAGACGACCGCGTCACCGAGCCCGATGCCGAGACCCAGGGCGGCGGCCATGGTCTCGCCGGTGCCCGCGGAGATCAGCAGCCCCTCCGGTGTCGTACCCGCCGCCTCCGAGGGGCCGAGCACCTCGGGGAGCGCGGCCTGGTGGCCGAGCGCCAGCTCGACGAGGTCGGTGCGGTAGGCGCCGGTCGCCGCCGACCAGTACCCGGTACCGGAGGCCCCGCCGCGGTCGGTGGTCCTTCTCAGGGGCCGCCCGAGCAACTGCCACACGAGCCAGTCATGGGCCTGCAGCAGCAGCGCGGTGCGGCGCGCGTTGTCGGGTTCGCTCCGGGCGAGCCAGCGCAGCTTGGTCACGGGCTGCGCGGCCTGCGGAACGCACCCGACGGCCTCGGCCCAGGCCTGTCGACCGCCGAGGGCGTCGATCAGGTCGGCCGCCGCGACCTGCGCCCGCTTGTCACCGCCGACCAGCGCGGGCCGCACCGTGGCGCCCTGGGAGTCGAGGGGGACCAGCGCGTTCTGCTGCGCCGAGACACCGATGGCCTGGACGCCCTCGAGGAGTCCGCCGCCGGCCGCCTCCCCCAGGGACAGCAGCCAGGCCTGCGGATCGACATCGGAGGGACGGCCGCCACCCTCGGCGCTCTCGACGGGATGCGGTGCATATCCCTGCCTGAGCACGGACCCCGTGTCCGTGTCGCAGACGACGATACGAGTGAAATCGGGCGAACTGTCCAACCCGGCGACTATCCCCATGGCGGAAATTCTGCCGTACGGAGGGGGGTGGCCGCGTCCTCACGGGAGGGCGGCGGACTGTCATCGGAGGGCTACCGCGGCGGAGGCGGTCAGGGTGCCGCCGCTGAGGCGGGAGGGGCAGCCGTGGCGGATGCGGTCGGATGCGGCCGTGGTGGGAGCGGCAGGTGGTGCTGCTGGTGCGATGCCGTACACCGGTGAGGCCGGGGTCAGGTGTTGCTGGTGCCCCAGTCGTCCGCGCCGCTGCCGTTCGTGTTCCGGTCCCGCAGCGAGCGCACCCGGCCGGCGACCGAGTCGGGCATACGGTCGCCGACCTTGTCGCTCACCGCGTGGTACGCCTTGCCGGCGATCTCGCGCCCCTGCTGGGCGGCCGTCTCGGCGGTGTTGCGCACGGCGGGGTTCTGCGCGACCTGGCGGGCGGACTTCTTCAACTGCTCGTAACGTTCGCGTCCGGCACGTGTGCCGAGCACATAGCCCAGGACAAGCCCGGCGACGAACGTGAGCCGATAGCGCATGGCGGCCATCCTTCCCTTGCGTCTGCGTCGTCCCTTGGGTGGGCATCCGGCGCGGCGGGTACCGATTGGCGGAGCACCCCTCTGCTTGCGCTAATGTATGTGTCGCAGCGAGCGAGCGCCCCCTGGCGGATACCCAGGAGGGTACGTTCGATGCAACGAGGCATTCCTCCGTAGCTCAATTGGCAGAGCAGCCGGCTGTTAACCGGCAGGTTACTGGTTCGAGTCCAGTCGGGGGAGCTCGGTCCTCCGTAGCTCAATTGGCAGAGCAGCCGGCTGTTAACCGGCAGGTTACTGGTTCGAGTCCAGTCGGGGGAGCGTCTGAAAAGGACCCCTCAGGGGTCCTTTTTCATGTCCGCAGGAACCGTCACGCCCACGGCGGAGTCCTCAAGGTCACGTGTAGCCGACCATCCGAAGCAGGAGATCGTATGAGCGGCTATGCTGCGGCAGACGGCGCGCACACATGTACGCGACGCGCCGTGATGGGGCGGTAGCTCAGCCGGTTAGAGCAGCGGACTCATAATCCGTCGGCCGTGGGTTCGAGTCCCACCCGCCCCACTGCACGCTACGCGCGCAGAAACGATGTGATCAGCAGTGACGCAGAGCACGCCGATCAAGTCTGCGGCCCTCGGACAGGCTCCGGGGGCCGCAGTCGTCCGTTTCGCCCCAGGTGCACTCGGTCGGCGGAGGATCACGGAAGCCCTGGACGGCCGACGGCGCGGCGGGCATGACTCGCGCGGCCGCCGACCGTGGGGGTGAAAGATGTGACGCCTGGCCGTCGAGTCCTATACCACCCCCAGCCCCCGCTTCGCCAGACGCTTGAGGGCGTGCGAGAACTCCGCGCCCGTCTCGCCGAGTTCCCCGTGCAGGGCACGCACGCCCCGAGTGGGTGTCCGGGGCCGGCGTGGGAGAGCGACGGGCCTGAGGGGAGCGGATCTGGTCGTGCACCCGGTGGGCGTTGCTGCGCACGATGACCGGCATCTCCTACCGGGCCGGCGGATCGGCCGCCCTGGAGTGCCACTTGGGCGCCGTAGGAGGCAAGGCGGGCGCGTTCCGCGCCCGTTCGTCCGCCGGACACGCCGCCACGCGCATGATGGCGGCAACGCGCGGACCGGGGAACACGGCGAACGTCGCCGTCGCGCGGCGCGGCCGCGGCCGTTGTCAGGGGTCCGCTGTGCCTTCCGCTGCATGGCTGACGCGTCTTTCGCAGGCCGGAGTCGTGCCGGGCGACGTCATCCATCCATCCCGTACGCGTCTTCCGCAGGCGGAGGTGGGTGTCCGGGGCCATGGGGGCGGGCACGTGCTCGACTTCGACACGGCCGGCGAGCACCTGGCCATGGAGGACTACGTCACCGCTCCACTGGAAGCCGCTGAAGGGCGGCTGCGTCAGTGAGGTCGTCGTCGGACCGCCCGGAAAGCCCCTCGGCTTCGGGCAACTCGTCCCCGGTGATCTGCCGGCCCGGCTCACCTACCGTTCGTGCCGCGGTGAGCGGCTGATCAAGCACGGCCTGGACGGCGAACTGCGCAGTGCCGTGAGCGTGTAAGGGATCCACCGGCCGGCGCCCGCAGTCCGCGGAGGAACTGCGGGCGCCAGCCGGTGGGCCAGGGTCACGCCGCCAGTGGGTTCAGGGTCAGGGGTTTGATCTTGCCTTCCAGCATGGCGCCCAGGCCCTGTACGGCGCAGATGTCGGGGCGTTCGGCGATGCGTACCGGCATGCCGGTCCACTGGCGCAGCATCTGGTCGAGGCCCGGGAGCAGGGCGCTGCCGCCGACCATCATGATGCCGCGGTCGGCGAGGTCGGCCACCAGGTCGGGCGGGCAGTCCCGCAGCACCTTGCCGATGCCGTCGAGCACGGCCGTCAGCGGGGTCTCGATCGCCTCCCGCACCGCCGCCGTGTCGACCTTCACCGAGCGCGCCAGCCCTGTCGCCACGTCCCGGCCGAGGATCTCGGTGGCGGTCGGTGTGCCGGGGGCGGACCCGTTGCCGGAGAGGGCCAGCCGCAGGGGGCGTACGGACTGGCTCGGCAGCATCAACGCGTGCTCGTGGCGCAGATGCTGGACGATCGCGTGGTCGACGGCCTCGCCGCCCACCGGGATCCGTTCCGCGGTCACGATGTTCCCCAGCGACAGCACGGCGATCTGGGTGGCGGCGGCACCGCACACCATGATCATGGAGGCCTCGGGCTGCTCGACGGGCAGGCCGCAGCCGACGGCGGCGGCGACCAGTGTGTCGACCAGTTCCACCCGGCGCGCCCCCAGCCCGACGAGCGTCTCCACCGCCGCCCGCTGGGCCAGCGGGTCCGCGTCGTGCGGGGTACAGGCGGCGGCCCGGAGCCGGGGCTTGCGGCGCAGAGTGCGGCGGAGTTTCTCACCGAGGAGGTGGCGCAGCATGCGCTGGGCCATCTCGATGTCGACGACGGTGCCGCCGGACACCGGCCGCATCACACGGATGTACGAGGGAGTCCGGCCCGTCATCTTCTCGGCCAGCTCGCCGACCGCTATCAGCGCACCGGTCCGGGTGTTCACCGCCGCGGCGCTCGGCTGGTCGACGACCAGCCCAGAGCCCTTGACGTACACACGGGTCCTGGCCGCGCCGAGGTCGACAGCGAAATGGCAACGGCGCAGCTGGTCCAGGCTGACGGTCATGCGGTACCTCCCGAGAACGGACCGCGGGTGGCCGCCGGGTGGCGGGCCTCTCCTCAGCATCGTCGCCCGCTCCGGGAGACCCCGCCCCTTGAAGAGGGCCAGGCGGGTTCACCCGATCGGGTGTGCTCGGTGCGTCAGGTCCCGGGAAACCCGTGTGCGTCCTCCGTCGAAGCGCCGTGACCGCGCGCGCCGGTGCCCCGCCGGGTCACCCGGGCGGCGGGGGCGAGAGCGTCCTCTCGCCCGCGACACCCCGTACCACCCCGAGGGCTACCAGATCCTGGGGGCGCACGCCCAGCTGGTCCGCCGTCGCCCGCACCTGGTCCGCCGGGCGCTTGAGTATCGCGGCGGCCGGCTCCGGCGCGATGACCGAGAAGTAGCTGTCCGGGGCGGCCCAGGTGTTGTCCGGCGCCGCCAGGGCCAGCGCCCCGCCCGAGCCGCCCTCCCCGATCACCAGGGTGGTCAGCGGCGTACGGGCCGTCGCCACGACGGTGAACAGGTCCGCGACGGCGGCGCCCACCCCCTGCCGCTCGGCCTCGGCGTCGTTGGCGGCGCCCGGCGTGTCCACCAGTGTCAGCACGGGCACGGACAGGGCGTCGGCCAGCCGGATCAGCCGGGCGGCCGTGCGGTATCCGGCGGGGCGGGTAGCGGTGCCGGTCTGGGCGGCGTACGCGATCGTACGGCCGTCGTGGCTGCCGAAACCGCACAGCATGCCGTCCGGGTCCCGGCCGCCGCCGCGGTCGCCGCCGAGTTCGGCGCGGCGGGTGAAGTACGCGTCCAGGTACGCCCGGGCGCGGGGCCGTCCCGGATCCCGGGCGCGTCGTACGGCGTCCCAGCCGGTCGCCGGGAGGTCCACCGCGCCCAGCGCCCGGGGCACCGGGGCGGGTTCGGCCGAGGGCGCCGTCAGCAGCCCCAGCCACAGGCCCACCGCCGCCCGCAGTTCCCCGGGCGGTACGACCGCGTCGACCGTGCCCGCCGCCCACTGCGCCTCCGCCGTGTAGGCCGCCGGGTCCGCGTCCGGCGGGCGCACCCGGGAGCCCGCGAAGCCCACCTGGGCGCCGGGCTGGGCCAGCACCACGTCGGCGCCCGCGCCCAGCGTGGCCCAGCCGCCGCCGGTCGTCGGGTCCCGCAGGACCGCGAGCTGCGCGAGCCCGGCCGCACGGGTGAGCGCCGACTGCCGGGCCACGCGCTGGAGCTGGGTCAGTGCGAGCATGCCCTCTTGCATCCGGCTGCCGCCCGTCGCGACCAGCGAGACCACCGGCAGCCGGTGCGTACGGGCGTAGGTGTGCGCCGCCTGAAGCCGGTCGCCGGTGCGCTCGCCGAGCGAGCCGCCCAGGAAGCCGAACTCGAACGCGATCAGCACGGCCGGGGTGGAGCCGACGGTCCCGCGCCCGACGACCACGGACTCCTCCTCGCCGGTGCGCGCGGTGGCGCGGGCGCGCGAGGCGTCGTAGCCCGCCCAGGCGAGCGGGCCGTCCGGGCGGGATGCATCGGCCGCCGGGCCCGGCAGCCGAGTGAAGTCGTCGGTGACGAGGGCGAGTGCCTCCCGCGCGGACAGGCGTTCAGGCATCGCCCAGTGCCCGCTTCATGATCTTCCCCATGTCGTTGCGGGGCAGGGCGTCGAGGTACCGGACCGTGCGAGGCCGCTTGTGCGGGGCGAGCCGGCGGGCCACATGGTCGGCCAGTTCGTCGGCGCCGGGCAGGGCGGCGGGGTCGGCCGGCACCACCCAGGCGACGATCCGCTCACCCAGATCGTCGTCGGGTTCGCCGGTGACGGCGGCCTCTCGCACCCCCGGGTGCTCCAGCAGCGCGTTCTCGATCTCGCCCGCCCCGATCTTGTATCCCCCGCTCTTGATCAGGTCGGTGGCCTTGCGGCCCACGATGCGCACATAGCCGTCGGGCTCGCGCACCGCCATGTCCCCGGTGCGGAACCAGCCGTCGGCGGTGAAGGCGGCGGCGCTCGCGTCGGGCCGGTTGAGGTACCCGGTGAACAAGTTCGGGCCGCGCACCTGGATCTCGCCGACCGTCTCCCCGTCGTACGACACGATCGGCGTGCCGTCCTCCTCGACGAGCCGCAGGTCCACCCCGGGCAGTGGCACGCCCACCGTTCCCGCGCGCGGCTCCCCGTCCGCGCGGACGCTGGTGTTCATCAGCGTCTCCGTCATGCCGTACCGCTCGATGACCCGGCGCCCGGTCGCGGCGGCGATCCGCTCGTGGTCGTGCACCGGCAGCGCCGCGGACCCGGAGACCAGCAGCCGGGCCCCGGCGAGCGCCTTGGCCAGCTCCGGGTCGCCGGGCAGCGCCTCCGCGATCCGGTGGTACATCGTCGGCACCCCGAACAGCATGGTCGCCCCGGCGCCCAGTTCGCGGGCCACACCGTCCGTGTCGAAGCGCCCCAGATGCCGTACGGAGCCGCCGCGCCGCAGGGGTCCCAGGATGCCGAGCACCAGCCCGTGCACATGGAACAGCGGGAGTCCGTGCACGAGCACGTCGTCCTCGGTCCACTGCCAGGCGTCCGCGAGCGCGTCAAGGGTCGAGGCGAGGGCCCTGCGGGGGATGAGGGCGCCCTTGGGCGGGCCGGTGGTCCCGGAGGTGTAGACGACGAGGGCGGGGCTCTCGTCGTCGACGTCGGCGGGCGCGTATGTTCCCGTGCCGCGTACGTCGACCTCCACACGCTCCAACGCCCGTACGGATTCAGGAAGTTCGTCGCCGGGGGCGGCCAGGACGAGCGACGGCGCGCTGTCCGCCAGGATGTGGCCGAGCTCGCGTTCCCCGGACTTCGGATTGAGCGGGACGACGGGCACTCCGGCGGTGAGCGCGGCCACCACCGCGACGGCGGTCTCCAGCGAGGGCGTGGCCCACAGGGCCACCCTCCGGGCCGCCTTCCCCGCAGTGGTCGACTCTGTTCCGGTCGGCTCCGTTCCGGTCGGCACCGCCCCAGGAGGTACCGCCCCGACCAGTCGCCCGGCGAGCGCACCCGCCGCCGCGGCCAGCTCGGCATGGGTCAGGGCCCGCTCCCCGAACCGCAGCGCGGGCCGCCGCGCCGCCCCGGGATCGGTCAGGGCCGGAAAGAGGGAGGGCACGCGGGACTCCTCGCGTCGAAGCGGACAGGGCGTGGTGCGGACATCGAATCCGTTCCTACACCAGAGCGAGCGAAACCCGCCTGCGCCGTGACGGAGACCTCACTCCGTCCGGGGTGCCCCTCCACCCCCGGCCAGAACCCGGCGGCCACGGCGAGGACGCGGGCGCCCGCGTATGCCGTGTCCTGAAAACGCGAAGGTCAACACGGGTGCCGCGGATTCCCGGGCCGTTGTTAGCCTGCGCGCACATGTCGTCCCGCGAACAGGAGTCCAGACGTGTTCCGTACCGCCACCGCTCGCGTCGCGCTCGTCACCTGCCGCCCCGGTCCCGAGGTGACGGCCGACGGTGATCTTCCGGTCCTCGTACGGGAGTTGACGGCGTCCGGAGCGGGCGCCGACGCCGTCCACTGGGACGACCCGGACATCGACTGGGCGGCGTACGACCTGGCCGTGATCCGTTCCACCTGGGACTACAGCTGGCGGGCCGCGGAGTTCACCGCCTGGGCCGAGCGCTGCGGGAGGCTCACGCGGCTGGCCAATCCGGCGCCCGTCGTGCGCTGGAACACCGACAAGCGCTATCTCGGGGAGCTGGCCGCCGCGGGCGTCCCGGTCGTCCCCACCCGGTATCTGGCCCCTGGCGACCCCGTCGACCTGCCCGACGACGAGTACGTCGTCAAGCCCAGCTCGGGCGCGGGCGCCCGGTTCGCCGCCCGGTACACGCCCGAGGAGCACGACACCGCCGTACGGCAGCTCGCGCGGATGCACGCGGAGGGATTCACGGCGATGGTGCAGCCCTATGTGCGGGGCATAGACGTGGGCGGGGAACGGGCGCTGCAGTTCTTCGGCGGGCGGCTGCTGCACGCCAGCCGGAAGGGGGCCGTGCTCACGCCCGGCACGCCGTACGACGAGCGGAAGGTCGCGCACCCCGGCCTGGAGCCCTGGACCCCGACCGCGGCCGAACGTGCCGTGGCCGAGCGCGCGCTGGCCGCCGTACCGGGCGCTCCCGAGCTGCTCTACGCCCGTGTCGACCTGGTGGACGGCGCGGACGGGCAGCCGTGTGTGATGGAGCTGGAACTGGTCGAGCCGAATCTGTTCCTGTCCCTGCACCCGGGGTCCGTGCCGAAGGTGGTGGACGCCGTCCTGGCCGCCGCGGACCGGGGCGTTCGCTAGGCCCTGTCGTCAACGGCCACCCGCTGCAACAGCCCCCAGGTGAACTCGGCGACCACCTCCCGCCGTACGCCGTTCGCGTCCGGGGCGGTGAAGGCGAGGCCCCAGCGGGTGGGGGCCGTGCCCTCCAGGGGGCGGGCCGGGGCGAAGGCGCGGGCGGCCTCGTCGACCGTGCAGGACCAGGGGGTCAGGTCGTCGATCGTCTCCAGTTTCGGGGCCGGTGCGCCGGGGGCCCGGACCAGCCACTCGTTCCAGACCTGCCCTCCCGGGCCGGCCAGGACCTCGAAGCGCAGGTCGGGCCAGAGCGGGACGGTCCACAGCCAGGCCTCGCAGTCCAGGTCACCGATCCGGCGGGGGGCCTTGGACTCGGGTTCGCCGAGGACCGAGCGGATGAGGGCGCCGGTCGACCGGGCGCGCGGCGACCGGAGCATCGCCTGCCAGCGCCGGTTGGCCTCGCGCATGTCGGCGATGGACACGCCCAGCGCCCGGCGGGCGTCCTCGACCAGGTCCGGGTTGTGGTCCGCCATACGGCGCAGCAGGACGAGCTGGAAGTCCTGCGGGCCGAAGGGAGGTTGGGGGGTCCGGTTCACGAGCGCTGCCGACAGCCTTGGGTCTCGGTGGAGGGTCTACGCGCCCCACCGTACTGCTCGCCGGCGGTCACGGCGGGCAGGAGACGCGGGGCGGTGGACTGCGGGACGGGGGCTGTGGCTCGCAGGTTGCTCCTGAGGTCCATGAGATGGGCCACGTTGTCATGATCTAGTAAAGCGAAGGTCAACCATCTACCGTGTGCGGCGAGCACATTTCGCTGCGCACGTCTCCTGCGGTCGTTTCTGCCGACGGCAGGGGGAGTGGTAGGGGGTGCAGCGCGCGTGCGTCGCGCACGGCCGGCCGCTCACGGCATGCTTTCGGGCTGCTCACTGACCAGTGCAGCCCGAGTGGTGTCGGCTCTCGTCGCGGCCCCGGAGTACCCCCTGCGACAGATGCGCCGAGGGGGAAAGGGACACAGATGAAGAGGCTTGCTGCCGCCGTGACCACGGCCGCTGGGCTGCTCGCACGGCACGGTGACACCCCGTTCGCCGAAGTGGCCGACGGGCCCGGGCGGCGCGGTTGTGCAAGTGCCCGTCCAGGCAGTGCGGGTGACACCCCTTTCCCTGCGGTGACCCACCGCGCGTGACGGGCTGAGGGCGGCCGGACGGCCGGACGGACGCGTTCTCGTTCGCCGGTCCGGCGAGATCGTTCCGCCTTCGGCTCCTTCCCGCCTGTCACACCCGTCTCGGGCTCACCTCACTCTCTCTGCCTGATCTCCCGGTCTTCCGGTCTTCCGATCCCCCGCCCGTTCGACGCGGACCTCGTGCCGGCGAGCTCGCTCGCCGGCCCCCGCGACGACGAGGGGAACTGCCACCTGCCCCGGGCTCCCCCGCCCTCGGGCCGTCCGGCAGACCCCCCTGTCCTCCGGCCCCTTCGAGGTCCGGAAAGCACACACCCCTCTCCGATGAGCAAGGAGTTCCATGAAACGGAGTCAGCGCCCGCCCGCGCGAAGACGAAGAGGCATCCTCAGAGGCGTCTCGTGGGCGGCGGCGACAGCGGTCCTGGCCGGTCTGCTGAGCGCGTACCCGGCCGTCGCCGACGGCACGCCGGGCGGCACGGCGGACGGCACGGTGGAGCCGTACCACCTGACCGCCCGGCAGCAGGTGGTGGACATCTGGGCCGCCGGCGGCACCGAGGTCAAGGCCGCGGCCGAGAAGGCCCTCACCGGCAGCGACGACGACATCGCCGCCTTCCTCACGACCTACGGCGACCTGCAGACGCAGGACTACCGGGTCGAGGCGGCGCAGATCGGCGACCTGGGCGGCGAGAACACTCTCGACGCGGTACGCCAGGCCCTCGACGGCCCGGAGTCCGGTCTCGCCCAGTTCCTGAAGCAGGGGTGGCAGAACGCCTTCGAGCAGGACGAGCGGGTTCTCGTCGCCCGGGCGATCGACGGGGGCGGCCCCGAGGTGCAGGCGCGCGGCCGGGCGGCCCTCAACGGCACCCCCGAGGACATGGACAAGTTCCTGACCTCGGGCCGGCGCGAGGCCCAGGAGCAGGACGACCGGGTCCTGGCGGCCCAGATCGTGTCCGCCGGCGGAACACAGGTGAAGGCCGCCGGACGTCTCGCGCTGGACGGCTCGGTCGACGACATCCGCGAGTTCCTGGACGTGGGCCAGTTCGTGGCCCGCAGCCGGGACGAGGAGTACGCGAGCGTCGCGGAACTGGCGGACCAGGCGGAGCGGGCGGGCAAGGTCGCCGCCAAGGAGACCAAGGCCGCCGAAGCCGCCTCCAAGGAGGCGATCGAAGCCTCCAAGCAGGCCAAGGAGGCCGCTCAGAAGGCCGCGCAGGAGGCGGCGGCCACCAAGCAGGACTCGGAGGACGCTGCACGGGCCGCGAACCGGGCGGCGAGCGCCGCCGCCGGAGCCGCGAAGGCCGCGCAGCGGGCCATCGCCGCGGCCGACGCCGCCAACAGGTCGGCCCGCGTGGCATCTTCGGCCGCGGCCCAGGCGGCGGCCGCCGCGGTCGGTGCCGCCAACGCGGCCTCGAACGCGCGCAATGCCGCCGCGGCGGCCGCGACCGACGCGAAGCAGGCGGACGCGGCCAAGAAGGCCGCCCAGCAGGCGAACGCGGCGGCCGACGGCGCCACCAAGGCGGCCGACGCCGCGGACCAGGCCGTGAAGGCCGCCACGGCCGCCGGTGACGCCGCCGCCTCCGCGGCCAGCGCGGGGTCCAACGCCGCCGCGGCCGCCGACGCCGCCGTACTCGCCGGGCAGTACGCCGGGGAGGGCAGCGCCGCCGCGGCGAACGCCCGGGCCGCCGCCGCCCAGGCGCGCAGGCAGGCTGCGGAGGCCACCCGGGCCGCCGGCGAGGCCGAGTCGCTCGCCCGCAAGTCGGCCACGGCAGCCGCGGACGCCCGCGACGCCGCCCGGTCGGCCGCCGCGCACGCCAAGAAGGCGGCGGACGCGGCGAACGACGCCGCCAAGCACGCCGGTGAGGCGAACGCCGCGGCCCAGCGCTCCACCGAGCACGCCAACGCGGCCACCGAGGCGGCGAACGCCGCCTCCAAGGCCGCCCAGCAGGCACAGACCGTGTACACGCTCGCCCGCCAGGTGGAGAGCGCGGAACTGCTCGCCCGTACCAACGCGGGCATCGAGAACGCCCGCGATCTGAAGGCCCAGGAGGACGCCCAGGAGGCGCAGCGCAAGCAGGAGGCCGACGACGCCGACCAGCGCCGCCGCACCGCGGACGACCTCGCGCAGAAGGCGCAGAGCGGTACCGGCGACGAGGAGATCGCCCGCCTGGGCCGCCAACTCGCCCTGGCCGACGCGAAGGACGGCAAGCCCTGGATGCGCGCCGCCGCCCAGACGGCACTCGGCGCGGACACCGCGGGCGTCGTCGCCTATGTGCGTACCGGCCGCGTCGACGCCCAGCAGCAGGACGACCGGACGGACGTCGAGCGGCTGGCCGAGGAGAGCGCCGTCAAGGAGGTGCGCGACGGCGCCGAACAGGCCCTCAAGGGCGATGCCGCCACCGTGAGCGCGTTCCTGCACGAGGGCCAGTACCAGGTGGGCACCGAGGCGTTCCGGGTGGCGATCGCCCAGGCCGCCGACGCCGGGGGCCCCATCGTCAAGGAGCGGGCCCGCAAGGCGCTGGACGCCGGGACCACCGACTCCTACCGGACGTTCCTCACCGACACCCTCGCCAAGGCCCAGGTCGAGGACGACCGGGTGAAGGCCGCGCAGCTCGTCGACAGCGGCACCCCGGAGGTGAAGTCCGCGGCGCGTATCGCGCTGGAGGGCCCCTCCTATCTGCTGCGCGAGTTCGTCGAGTCCGGCCAGTACACCGCCCAGCGCAAGGACATGCTGTCCCTCACGCACCAGCAGCAGGTGCAGCAGCTGGTGTCGCAGGCGGCCGAGGTCGCGGCCAAGGCCCAGCAGAACGCGGCGAAGGCCCAGGTCACCGCGGCGAAGGCGCGCAAGGCGGCCGCCGATGCGGACAAGTGGGCGGCGAAGGCGAAGCAGTCCGAGGTGCAGGCCGGCGACTACGCCAAGGAAGCCGACCAGCACGCCAAGGACGCCGAGGCCTCGGCACGGCAGGCGGCGGAGTCGGCGAGGACCGCACGTGCCGCGGCGGACCGCGCGAACCGGTCGGCGCACGACGCGGCGGTCTCGGCCAGCGACGCCACCATGTCGGCGGAGATGGCCCAGAACTCCGCGAGTTCCGCATGGGCGGCGGCCGCAGAGGCCAAGGCTTCCGCGGACCGCGCGGGCAAGAGCGCGGCCGATGCCATGCAGGCGGCGGCCGAGGCGTTCACCACAGCGGTCAAGAAGTACCGCGAGGAGGAGGAGCAGCGCCGACGGGAGGCCGTCGCCAAGAAGGAGGCCGCGGAGAAGGACCCGGGCCAGCGGGCTGAGGCGCTGTACCGGTGCGGCATCGTCGGCTGCGAGGCCGCCGAGAACCCCGGACGCTGGTGCCAGCACCACGAGGCCTACTGCGACGTGCTGTCCAGGGCCCCCGAGCTGGAGGCGTTGGCCAAGGCCGCCAACGGGTTCATCAACGACATCACGGGTCTGACCCAGCTGGAGAACTGCGCCCAGAAGGGCGACCTGGAAGCGTGCTGGCAACTGGGCCGGGACATGGCGGTCTCGTCCAAGTTCCGCATGATCGGCATCGCCTACAAGACGCTGCTGAGGCTCCAGCGCGGCTGCGGTGAATGCTTCCTGGCCGGCACTCGTGTCCTCATGGCGGACGGCAGCCAGAAGCCGATCGAGCAGCTCCAGGCCGGCGATCTGGTCCGGGCCACCGACCCGCTCACCGGCGAGACCGGGGCACGGCACGTCACCCGGCAGATCGTCACCAAGGACGACAAGCACTTCGCCGCGGTGACCATCCGGGGCCCGACCGGCGGCCGCGGCCACATCACGGCCACCTTCGACCACCCCTTCTGGAGCGTCAACCTCCGCGCCTGGGTGCCCGCCGCGGATCTGCTGCCGGGCGACAGTCTGCGCACGGACGGCGGGGCGACGGCGACCGTCGTCGCCAATCGCGCCTTCGACCGGCAGGCCGTCACCTACAGCCTCACGGTCGAGGGTCTGCACACGTTCTACGTGCTGGCCGGGAAGACCTCCCTGCTGGTCCACAACTCCGAGTGCAAGCCGCTGGTGCTGGGTCTGTCGAAGTTCCTCGACGAAGAGACCGAGCGCCACAAGGGCTACAACTTCATGAGCAAGGATCTGAAGGAAGAAATCGGCAGGGTGAACGGCAAGCCGTACACCAAGTGGATGGCCGCCGTGCAGGACGCGCTGGGGAGCAACAAGAAGGTGTACGTGAGCCTGAAGGGCTTCGACCCGCCCGAGGGAACGTGGCAGCAGAAGTTCGACACGGCCGTCGAGGCAGGGCAGGGCGACAACTGGTCGGCCACCGAGTGGGAGATGGCTCAGATCGAGCGGTACTACCGGACGGGCGACCTCGATTGGAAGAACGTGGAGTTCTACGACGACAACGGCGTCAAGGTTGACATCGACCCGCCGAAACCCCCGAAGAAGAAGTAGAACGAGCGGCGGACAGAGGTATGAGCGAAACCTTCCGGTCTGAGCGGACCTTCACGGTGTGGCAGTACACCGTCGCCCACCATCAGCGGGTCCTGCTGCGCAGTTCCCGCCGCACGGAGTCCGACACGCGTGTCGATCTCCATGTGGGCGGTGTGAGCGGGATGTTTCTGCGTCCCTCTTATGACGGGATCGTGATCCGTGAGGGGACGGCGGAAGAGGTGCGCCAGGTCACCTCGGTCCTGGGCCCGGAGGTCTTCCGGCACGGAGGGCGCCTCCATGTCATCGGGGAGGACCGCATGACCGGTTTCGTCGTCGGCGGGCCGCTCGAATGCCATGAGATGTACGCGGACGACGAAGCGCCGTCCGGCTTCCTTTTCATGCCCGAGACCGCTTGAGGAGATCCGCTGTGCGTCCCGGCCCGGCATCGCGCCGGGCCGGGACGCCGTGGACGCAACGACACCGAAGGAACGGAGAGAGATGACCCAACTTTTCCGGTCGGAACGCACCTTTCAGGTGTGGCACTACACAGCAGCTCATCGCGACCGGCTTCTGCTGCGGGCCACGCGGGACCAAGCGGACCAGCAACGCATCGACCTCTACGTCGAGGGCGTCCGCGGGGTCCTGCTGGAGCCGCTCTACCGCGGCATCGTCATCCGCGAGGGCACCCCCGAGGAGGTGCGGGAAGTGGAATCCGTCTACGGCATTCCCGTCACGTCCGAACCCGTGCACCTCCATGTCATCGGGGAGGACCGCATGCGCGGATTCATCGTCGGCGGCCCCCTTCAACGGCACGAGGACCGCGGCGGGTTCCGGGACCCCTCCCACTTCGGCCCCGTCCCCGGAACCCCGTGACCCCCGGCCGGCGCCCGTCCGGCAGGAACAGGACCGAGTTGACGTAGCGCGGGCCGTGCAGGGGCAGGACGCGGCGCAGCAGGCCATGGGAGACGACGTACGACGTCCTCGCCTGGTGCGCCTGGAGGATCCGCGGGTCGAGCGGCAGCCAGGAGCGGGAAGGCAGGACCCAGCCCGCGTAGCCGAGATCCGCGAGGAAGGCGACGACCGGCGCGATCGGCTGGATACGGGACTCCAGTTCGATGAAGAGGGCGGGCCGGTCACGGGTCAGGATCTCCCGGGCCCCGCGCAGCACCGCCGGCTCGTTGCCGTCGACGTCGACCTTGATGAAGCCGACGTCGCGCAGCCCCAGCCCGTCCAGGGTCACACAGGGCACCTGGACGGCCCGGGCGTGGATGTCCCGGCGGACCAGGGAGGAAACGCCCCGGTCGCCCGCGTCGCCAGGGGGCAGCCACAGCCGGGCGGTGCCCCGGCGGTCGGAGGCCGCCGCCGGGACGACCCGTACGTTCGCCGGCGCCGTGGCGGACAGCAGCCGGGCCAGATGCGGGACCGGTTCGACGGTCACCACCCGGCGGGCCCGTCGCGCCATGCGGTGCGTCCACGGGCCGTACCAGCCGCCGACGTCCACCGCCGTGCCGCAGCCGGGCGGGCACAGGTCGGCGAGGCGGGCCAGCTCCGGCTCGAACCGCGGGTACAGCAGCCGGGCGGTCGCCGCGACCAGCCGGGTGGGCAGATACCGGGCGACGCGGGCGGCGGCCGTCGTCATCGGGTCAACCGCTTCAGCAGCCGCTCGTGCTCGTCCTCGCTCACCTGCTCGCCGGAGGTGGGCAGCAGCTGCGGAATCCCGTCGACGATCGGGTAACGGCGGCGCAGCCGCGGGTTGTAGAGCGCCTCGGGGGCGTCGTCGTCCGGGAGCAGATGCAGCGGGCCCTTGTCCAGCGGGCAGGCCAGAATCCTCAGCAGCGGGTCGTCGGGGTTCACGGGGGAGTCAGCTCCTTCGCGGGCAGGGGGCGTGGGGGCGGCGGTGCGGTGTCGTGCCTCGGCATCGCCAGCAGGACCGCGACCGCGAGGGCCGTGCCCGCGAGCCGCAGCGCGAGCCGCAGCGGCTCATGGGGCAGCGCCTCGCCGAACGACAGAGTGCCGAGCACCGCCGTGAACAGGGAGGTCACCGTGGTGCACACCGGAACGATCAGCGAGGCCCGGCAGCGTTGCAGCGCCGCCTGCGACATCACCAGACCGAAACCGCCGGTGCACAGGAGCAGATACGGGTAGGGGGAGCGCAGCAGGCCGAGCACGGCGTCCCCGAGCCCGCTCGTGGTCAGATATCCGGCCACCCCCTTGATGGCGAGCGAGCTGACCCCGTACAGCAGGCCCACCGCCACGCCGTACTCGACACCCGTCGTCGTCCTCCGGTGCCGGTGGCGGGCGCGCCGCTCGGCGGCCCCGTACAGCCACACCCCCAGCGCCAGCGTCGGCACGCAGACCGTGAGCACCAGCGGATACGGGGCGCTGCGGCTCACCCTGTCGGAGCCCTCCCGCAGCGACAGCACCACCATCAGCAGCGCGAGCAGGATGGCGCCGAGCGCGTACCGCTCCCGTCCGCTGGTCTCCTCGCCGAGCAGCCGCGCAGACAGCAGCACCAGCAGCACCAGACCGGAGACGAAGATGCCCTGGGCGGCGGCGATCGGCAGGGTGCGGTAGACGGCGAGCTGCGCGGCGAAACCGGCGGCCAGAGCCAGCGACCCCCCGATCCACAAGGGGCTGCCCAGGACCAGGCGCAGCAGCCGGGCCGGGCGGCGGAAGTCCACCGCGGGCAGCGCGGCGAGGGCCTTCTTCTCCAGGACGAACCCGGAGCTGTAGAGCACGTTCGCCAGCAGGGCCGCGGCCACCCCCCACCACATGGCCTCACGTCCTTCGCGCGTGCAGCAGCAGGATGGAGGCCGCCGACGGCACCGCGCAGGCCAGGCGGTCCAGCGGGCGCAGCGGACGCGGTACGCCGTGGAAGGGCGCGCCCTTCAGGGCCATGATCTCGAACCCGGCCGCGGCGACGAACTCCCGCAGGGCGCGGGCGGTGGCGAGCCGCAGATGCCCCACGACCTCCCGGCCGGGGCGGCCGTGGATCGCGCGCAGGCTGACCTCCGAGAAGACGGGCTGGACGCCCGCGAGCAGCAGGGCGCGGTTGTACCAGGCGGCGAGGTTCGGGGTGGAGAGCATGAGATGACCGCCGGGGCGCAGTACCCGGCGGATCTCGTCGAGCGCCGAGTCCGGGTCGACGAGGTGCTCGACGACCTCGCTGAACAGCACCGCGTCGGCCGCGCCGGTACGGAACGGCAGCCCGCCGTCGGTGAGTTCGCCGCGCACCGTGTACGGCAGCCGGGCGCGCGCCCGGCCGAGCGCGTCCTGGGACCAGTCGACGCCGACGATCCGGTGGCCCGCGAGGAGGGGCGCGGCGGTGGCGGCCGCGGTGCCGTCGCCGCACCCGATGTCCAGGACCGTTCTCGCGCCGTTGGCGGCCGGACCGAGGGCGGCGGCCAGCATCCGGGCCTGACGCAGACTGCGGGCGGCGCCGGAGGCGACGGGCACGGCGGGGTCCTCGTAGAAGTCGCGCAGTCCACGGCGGAGGGGGGCGGTCGTGGTCATGGGGCCTCCTCGGTGGCGTGCAGACAGTGCTCGAAGAGGTCGCGCAGCCGGACGCCGTCGTCCTCGCCGAGCAGGGCACGGGACCAGCGCAGGGCCAGATGCAGCCGGCCGGCGGTGGAGGCGGTGGTGAACGTCAGACCGCGGGGCATCCGGGCCGGGGCCGAG
This sequence comes from Streptomyces sp. NPDC052036, assembly GCF_040680495.1. Taxonomy (NCBI): domain Bacteria; kingdom Bacillati; phylum Actinomycetota; class Actinomycetes; order Kitasatosporales; family Streptomycetaceae; genus Streptomyces; species Streptomyces sp. NPDC052036. Next base: position 24,661 of record NZ_JBFAWW010000039.1, on the reverse strand, counting down.
AACCACACGGCGTGCGCGCGGCCCGCTCCCTCACCGAAGTCCATCGGGTACGGGATACGGCCGATGTTGCTGAGCAGGGTGGTCGAGGTCCAGGGGGTCGCGGCCCGGCGCAGCGCGCGGGTGACGGCCCCGCGCCAGGCGACGGGCACGACGGGGGCCGTGAGCAGGGCGGCGCCGTGGCCGAGTTGGGGGCGGGGGAGGGACTTGAGCGCGCGGGTCCGCTGTGCGATGCGGCGCAGGAGGGCGGGCAGGTCGGTGTCGGTCAGCTCGTCGGGTGAGAAGGGGACGTCGACGAGACGGGTGCCGTTGCCGATGGGCATGCCGGCGTCCCGGGGGCGGTCGTCGACGGGCATCGTGATGCGCAGGGGGCGGGGCCGGGCACCGTGTTCCCGGTTCCAGCGGGCGACGGTCAGGGCGGTGGCCGCCATCAGCTGGTCGTTGACGGTGTAGGGGGCGCCCTTCGGTCGGCGGGGCAGGGGGAGTTCGGTGACGAGGAGGCCGTTGCCGGGGGAGGTTCCGGGGCTGCCGGGCGCCACCCGTGCGGGCGGGGCCCAGACCGAGGGGGTGCCCGGGGGCCGGGGGAGGGTCTCGGGCGGGCGTACGGGCGGCGCCGTGGGGGAGTGGTCGCGGCCTCCGTAGAGTTCGGCGGCCGTCGCGAGGATGCGCAGACAGGCGGGGCCGTCCAGGGCGGTGTGGTTGACGGTGAGGACGAGGACCGTGCCGTCGCCCTCGGTGGCGCCGGGCACCGCTTCCAGGCGGATCGGCGGGGACAGGGTCAGCGGCGGGGCCTGCGCCAGCGCCCGGGTCCTCGCCTCCCGCAGCGCGTCCGGGCCGGGCGCGGCGAAGGTGACCGCCTCGACCTCCGGGTCGCGGGTCAGCTCCCAGGTGTAGCGGCGGCCGTACCAGGGGACGGGGGCCTCGCGCATCAGGATGCGGGGGTGGAGATGCAGGGCCCGGGTGAACGCCTCGCGCAGCCGGGAGGGCTCCAGGGCGCCCGGGAGATGGACCTCGATGTGGACCGTCTCCGGTTCCGCCGCCTGGAGGCAGTGCCGGGCCACCTCGTCCACCACGGGGAACGGGATGAGGACGGGCCGCCGTACGGCATCCTCGGCGCGGTGCTCCAGCGCGGTCATGCGCCGTCCCCCTTGCTGTCGTCGGGTTCCCCGGGGGGTGTCGCCTGCGGTTTCGGCCTGCGCCACGGGAGGCGTGCGGCCGATGGCGGCTTCCATCGCGGCAGGGGCCGCGTCGGTGCGGTCTGCGCTGCGGTCGGGGCCGTCGGAGTTGCTTCCGGGGCCGTGGGGGCCGTGCCCACCGGTGGCAGTACCGCCGTCGTCCCCGGCGCGTCCGGCTCCCGTACGCTCACCAGGGCCGCGAACAGCCCGATCAGCGCGAGGAGTTGGGCCACCGGGCCGAACGCGCCCCGTCCGGCCGCCGGAGGCGCCCCCGCTCCCGTCGCCGCCGCGATCCCCGCGCCCGCGAGCGCCAGGAACGCGATCGGGACCAGCAGCGTGTGCCGCCGCCGGGCCACCAGCGCCAGCAGCGGGACCAGCAGGGCGAACGGCCCCGCGACCACGATGCCGGCCAGGGTCAGGACCACCGTGCCGAGCCACACCCCGGCACCTGGTACCGGCGCCGACGGCCCGTCCGGGTTGGGCGAGCGGCGTCGCCACAGCGTGAAGAACGCCAGCGCCGCCACCCCGGCCCCGCCGCCGATCAGCCCGGCCTGGTACGTCGTCGAGGGCGCGTACGACAGCTTCACCGTGCCGCCCGCTCCGGCCGGGATCCGCCAGCCCTGCTGCCAGCCGTCGAGCCGTAGCGGTGTGAGCTTCCGGCCGTTCAGCGTGGCTTCCCAGCCCTTGTTGTAGTTCTCGTACGTCGTCAGATACGAGGCCGCGCCCGAGCCGACCCGTACCTCGCGGCGGTCGCCCTGCCAGTCGGCGATCCGCAGTTCACGGGTCGCGGCCTCGGGCTCGGTGACCGTCCCCCGGGTCAGCGTCAGATCCGTCACCGCCAGCGGCCCGGCATCGCCCGCCTCCACCCGGTGCGCACCGGCGGTGAGGTCGACGGAGGTGCCGGCGCGGTGCTGCCGGCAGGGCGTCAGCGTCACCGGCCGCCGTTCCACCAGGTCCCGTACGGTCCCCTTCGCGCTCGTCTCGTACAGCTCATCGTCGATCGCCAGCACCGGACCCTGCCCGCACGGCAGCGAGAACGTCCGCGAGGCCGGCGGCTGGGGGGTGCGGTACTGCTCCAGCGCGGGGATGTACACCTCCGTGAGGCCCACCGGCAGACGCAGGTCGTCGCCCGCGACCGGGTTGTGGAGGGTCACCGGGGCCGTCTCGACAACCGTGATGTCCAGGTGGTCGGTGGTGATCGGGTCGAAGCGGACCCAGCCGTTCTCGTCGACGCCGGCGATCGTCGCGCCGTCCGGGGAGCTGATCTCCACCTTCGTCGGACGGCTCGACAGGCCGCCCGCGGCGGCCAGCACGATCGAGCCCACCGGTTGTTTCCCGGGCCAGGAGAGATGGATCGTGGGCCGGTTCCCGGCGATCCATGCCGTGGTCAGATCGCCGTCCGTGAGGTTGCGGGCCGACAGCCCGGCGCCCAGCTGTGCCGTGGAGTCGGCGGTCGCGGTGATACGGCTCTGCTGCTCGGGCGCGACCTGGTACAGCAGCCTGTCCAGGGCGTCGCCCGGGAGCGGCACCGCGCTCGCCGCCACCTCGAACGTCCCCGCCGCCGAGGTCGAGAAGCGCCGGTGCAGTCCGGTCTCGGTGCCTGTGGAGGACAGCCCGGTGGGGTCGGCGGCGCGGTGCAGGGAGACGATCTCGGCGCTCGCGTCGGATGCGTTCGCGTCCGTCGGCAGCCTGAGCAGCCGGGTCACCTGGACCCCGGGGACCTTGATCTCGGAGAAGCCCGCGCCCGTCAGCCCGGTCCGGTGGCGTACCGAGTCCAGGATCGTGATCCGCAGCCAACTTGTCGCGCCCGGCGGGGACTTGACGGTCTGCGTCGTACCGTCGGGGCGGAGGTAGCTGCTCACCGAGCCCTTCGCGGTCTCCACCCGGATCCGGGTCGCCGCGGAGCGGACCCCGTCCTGCGGCAGCGGGGTCACCTTCACCGAGGACGGCATGTCCACCGGTCCGGTGAACGCGATCCGCAGCCACTGCCCGTCGGCCGAGCCCGGAGCGCCCTCCGCCCAGGCCGTGTCCGGGTTGCCGTCGAAGGCGTTCACCGGGTCGTACTGCGGCAGCTGGAACAGCCAGTTGCCGCTGGAGGACGCGGTCACCGAGCGGGCGCCGCGCAACTCGGCGACCGTCTGATGGCCGAGACCCGTGACCGGCAGGATCTGGTGCGGGGGCCGCCCGGGGTCCTGCACGGCGTCGGGGGCGTTCTTCTCGTCGCGGGTGTAGGTGTACGACGTGTTGGCGTCGACCAGGCCGAAGCGGGTGTCGGCGCGGCGCAGCCCGTCACCCACCACCTGCACCGGCGAGGTGCCGAGGCCAGGGGTGTTGTCGCCGGTGAGCACGGCGGCCCGGCCCCGTATCGCCGGGTCGGCGGCCAGCGGCAGCAGCGCCTCCGGGCCGCCGGAGACGACGGCGGTGTCGGCGACCGGCAGCAGCCGCGCCGGTCCGGGCCGCGTCACCTCCGCGTTCGCCGGCTCGTAGATCTCCACGGCCCGCGCACGGGGATAGAGGCCCTCGATCTGGAGCGGGGTGTGGTGCGCGATCCGTCCCCCGGTCGTCTCCGGCCCGAAGCCGGTCACCCGGCGGTAGCCGGACTGTTCGAGGGCGCGCTTCACGGTGGTGGTGGGGACGGCGCCGATCTGGTCCGGATCGAGGTCGTTGCGTACGACCACGTAGTAGAGGCCGGCCCGGCTCAGATAGTCGGCGAGCCCCGGGATGTCACCGCCCGTCATCAGGGCCTGCTCGACCGCGTCCATCGCGCGCCGGTTGCCCGCGGCGCCGAAGGGCACGAAGTCCCGCTCGGCCCAGCGGGAGTCCGCGAGCACGTCGAGCGGCTCGTCGACGGGGGAGCCCCAGGTGTACAGGCCGTGCGCGGTCGCCGGGACGACCAGGGCGCGGGAGTCGGGGGAGTACTTCTTCAGCCAGTCGGCCGTGGCATGCCAGTACGCCGGAAGCTGCTGGAAGGAACCGGACTGGAGGATCGAGCCGTTCAGATACGGCCAGGCCAGTCCGGGCAGGACGAGCACGGCCGCGACGAGCGGGGCCAGCCGGCGGCCCCGGACCGGGCGGGCCCCGCGGGCATCGGTGGCGACCCCCACGAGATGGACGAGACCGAGCGCCGTCGTGAGCGCCGTGCCCGTCTGGAACTTGTAGATGTTGCGGAACGGCGACAGCCAGCCGTCCAGCCAGTCCCGTACGACCCCGTGGAAGGGCGCGCCGAACGAGCCGCCGTACCCGGCCAGCGTGACCACCACGACCACCAGCACGGTCAGCACCAGCCAGCGCCGCTCCGGCATGTCCCGTCTGGCCAGGCCCGCGAGGCCCAGCCCCGCCGCGAGCGCCGAGCAGACGATCACCAGGACCGAGGACGCCACGGTCCAGCCGGCCGGCAGCCACGCCTCGCCGAAGTGCAGATAGGCCACCCAGTTCCCGGCGCCGCGCAGGGACTCCACCGCCGACATGGTGTCCGTCGTGGTCTGCGCGCTCTCCACGTACGGGAGGAAGTTCTCGCCGTAGACGCCGAGCACCAGCAGCGGCACCACCCACCACGCCGTCGCCAGGACCACGCCGAGCACCCACCAGCCGATCAGCTTGCGCTGCCGGGGCCCGCGCGGCCGGGAGAGCAGATAGAGGCCGGCGGGCAGCAGGGACGCCAGGGTGGAGGCGGCGTTGACCCCGCCCATGAACGGCACGACCAGCGCCGAGCGGAAGGCGGCGACCCGGGCGGCGTAGCGCTGGTCCGTCAGCGGCAGCAGCACCCAGGGCAGGAAGGCGCCGGGCAGCGCGGCGGCCGACGTCGAGCCGATCACCACGGTGAACACCGGCCACAGCGCGTACGCCGTCGCGCCCAGCAGCCGGGAGGCGCGGGTGCCCACGCCCAGCCGCTCGGCCAGCCGCACTGCGCCCCAGAAGGCCACCGACACGATCAGCGACATCCACAGCCGCTCCGCGAGCCACACCGGCAGATGGACCAGCCTGGCCAGCGCGTAGTACGGCAGCATCGGCCACAGATAGCCGGCGTACTGGTCCTGGAGGCCCCCGAAGCCGCCCCGGTCGTGCCACAACTGACCGAGGTCGGACAGGAACTGCCAGGGGTCGACGGTGACCCCGAGCTTGGTGTCGAAGGTCTGCCGCCCCGGCTGCACGGCCAGGAACAGCACGAACACCACGGCCCAGAACCCCAGCAGCCAGCGCCGTGAGCGAGGGCCCTCCGGCGGGTCCGCGCTCCCCGCGGTGGTGGGGACGGCTGCCGGGGGAGGGGCCTGGACCGTGGTCGTCATGGGGGACACCGCCGGAGGATGAGGAGGAGGTTCCAGGTGGCGAACTCGCGCAGCCCCGGCGCCTTCACGACCGCGGACGCGAGGAACGGCCAGTAGCGGGAGCGCGCCGCGACGACCGTGACGTCGTCACGGGCACGCACCTGCCGCAGGGTGGGGCCGATGTGCACGGCGAAGAGGTTCTCGCCGAGGGTGTGCTTGGCGGGCTTGCCGGTACGGCGCCGGTAGCGGGCCCGGGCCCGCTCGGCGCCCAGGTAGTGCCAGGGCGCCCATTCGTGGCCGCCCCACGGGGAGAGCCAGTTGGTGAACGACACATAGACCAGCCCGCCGGGCCGGGTCACCCGCACCAGCTCGCTGAGGAAGGTCCCCGGATCGGCCACGTGCTCCAGGACGTTGGAGGAGAAGACGACATCGGCCGCCCCGTCGGCGAGGGGCAGCAGATACCCGTCGGCGATCACCGCCCCGGCGGGCGGCCGAGGGCCCAGCTCCCGTACGTCCGGCTCGAAGAGATACGCGTGCGCGCCACGCCGCCGGAACTCCTCGGTGAACCAGCCTCCCCCGCCGCCGACGTCCACCACCGTGCGCTCGCGCACCGGGCCGCCGTACGCCTCCACCTGGTCGGCGGCGTCCCGGGCGAGGAGCGAGTAGCAGGCGTCCGGGTCCCGCTGCTCCCGACGGAAGGCACGGAAGAGGGCGAGGGAGCGGCGCAGGGAGGGGTCCTTGAGGCCGGAGCCGGGGGGCGCGCCGGTGACCGGGTGGACGTCCGGGGCGCAGGGGCCCCTGTCCGGGCGGACGTCCGGGGTGCCGGGGTCCCTGTCCGGGACCGGGCCGGTCGCCGCGGTCACGGCGCCCAGCTCCTCACCGCCTCCGCCGCCACCGCCCGGAACCGCTGGACCGTGCGGTGCCAGCGGTACCGGGCCGCGCGTTCGCGGGCCGCCCTCCCCATGAGCCGGCGGCGGTCGTTGCTGAGCGCGAGGGCGCACCAGGCGGCGGCGAAGGACGACTCCCCACGCGCCAGCACCCCCGTCTCCCCGTCCGTGACGGAGTCTCTGAGTCCGGGCACGTCGAAAGCGATCGCCGGGGTCTTGCGCACCGCCGCCTCCGTCACCACCAGGCCCCAGCCCTCGACGGCGGAGGGATGCAGCAGGATCCAGGCGGCGCACAGCAGCCGGTGCTTCTCGGCCTCGGTGACATGGCCCGTGAACTCGACGCCGGGACCGGCGAGCTGCTCCAACCGCTCCCGCTCGGGTCCGTCGCCCACGATCACCAGACGCCCGCCGGTGACCGGGCGGACCCGCTCCCACAGCCGTAGCAGCAGATCGATCCGCTTGTACTCGACGAGCCGTCCCATCGCCACGAACAGCGGCTCGGGGGCCTTCGCCACGAGCGGCTCCGGATCCTCGACGCCGTTGTGCACGACCCGGATCCGCTCGTGCTCGACCCCGATCGCCCGCAGCGCGTGCGCCGTCGACGGGGACACCGCGACCAGCAGACCGCCGCGCTGCCCGCCAGCCAGGGCCCAGTGCTCCAGCCGTCGGCCGATCCGTGCGGCGGGCGCCAGCGGGCCCTGGAACCGCATCCGCCACAGGTCCGTGTGGACATGGTTGACCAGGCAGAGGGTGGGGCCGTGGTGCCACAACGGGGCGAGGTAGGGCATGCCGTTGCACACCTCGACCAGCAGATCGCAGTCGCCGATCCGGCGGTGCAGGGCGGGCCGGGCGCGCAGATAGTGACCCAGGTCGCCGCCCGCGGAGACGACCCGGTAGTCACGCAGGGGACTGCCGCCGGCGCGGGCGTGGTCGGCGGCGGGGGAGGCGGGCCCGCCGCACAGCAGGGTGACCTGGTGGCCGAGGCGGGTGAGTCCGTCGGCGAGGCGGTCGACCAGTAGTTCGGAGCCGCCCGCGGCCGGATTGCCGAGATCGCGTCGGGCGAGGAAGACGATGCGGCGCGGGTGTGGGGGGAGCGCCGGCGGGTGCTGCGCGACGCGCGGGACGGCGGCGCGCAGCGGGGACGGTACGTGCTGGGGCATGGGTGCTCCAACTCGTCTCGGGGTGCGGAACTCGGCGTGGGGCAGGGAGCGTGGTGATCGCCGCCCGCCGGCCGGTGCGGCCGCGGGCCGGCGCCCGGTGCGGGGGGCGCCGAGGCCGGGGTGCGCGGTCGGCCGGTGCGGGAGTGCGGGGTGGCGTTGGTGGTGGGGGGTGGGGCGGTGACGCCGGTGGTACGGGTGGCGCGGCGGTGCGGGGCGGGGGTGGGGCGTGCCTCTCCTTGGGTGGGCGGCTCGGGCAGGCCGTGCTCGGGTGGGGGTGGACAGTTTTGGCCCAGCGGTCCGTCGCGGGCTACTCACGGGGGTGACAATTTCGATGCCATTTGGAGCTGACGCCTCATCACATCGTGGCCGTGGGTCCGGACAATCCGGATGTTCCGGGATCCCGTCGCCCGCGTACCAGCAGCACACCGCCCGCCACGGCGAGGACGAACCCCGCCGCGGCGGCGCCGATCGGCAAGGGGCCGTCCAGCAGCCGTAGTTGACCGCTCTCCCGCCTGGCCTGCCGGACCTGGTCCCGCTGGGTGGCCGTGTCGAAGGCGATCTTCCGGCTGTCCAGCAGGACCACCGCGTCCTTCGCCGCCCCGGGGGCGCGCAGCGTACGCCGGGGGGCGACCCGGGCGTAGATCACCCGGCCGGTGCGCTGGTCGACGACCAGCTCGATGCCGTGGTTGGCGTACCACTCCTCGGCGAGCACCTGACCGGCGGCGGGCCGGCCGACCAGCACCCCGGGCACCAGCCGGGTGCCGACCTCGGCCGGGGCGACCGTGCCGGTGAAGCGGTAGCCCGTGTAGCCCTGGATCTTCCGGGTGCCGGCGTAGTGCAGCGTCACGGTCGAGCCGAGGGAGTCGTCCCACCACTGGTAGGAGTGCCGGCCCACGTCGAAGGGGAACTTGAGATACGCGTCCCCCTCGAAGGTGGGGCTCTCGTGGCAGCAGTGCACCGGCTCGTTGGTCCTGCGGTTCGTGACCCAGCGGCCGGGCATGAACTCCAGCGCGCCGTGCGGGTCGGCGGCCGGCCGCGTGCTGCCGGTGTCGACCGTGGTGGTCACGTCCCAGACCGCGGCCCCGCCGCGCTCGCTGTCGGCAACGTCGCCGCGCACCCGCTGGGTCACGGTGATCCGCTGACCTGGGACGGTCCGCACCTGGTCGGCGTCGAAGACGCTGCCCGTGCCGACGTAGACGGCGGTCGTGTCGATGTCGATCGGGTTGACGGCGACCCGCGGCGCCACGTACCACGTGAGCAGCGGGGCCAGCACCAGCAGGAAGGTGCCGAGGCCCAGCAGGGCCAGGGAGACAGGTCGGACTCTACGGCGCATCCGGGCACTCCAGGGGCGTCAGACGGCTCGACTCACGCGGGATACGGGTGGGCCGACACCAGAGGGAAAGTGCGCGTGCGGTCTGGGCCGGGAACCGTAGGCGCCTCTTGACGGAGTGTCAATCACTTGTCGAAACTGGGTACTTGCCGGTACGGGGCCGGCAGGGCAGGTGCCGCGGAGTGACCGCTCGCGGTCGCGCGGCGCACCGGGGTGGGGGACGACCTCGACAGAGAGGCTTACCCTGCGATGTCCAGACTTCCAGCCGCCCTCCTCACCATGGCGGCCGCCGCCGCGCTCGCCGTGGGCGCCGCGCTCGGCGTCGTCGCCCTCCTCGACGCGACGCCCGCGCAGCCGAACACTCCGCTGATCACCTACGAGAACACCGGCCAGGAGCGCTGATCCGTGACGGCCCGCCCGGGAACCGTCACGACCCGCTCCGCCTGGTACGCGGTGCCCCGCCCCCAGGCGCGGCGGTTCACGGCGCTGGCGATGGCCGAGGCGCCGGCGCTCGCCGAGGAGATCCTCAAAGAGATCCGCCGGGAGTATCCGCATCTTCCGGTGGTGCTCGACGACTCCGGCGAACCCATGGCCCTGGTCGGGATCCGCCGCGCCATCGAGGTCTTCGTCCAGCATCTGGAGTCCGCGGAGGGCCGTGCGCGCGTGCATCCCGAGGTCTTCCAGGAGTTCGGGCGCGGCGAAGGTCTGGAGGGCCGCAGCCTCGACGCGCTCCAGGCGATCTACCGGCTCGGCGTGCGGCTCGCCTGGCGGCGCTTCGCCGAGATCGGCCAGCGGGTCGACATCCCGCCCCCGGCGATGTACGAGCTGGTCGACGCCGGATACGAGTACCTGGACGGCCTGGTCGACCAGTCCGTGCGCGGCTATGCCGAGGCGGCGGCCCGGCAGGCGGGCGAGCGCCTGAGGCTCCAGCGGCGGCTGATGGAACTGCTGCTGTCCGAGCACCATCGGAGTGACACCGCGGACGCGCTCGCCGACCGGGCGGCGCGGGTGGGCTGGCCGCTGCCGGAGAAGGTCGCCGTCGGCGTGCTGATCCGCCCGGCACGGGAGGCGGTGGCGCCGGCGGTCGGCCAGGGCGTGCTCCTCGACCTGGAGTACGAGCGGCCCCGCATGGTCGTGCCCGAGCCGGACGCGGCGGGCCGTCCCGAACTGCTGCAACGGGCCCTGAGCGGATGGGCCGGGGCGATCGGGCCGCCGGTAGCGCTCGCCGACGCGGCGAAGTCGCTGCGCTGGGCCGAGGCGGCGGTGCGGCTGATGGAGCGGGGGCTGCTGCCCGGCGGGGAGGTGCTGCAGTGCACCGAGCACACGGAGGCGCTGGTGCTGCTCCAACCGGAGGAACTGATCGACGACCTGACGCTGCGCTGCCTCGCACCGCTGGCCCAGTGCGGGCCGACCCATGCGCGCCGGCTCGCCCAGACGCTGCTGGCCTGGCTGGAGACCCGGGGCGGGGCGCCGGAGGTGGCCGCCCGGCTGGGCGTCCATCCGCAGACCGTCCGCTACCGCCTGCGGCAGATCCGCGAACTGTGGGGGGACGAGATCGATGACCCGGACCGCCGCTTCGAACTGGAACTGGTCCTGCGCGCACAGCGCCTCAGAGGAGAACTGGGCGACCCCGGCCTCCACCGCTGACGACACCGGGCACGGGCCCCATCCTCGTACCCCTTGTGCCCAGCACCGTCGCCGTTTCGCCCGGCCTCCGTGGTCACAGCAGGACCATGGCCCCCAAGGTGCACGCCCCGCACGCCCATTGCCCGCCCAAGCCCAGTATGACTAGCCTGTGTTCGCCATGCCGATCGCCAGTTGAAATTTCGAACACAGAGAGGGGGCCGATCGTGGGACGCCTTGTACCTGCCGTGACACGGGCTCTCGACATACTCGAGCTCTTCCTCGACGGGGACGGGACGCTCTCCGCCCCCGACATCGTGCGCAGGCTCCAGCTGCCGCGCACGACCGTGCACGAGCTGGTCACCACGCTCGCCGCCCGGTCCTACATCGTCCCGGTGCCGGGGCAGCCGGGCCGCTACCGGCTCGGTGTGCGCCCGTACCAGCTCGGCAGCCGCTACGCCGAGCAGCTGGACCTCGCCGCCGAGGGCCAGCAGATCGCCCGCTCGGTCGCCGAGACCTGCGACGAGACCGTGCACGTGGCCATCCTCGAAGGCACCGACGTCATCTACATCGCCAAGGTCGACTCCACGCATGCCGTGCGCATGGTGTCGGCCGCCGGCCGCCGGCTGCCCGCCCACTGCACCTCCGTCGGCAAGATGCTCCTCGCGTCCCTCCCCGAGCCGGAGCTGGCCGCGCGCATCCCGGACGACGCCGAGCTGGTCGCCATGACCCCCAACAGCATCACCGACCCGGCGGTGCTGCACGAGGCGCTGAGCGGGATCCGCACCCGCGGCATCGCCGTGGAGACCCGCGAGTCCAACCCCGACGTCAGCTGTGTCGCGGCCCCCGTGCGCGACCGCACCGGACAGGTCGTCGCCGCGCTCTCCATCTCCGTGCCCATGATCCGCTGGAGCGAGGACCGCCGCGCCGAGCTGGAGCAGCTCGTGGCGAAGGGCGCCGCGGAACTGTCCGAGCGACTCGGCCACCGGGGCGCCGCATGACGCCGTACGAGATCGCCGTACGGGAGTACGCGGCTCTCGGCGAGGGCCCGACGTGGGACGCCGCCGCCGGGCGGCTGATCTGGGTCGACATCCTGGGGTCCCGCGTTCACACCTACGACCCCGCCTCCGGGCGCCGCACCGTGATGGCGACCGAGCAGCATGTGGGCGCCGCCAAGCCGCGCGCGGGCGGCGGTCTGGTGGTCAACCTCAGGGACGGCGTCGGCCTGTACGGGCCGGACGGGGGCGACTTCCGCTGGCTGCACCGCGAACCGGTCCCCGGCCGCCGCGGCAACGACGCGGCCGTCGCCGCCGACGGCTCGCTGTGGGCGGGCACCATGCGCTACGACGAGGCGCCGGGCGGCGGCGCCCTGACCCGCCTCGTCCCGGACGGAACCGTTCTGCCCGTGCTGGACGACGTCGCCGTCAGCAACGGCACGGGGTGGAGCCCCGACGGCCGGCTGATGTACTACATCGACTCGCCGACCCGCCGGATCGACGTCTTCGACATCGGCGAGGACGGCCTTCCGGCCGGCCGGCGCCCGCTCGCCCATGTCGAGCAGGGATTCCCCGACGGGCTCACCGTCGACGCCGACGGCTGCGTCTGGGTCGCCCTGTGGGACGGCGGCGCGGTCCACCGCTACACCCCCTCCGGCGAGCTGGACCGCGTCCTCCGGCTGCCGGTGCGCCGCCCCACCGCGTGCGCGTTCGGCGGCGCCGATCTGTCGGACCTCTACATCACCACGGCCCGTACGGGACTGGAGGCACCGCATCCGCTCTCCGGCTCGCTCCTCGTCGTCCCCGGCGCGGGGAAGGGCCTGCCGCAGCCCGTGTTCATGGGCTGACACCCGCCCGCCGGCCGTCCCCCGGCCCCTGCCCGGTCGTCGGGCGGGGGCCGTTCTCTGCGTACGGCCGCCGCCGCGTCACCCCCTCCCGGAGCACACGGCCGGAGCCGTCGGCCCGGAGCCGCTGTCCCGGAACCCGAGCCGCGCCCGGCCGGGCGCTCGCACCGGACCGCGACCGGACCACTGGGGTGGTGCAGGGCGCCGACCGCGCCCGTGTACGGCGTGGGTCCACGGAACCGGCCCCGGATCCGCGTTCAATCGCGCCGGGGTACCGGAACACCGGGCAGCAGCGCGCCCGCCGCCCCGGACCTTTGATCCGCTGCCGATCCGTCCCCGAGGGAGAGTGCGATGAGCGTCGCGGCGATGATGCCGGCACCGTCCGGTCCCTATCTGGAGGCGGGCCTGCTGCCCGCCGACTTCTATGCCTACGAGGAACTGCTGTCGGACAGCGAGCGGGAGAAGATCGAGTCCGTCCGCGAGTTCCTCCGCACGCAGGTCGCCCCGATCGTCGACGACTACTGGTCCCGGGCAGAGTTCCCCTTCCAGCTGATCGAGGGCTTCGGGAGACTCGGTCTGATGGACTGGGCCGACCCGGACTCGCCGGAATCCAGGCCGAGCAACCTCTTCGCGGGCCTCATGTCCCTGGAGCTCGCGCATGCCGACGCGTCGGTGGCGACGTTCTTCGGTGTGCACACGGGTCTGGCGATGGGCACCATCCTCGCCTGCGGTTCCGAGGAACAGCAGCGGCGATGGCTGCCGGCGATGAGCCGCTTCGAGAAGATCGGCGCCTTCGGGCTGACCGAGCCGCACGGCGGCTCCGACGTGGCCGGCGGCCTTCGGACGACCGCGCGCCGCGACGGCGACGCATGGATCCTCGACGGAGCCAAGCGATGGATCGGCAACGCGACGTTCGCCGACCTCGTCGTCGTCTGGGCCCGCGACGTCGAGACCCGTCATGTGCTGGGCTTCGTCGTGGAGAAGGACACCCCCGGGTTCACCGCGACGAAGATCGAGCACAAGATGGCGCTGCGGATCGTGCAGAACGCCGACATCGTCCTCGACGGCTGCCGGGTCCCGGAGGCCAACCGGCTGCAGAAGGCGAACTCCTTCAAGGACACGGCCGACATCCTGCGCCAGACCCGCAGCGGCGTGGCGTGGCAGGCGGTGGGCGTGATGTTCGGCGCCTACGAGATCGCCCTGCAGTACGCGAAGGAGCGGGAGCAGTTCGGGCGCCCGATCGGAAGCTTCCAGCTCGTCCAGGACCTGCTGGTGAAGATGCTCGGCAACGCCACGGCCTCCTGCGGGATGGTGACGCGCCTGGCCCAGTTGCAGGACGCGGGGATCTACCGGGACGAGCAGTCCGCGCTGGCGAAGGCCTACTGCACCGCGCGGATGCGCGAGAACGTCGGCTGGGCGCGCGAACTTCTGGCGGGCAACGGCATCGTCCTCGACTACAACGTCGGCCGCTTCGTCGCCGACGCCGAGGCCATCTACTCGTACGAGGGCACGCGGGAGATCCAGACCCTCATCGTCGGACGCGCCGTGACCGGCGGCCTGAGCGCCTTCGTGAGGTGATGACCATGACCACCGAATCCGTGTTCACCGGCCTGAAGGTCCTCGACGCGTCGTCCTTCATCGCGGCACCGGCCGCGGCCACCGTGCTCTCCGACTTCGGTGCGGACGTCATCAAGATCGAGCCACCGGGGCAGGGCGACCCCCAGCGGCGGCTGAGTTCCGTGCCGCCCAGTCCCCAGGCACAGGCCAACTACAGCTGGCACCTCGCCAACCGCAACAAGCGCGGCATGGTGATCGACCTGAAGTCCCCGGCGGCCACCGAGATCCTCAAACGCCTGGTCGAGTGGGCCGACGTGGTGATCACCAACTTCCCCCACGGCACGCGCGAGAAGCTGCACCTCGGGTACGAGGAGGTCGCGGGCTGGAACCCGCGGGTCGTCTACGCCGACATCACCGGCTTCGGAGACGCCGGTCCCGACGCCGGGCAGCCGGGCTTCGACCTGACCGCGGCCTGGTCGCGCAGCGGGCTGCTGGCCTCCACCCGGGACGCGGGAGCCCCGCCGACGGTGCCGGTCTGGGGCAGCGGCGACTACATGTCGGCGATCGCCGTCTACGCGGCGATCGTGACCGCCCTGTACCGCCGCGAACGGACGGGACAAGGGGCCAGCGTCGGGACGTCGTTGCTCGCCGCGGGCGTCTGGGCCACGGGCACGCTCGTGGCCGGCGCGCTCGCCGACGGCACGCCGTTCGAGCTGCACGACCGGAAGGCGCCGGCGAACCCGCTGATCAACCCGTACCGGACCGCGGACGGCGAATGGTTCATGCTGGTCGCCTCACCCGCGCACTGGCCGGGACTGACGCGGGCCATCGGACACCCCGAGCTGCTCGAGGATCCCCGTTTCGCGGACATCGAGGCCTTGGTCCGGAACGCCGCCGCGCTGGCCGAGCTGCTCGACACCGAGTTCCGCTCGCGGCCCTTCGCCCACTGGAAGGACGTCCTGCACCGGGAACGCGTCGTCTACAGCCTCATTCAGACGCCGGAGGAGGCCGCGCAGGACCCTCAGCTGCGCGCGAACGACATCGTCGTGCCGCTGGAAGGAGTCCCCGGGCTGGCGGAGACCATCAGCAGCCCGGTCAATCTGCGAGGGGTGCCGAAGGTGCCGGCCAAGCGGGCACCGGAACTGGGCGAGCACACCGACGAGATCCTTGCCGAGATGGGATTCGGCCCCGCCGAGATCGCCCAGCTGCGCACCCAGGGAGCGATCCCGGGCGCGCCGGGGACGGAGCCGACGCCATGAGCACGGACAGCCGGACGGACCCCGCCGTGCCGCACAAACCCGTCCACCGTGTGACGATCGTCGGCACCGGCACCATCGGCGCGAGCTGGGCCACGCACTACCTCGCCCGCGGCTTCGACGTCATCGCGACCGACCCCGCCCCCGGCGCGGAGACGGCCCTGCGGTCGTACGTGGAGGCGGCCTGGAACGCGGCGGCCACCCTCGGGCTCGCGCCCGGAGCCTCGCCCGAGCGCCTGGGCTTCACCACCGACCTGCGACAGGCCCTCGCGGACGCCGACTTCGTCCAGGAGAACGCGCCGGAACGCCCGGAACTCAAGGTCAAACTGTTCGCCGACATCGACGACGCCACACCGCCCGACGCCATCATCGCGTCCAGCACGTCGGGCATCACGATGAGCGACATCCAGGCCGAGTGCCGGCATCCGGAGCGGACAGTCATCGGCCACCCCTTCAACCCCCCGCACATCATCCCGCTGGTGGAGGTCGTCGGCGGCACGAGAACGGCCCCGGAGACGATCCGGGAGGCCATGGCCTTCTACGCCGCGATCGGCAAGAAGCCGATCCACCTCAAGAAGGAACTGCCCGGGCACGTCGCCAACCGCATCCAGAGCGCCCTGTACCGCGAGGTCGTGTATCTCATCGAGCAGGGAGTGCTCGACGTCGGCGACGCCGACGACGCCGTGTCCTGGGGCCCGGGACTCAGATGGGGCGTGATGGGCCCGAGCCTGCTGTGGCATCTCGGCGGCGGCGAGGGCGGTATCCAGCACTTCATGGACACTCTCATGCCGCGGATGGTCGCGTCCTGGCAGGAGCTGGGCACGCCCGAGTTCACGCCCGAACTCAGGGAGAAGATCGTGGGCGGCGTCCTGGAGGAGGCGGGGGGCCGTTCGATCGACGAACTGGCCGCCCGGCGCGACGCGATGCTGTTCGGCCTGCTGGCGGCGCGTGCGAGCCAGGGCGACCTGCGACCCGGGAGCGCGGGCGCCGACGGGCCGACGGGGGAGGGACGATGACCGGGCCGCAGGACAGACTGTTCGTGCTGGAGGCCAGCAGCGGCGGCCGGCTGTTCTCCGTGCACCCCGACGGCTCCGGCAAACAGGTCCTCGTCACCGGATGCAGGATCCCCGACGGGATCGCCGTCGATGCCGGGGCCGGGCACGTCTACTGGACCAACATGGGGATCCCGTCGGCGGACGACGGCTCGATCGAACGCGTGGACCTGGACGGCGGCAACCGTACGACGATCGTCCCGACCGGCATCACCCACACCCCGAAGCAACTCCAACTGGAGCCCACGACCCAAAAGCTGTACTGGGGTGACCGGGAGGGGATGCGCGTCATGCGCTGCGACCTCGACGGCTCGCACGTCGAGACCCTCGTGCAGGCGGGCGAGGGCGACGAGGACCGCCGCGACGAGACCAGATGGTGCGTGGGCGTGGCCGTGGACCCCGGCGCCGGACACCTCTACTGGACCCAGAAGGGCCCGAGCGACGGGGGTCTCGGGAGGATCCTGCGCGCCGGAGCCGACGTACCGGCCGGTGAGACCGCGGCCGGCCGGAGCGACATCGAGGTGTTGTTCGAGGGGCTGCCGGAGCCGATCGACCTGGAACTCGACCTCACGGCACGCATGCTGTACTGGACGGACCGCGGGGACCCGCCCCGGGGCAACAGCGTGAACCGCGCCCCGCTGGACCCGCCGCCCACGGGCCGCCGGGAGCCCGAGATCCTGTGGACCCACCTGATGGAAGGCATCGGCCTCGCCCTGGACCGCGCGTCCGCCCGCCTCTACGTGACGGACCTGGGCGGAACCGTCTACGCGGCCGACTTCGACGGCTCGGCCCGCAACGAGATCCTCGTCGTCCAGGGCAACCTGACGGGAATCGCCCACGCCACCCTTCCCGCGGAACGGCCGCGCGCCTGAACTAGTGCCCCGGGCCGGGGGAGTTCACCAGGGATACCGGGACTCCTCCGGATGCCCGGCCGAGCAAGGTCAGTGTCACTGCTCCCGGGCCGGAGGGTGTGGTGCCGTCGGACAGGACGGCGAGGGCGAGTGTGTTGGCTCCCCGTGTGTTCAGGATTCCGTTCGGCAGGACGAAGGTGTGCTGGGGGCCCACGTCGTTGATGTACTGGCCCATGTTCCAGCCGTTGAGGAAGATCTGTACCCGGTAGGCGCGGGACGGGTCGTCCGTGAGGGTCAGGCCGATCGACGCGTCCGTGGCGGGGTCGACCGACAGCCGGAAGCCGGTCCGGTACCAGACCACGCCCTGTCGTCGCTCGGAGTTCGGGACGTGCGCGGGCCGCCAGTCGTGGTCGTGGAAGCCGGGCAGGTGCCAGCCCTTTCGTTCGCCGTACAGACCGCCGTTGTTGAGCGGGCCGCGTACGGGGTCGGGGGCGGTCGCCCCCTGGATCCGCCAACGGACGGACGGGGAGGCGCCGTTGAAGGCGACCGAGGCCAGGCCCCGGCCGGCCTTGTGGGTGTCGTCCGCCCGGCCGTCCTGGTCGTGCTGCATGCGGCGGACGAGGACGGAGAGGACGTGCGGGCCGTTCTCTCGCAGAGGCGGGCTCCCCGGAGCGAGCGGGAACGTCGCCGTGGCCTTCCAGGTCGCCTGCCGGACGGTGCTCGTGTCCGGTACGGGCATCCGGTGGATGCCCAGCGGGCGGCCGTCCAGCCATGCCATCAACAGGCCCTGGGTGCCGGAGACATAGGCGAGGGACACCGACTGGGCCCCGGCCGCGCCCTCGAAGCGGCCCCGGTACCAGACGTCCCCGTAGTGGAAGCCGTAGTCGTCGGCGAAGAGGACCGGCCCCCCGGCGGGCGCCGGGGTCGTGCTGAAGGACGTGGTCAGGTCGGCGGTCCGCCACGCCGAGTCGTCGAAACCGGCGGCGGACTCGGGGTTCTCGTCCTTGCGGAGCCACTCCGTCAGCGCGGGCAGCAGCACGGCCCCGGCGCCGGGCAGTCGTCGCTCGGCGCGCAGGCTGCCGGAGCGGGTGGGCCGTGTGCGCAGCCCGGCCCCGTTCCAGACGACCTCGCTCACCCCGCGCGGCGCCCACAGCTCCAGGTCCGCCTCCTCGACCGTGTCGCCGGTCAGCTCGGCGGTCGCGCCGCGCAGGACGGCGGTGCGCAGCAGGGCGGGCCCGTGCACCAGGACCGGCCCCGAGGGGGTGGTGCGCGGCCACAGCCGTACGGAGGCCGCGTCGTCGGCGAGCAGCAGAAGCAGGGGGGTCGCCCCGCCCCTGCCCGTCACCGCGATCCTGGTGAGGCCGTCGAGCCGGGCACGCACACGCAGGACGCCGCCCTCGTACGCGCAGTCGGCCGTGCCCTCCAGCACGGTGACGGCGGGCTCGCTCGCGCACTCCAGGACGGTCTCCGTCTCCTCGCCCGTGCGGCCCGTGAACACGGCGATGTCCTGGCGTCCGGCGGTCATGCGCAGCATGGGCTGCGCGGTGGAGTGGCGCAGTGTCCACCGACCGAGGGAGATCCCGGCGGCCAGCAGCCGGGCGTCCCGGCCGGGGACCGGCACCGAGACGGTCGTCCCGGCGAGCGGCAGGGCGGCGACGGCGTCGGTGGAGGAGTCGTTGCGCAGCACGTACACGTGCGCCCCGGTGTCGGGGTTGACGAGGTGGTAGGCCCGGATGTCCTGCGTGCCGACGGAGATGTCCGCCGCCCGGTCCAGCTCGGCCAGGTCGGGGAAGCTCTGCAGCAGATGCCCGACCTGGTGCATCGGCACGAGCTTGGCGGTCGGCTGCCGGGCCTCGTCGAGGGCGGCCCCGTAGTCGTACGACGTGTAGACGACGGGCGCGGGCAACCAGCCCCAGGAGGTGCCGCCGAAGGTCATATAGACGTTGTGGACCTTGATGCCGTTGGCGAGGTTGGTCAGATAGAAGCGCCGCTCGTACGCCGCGTCACGGGTGCGGCGTGATGCGGCGTATCCCTTCCCGCCGAACTCCGCGCCGCCCCAGGGATCGAACCAGCCGCCCCCGAACTCGGCGATGAGACCAGGGGTTTCGGGACTGGCCGTGGAGCCGCCCTTGATGCCGCCCGGGCCGAAATACCCCCAGTCCGGCGGTGTCCGGAACGGCGACGGATAGCCGTCGAAGCCGTACAGCCAGCGGCCGCGCTCACCTCCCGTGTCGAACGTGCCGGGCGCCCAGTACCCGTTTCTGCCCTTGTCGTTGTGGAACAGCGGCACGTCGATGCCGTCGGCCCGCACCTTCCGGTACAGATGGGCCATGTAGTCGCGGCCGGTGGGCTCGGTGACGTGGTTCGCGTACTCGTTCTCCAGCTGGTACAGGACGACCGTGCCGACGCCCCTGGTGTACAGGTGCCGTACCGCGATCCGGTTCACGGCGGTCAGCCACTCGTCGACGTGACGCAGATACGTCGGGTCGGCCGTGCGGGCCGTGCCCCGGGTGGCGGTCAGCCAGCCGGGGAAGCCGCCCGCGTCGACCTCGGCGTTGATGTACGGGCCCGGGCGCAGGGTCACATACAGCCCGGTCTCGGCGGCCATGCGCAGGAACAGGTCCAGATCGCGTACGCCCGTGAAGTCGTAGGAGCCCGGGGCCGGGGAGTGGTAGTTCCAGGCGACGTAGACGCTGACCGTGTTGTAGCCGTGCGCGCGGAGCTTGTGCAGCACGTCCCGCCACAGGGACGGGCTCGGCAGCCGGAACGGGTGCATCTCGCCGGACCACAGCACGACCCGCCGGCCGTCGACGATCATCGAGTACCGGTCGAAGTCCACCCGGTGCTTCCGGCCGTCCGCGCCCGGCGTGCCGGGCGGCGGGCCGGTCGGCGCGGCGGCGGCAGCCACGCACATGGCGCTGCTCCCGCCGAGCGAGAGCCCGAGCGCTGCGGTGCCGGCGATCGCGCTGAAGGTACGTCTGCTCAGCTCCAAGACAGTCTCCTCGACGGGCGCGGATGCGGCCATTGTGCATGGGGGCAGGGCCGACAATGGGTCCATGAGGATCTCGGCGCGGGCGGATTACGCGGTAAGGGCGGCGCTGGAGCTGACCGTCCGGCAGGGGAGCGGTCCGGTCAAGGCGGAGACGGTCGCCTCCGCGCAGGGCATTCCGCACAAGTTCCTGGAGGGCATCCTCGGCGATCTGCGCCGCGGCGGCCTGGTCGACAGCCGGCGCGGCGGCAGCGGCGGTTACCGGCTCGCCCGCCCCGCCGACGCGATCACGGTCGCGGACGTCATCCGCGCGGTGGACGGCCCGATCGTCTCCGTACGCGGCGAACGCCCGAGCCGGCTCGCCTACACCGGCCCCGCCGAGCCGCTGCTGCCGCTGTGGGTGGCGGTCCGGGCGAACGTCCGCCGCATCCTGGAGGGCGTCACGCTCGCGGACATCGCGTCGGGCACCCTGCCGGCACCGGTGCGTGAGCTGGCGGAGGAGCCGGCGGCCTGGGAGAACCCGTAGGCGGACGGGTGTGCCCTCCGGCCGTGGGCCGGGGCCTCAGCGGTTCTTCGTCGGCCGTCGGGCGGGCGGAGCGGGGGTGGCCGGGGCATCGGCCGGCGCGGAGGGTTCGGCCGGTTCGGTGGTCGAAACACGCCCTAGTCCGACTGCTGCTCCCCCTGCCCGCTCATCATGGCCACCAGGTTCTCCGTGGCGTCCGGGCCGAAGAGGAGATCCAGGCCCTGGGCCGACTGGACGGCGGTCTGCTCCGCGCGCGGGAACAGGGCCTGTTCGTAGGCGAGAAGACCGGTGTCGAAGGCGTCCGGGTGGGCCGCCAGGGCCGTGGCGAGTTCCGCGCCGTCCTGCAACGCGGCGTTCGCCCCCTCGCCCGCGAACGGCGACATCAGGTGCGCCGCGTCGCCGAGGAGCGTCACGCCTGGCATGTGTGCCCAGCGGTGGCCGACCGGGAGGGCGTGGATCGGTCGCGGAGTCATGGCGTCGTCCGCGTCGGCGATCAGGGCGCGCAGCCGGTCGTCCCAGCCCTCGAAGTGGGCGAGCAGCGTCTCCTTGACCGAGTCCGGGTGCGTGAAGTCGAGCCCCGACAGCCAGTCCTCGGGGACCTTGAACGCGACGTACGCGTGGATCGAGCCGTCGGTCTCCAGGTGCGTGAGGATTCCCTTGCCGTCGGCGAGCGCGAACATCATGCCGCCGCCGAGGAGCTCGGCCGTCGCGGGGTGCCGTACGGCCGCCTCGTACAGGTCCGTCTCGACGAAGGACACCCCGGCGTAGGCGGGCACGGCCGGGGAGAGCAGGGGGCGGATCCGGGACCAGGCGCCGTCCGCGCCGATCAGCACGTCCGTGGTGAAGACGGTGCCGTCGGCGAGCGTCACCTCGTGGCGTCCGTCGCCCAGGGCGCGGGCGCCGGTCACCTTGGTGTCCCAGCGGACCGTGCCCTCGGGTAGTGAGTCCAGCAGGATGCGCCGCAGGTCGTTGCGGTCGACCTCGGGCCGGCCGGCCTCCCCGGCGTCCTTGTGGCGGACCGTGCCGTCCGGGTCGAGGGCACGGAACTCCTCGCCGCCGGGGTGGACGATCGCCCGGAACTCCTCGAAGAGCCCGGCGGCGCGCAGCGCGGCCTGCCCCGATTCCTCGTGGATGTCGAGCATGCCGCCCTGGGGGCGGGCGGTGGGGGAGGCGTCGCGTTCGTAGACGACCGCCTCGATGCCGCGCACATGCAGCACTCGGGCCGCTACGAGACCGCCGAGACCGGCGCCGACTATGGCGAGGGTGTGATGGGTGGACATGGTTGCCTCCTCAGGGAGTACGCGCAGTGGTGGGCGGCTCGGGTGCCGCCGTGATGCCGCTGATCAGCACCTGGAATCCCCAGGCCAGACGGGCCTCGCCGGGGCCGGACACCAGGACCGTGCCCAGCGCGGCGATCTGCGGGTGCCGCTCGGGCCGGACGCCCAGCAGGGCCCGGGTCAACGCGTCCCAGTCCTCCTTGGCCTCGGGTGTCCGGCCCTGGGTGGAGTGCTCGGCCGCGCTCGCCGTCGCGTACTGCAACAGCAGGTCCAGGCCCCATGACGCCCGCCCGGGCGGCACCTCTCCCTCGGCGAGCAGGGCGAGGATCGCCTCCACCAGGTTGAGGTAGTGCTCGCCGTGCGGGCGGGCCACCAGGGCCGCGCGGGCCAGCGCGGGGTGTGCGAAGAGCACGTCGACATACGAGGTCAGCAGTCGGACGAGCCGGTCGTGCCAGTCGCCCTCGGTGCCCACGGGGGAGAGGTCCACCTCGCCGAGCAGCCGGTCGAGCACGGCCGCGTGCAGCTCCGCCGTGTTGCGGACGTAGACGTACAGCGACGCCGGACCCGTGTCCAGCTCCTGCGCCAGCCGCCGCATGGTGACCCGGTCCAGGCCCTCGGCACGCATCAGCGCGACGGCGGTGTCGATGATGCCGTCCCGGGTGAGGGCCGGTTTGGCGGGGCGGTCGCGGCGGCTGCGGGGGGCCGGGGGCTGTGCTGTCATGCCGCCACCGTAACGAACGTGTTCGTCGCGAACAAGTTCGACACGAACATGTTCGTGAGTGGGAGCGGGGGCGTGCGCCCTCCGAAGGCTGCGGCTTCCTGCTCGCCCCCCACGCGCCGTCGGCCACCGTCCGGTTGCCTCCCGCCGCACATGGTCACGGGCTGTCACGGGTACATTCCAGGGTGTGAGCGCGTGCGCCGTCATGGCGTACGCGGCGTCGACCTGGTGAAACACCCTTCTAGGCCGTCAGATTGAGCGCATGACCGCACCTTCAAGCCCCCAACGCCCGGTTACCGTAAGTGTGTTCTCCCAGCGCTTCAGCGCCACCACGCGCGGCGCTCGCCTTGCCCGGCACCTTGCCCTGCACCAACTGCACACCTGGGGTATCCCGCACGGCACCGAGACCTCCGACGCCACCGCCGTGATCGTGGCCGAACTCGCCGCCAACGCGGTGACCCACGGCCGGGTGCCCGGGCGGGACTTCGAGCTGCGGCTCTCCCTCGTCACGGGCAGTGTCCGCATCGAGGTCAGCGACACCCGCAGCGGACCGCCCCGCCCGCCGGGGCCCGGCGGCACGGCGCCCCCGGCTCCGCTGGCGGAATCCGGCCGCGGGTTCCTCCTCGTCGACGCGCTCGCCGCCCGATGGGAGGTGCTGGACCGGGACCCGCCGCCGGGCAAGACGGTGCGGGCGGAGGTGGATGTGCCGGGGTGGCTGTGTCTGGTCAGAGACCGAACGACGGGAGCGCGCCCGGGGTCCGCGGTGTGACCGGTCCGGTCCGGTACGGCCCTGGCGCGCCTCGCCTTTTCAAATGCAACGGGGTGGTGGCGGCACTGGGCCGCCACCACCCCGTATCAGGGTTCAGGCCTGTCAGTAGGGGCCGTTGACGTTGTCGATCGAACCGTAGCGGTGGTACGCGTAGTTGCACGCTGCGGTGATGTTGGCGACCGGGTCGTAGATGTTCCACGACGTTCCGGGCACGTGGTACGCGTTGAACGTCGGCTGGATCACCTGGAGCAGTCCCTTGGAGGGGATGCCGGCCGCGGCGTTGGAGTCCCACAGGTTGATCGCCATCGGGTTGCCCGAGGACTCACGGATCACATTGCGGTAAATGCCGTTGTAGCTTCCCGGAATGCCGTTCTGCTTCATGACCGCCAGCGAGTGCTTGATCCAGCCGTCCAGGTTGTTGGCGTAGGTCTGGACACCGGCGGGCGTCGCCGTGGTCTTGGCGGGGGTGGCGGTCTTGGCCGGTGCCGCGGTCTTGGCCGGTGCGGTGGCGGTGGTCGACCCGGTGGGCAGGGTCAGGACCTGGCCCGGCTGGATGGTGTACGGGCTGAAGAGGTGGTTGGCCGTCGCGATGGCGGGCCAGCCGCCGGGCACCTTGTAGGCGCGGGCTATCGAGGCGAGGTGGTCGCCGGGGTGGACGGTGTAGGTCGAGGCGGCGGTCTTGGCGGCCTTGGTGGCCAGAGCGGCCTTGGCGGCCAGAGTGGCCTTGGCCGGGGCGGCCTGGGCGGCCGCGGCCGTTCCGAACAGGGCTGTGCAGGCCAGCGCGAAGGTGCCGACGGTGACGGCGCCACCGGCGGAGAACCGGCGTGTCCGGGACGAGCGCTTAGCGGCGTGACGGGGCATGGTGCGGTCCTCATTCCAACGGATTGCATTGAGCGCAGTTGCCGGTTCCCCTCGACAAACAGCACCGCATTTCGTCTTGCGTCGTCCTGCGGCGGGCCCATTCTTAGCCGTAAGGAATAACTAAACAATTCCCCCTTTTACTAAGGGGGGTAGTTGGACGGGCGCATCGGACCGGATTCGGATGCTGAATCCGGGAGGTTTAAGGGCCACGTAAAGCACTAGGGTGCTTCGTAAGTGAAGTGCATCACGCCGAATGGAAATCGGGAATGGAGGCTTTGCGATCGCACTTAGCTGGCAATTCGGATTAAGGGCCTCAATGGTGCGGACGGCAATGAAGTGGTGTTTTGTGATTTATCGGTTTAAATCGGGCATATGGTGACGATGGAGTGGGCCGCAGACACGGTGGACGCACGGTGGATCGAGCCGCATACGACGAACGCCGTCGGCGGCCACGAGGGACTTCCTCGTTGCCGCCCACCGCGGTGGGTGTGCGACCCCCCCGGGGGCCCCGGGGGGGGCGGGCGCGGCAGC
>NZ_JBFAWW010000038.1:0-74895 GCF_040680495.1 Streptomyces sp. NPDC052036 | reverse complement strand
ACACCGTCCGGCCCGCGCAGGTGCCCGCCGACGCGGTCACGTCCTCGGGCTCGGGCCTGGACCCGGACATCTCCACGGCCTACGCCGACCTCCAGATCCACCGCATCGCGGCGAAGAACCATCTGCCGCTCACACAGGTGGAGAAGCTGGTCAAGGACCACACGGCCAGCCGCACCCTCGGCTTCATCGGCGAACCCCGCGTCAACGTCCTGGAGCTCAACATCGCACTCAAGGACCTCACAGCCAAGCACTGAGGGAGTCACGTGACCCACACGGGAGTCGGGGTCCGGGAGGCGTCCCGGGCCCCGACTCCCGCAGCCATGAGGGCGGTTGCCCCGCTTCCGGCGCGCACGGCCCCACGTAGGACAGGAGAGACGCACACCCATGACCCGGGTGCTCGTGGTGGAGGACGACCCGCAGCTCGTACGGGCCCTCGTCATCAACTTGCAGGCACGTCACTACAGCGTGGACGCGGCTCCGGACGGGGCCACGGCCCTCCGACTCGCTGCCGCGGGCCAGCCCGACGTCGTGCTGCTCGATCTCGGGCTGCCCGACATGGACGGCGTCGACGTCATCAGGGCCCTGCGCGGCTGGACCCGGGTGCCGATCCTGGTGCTGTCGGCCCGTCAGGCGTCCGACGAGAAGGTGGCCGCGCTCGACGCGGGCGCCGACGACTACATCACCAAGCCGTTCAGCATGGACGAGTTGCTGGCCCGGCTGCGGGCCGCCGTCCGCCGTACCGAGGACTCCCCGGTCGGCCGGGAAACGACCGTGGTCGAGACGGGGCACTTCACCATCGACCTGCTCGCCAAGAAGGTCGTCAGGGGCGGGCGGGACGTCCGGCTGACGCCCACC
Organism: Streptomyces sp. NPDC052036; assembly: GCF_040680495.1. NCBI lineage: Bacteria > Bacillati > Actinomycetota > Actinomycetes > Kitasatosporales > Streptomycetaceae > Streptomyces > Streptomyces sp. NPDC052036. The sequence goes on along the minus strand of NZ_JBFAWW010000038.1, from coordinate 74,040 downwards.
GAATGGCACCTGTTGGAGATCCTGGTCACCAACCCCGGTCGGCTGGTCACGCAGAAGTACCTCCTCCAGGAGGTCTGGGGCGTCTCCCAGAGCAGCAAGACCAACTATCTGCGGGTCTACATGGCGCAGTTGCGCCGCAAGTTGGAGACGGACCCCTCCCACCCCCGCTATCTGATCACCGAGCCCGGCATGGGCTACCGCTTCGAGGAATGACATGGCACGCGGCAAGCTCCGGATCTACCTCGGCGCGGCACCCGGCGTCGGCAAGACGTACGCGATGCTGTCGGAGGCACACCGTCGTATCGAGCGGGGGACCGACTGCGTGGTCGCCTTCGTGGAGCACCACCACCGGCCGCGCACCGAGGTGATGCTGCACGGTCTGGAAGAGGTGCCGCGCAAGGAGATCGAGTACCGAGGCAGTACGTTCACCGAGATGGACGTGGACGCCGTCCTCGCACGCCACCCTCAGGTGGCCCTGGTGGACGAGCTGCCGCACACGAACATCCCCGGCTCGCGCAACACCAAGCGCTGGCAGGACGTCGAGGAGCTGCTCGCGGCCGGGATCGACGTGATCTCGACCGTCAACATCCAGCACCTGGAGTCGCTGGGCGACGTGGTCGAGTCGATCACCGGCATCCGGCAGCAGGAGACCGTACCCGACGAGGTCGTACGGCGCGCCGACCAGATCGAACTGGTCGACATGTCACCTCAGGCGCTGCGCCGCCGTATGGCCCACGGCAACATCTACAAGCCGGACAAGGTCGACGCGGCCCTCGCCAACTACTTCCGGCCCGGCAACCTGACCGCGCTCCGGGAACTGGCGCTGCTGTGGGTGGCCGAACGGGTCGACGAATACCTGAACGAGTACCGCAGCGAGCACCGGGTGTCGACCATCTGGGGTTCGCGCGAGCGGATCGTGGTCGGCCTGACCGGCGGTCCCGAGGGACGGACCCTGATACGGCGTGCCGCACGCCTCGCCGAGAAGGGCGCGGGCGGCGAGGTGCTCGCCGTCTACATCGCCCGCAGCGACGGCCTCAACAGCGCCTCGCCGAAGGAACTGGCCGTTCAGCGCACGCTGGTCGAGGATCTGGGCGGGACCTTCCATCACGTCGTCGGTGACGACATCCCGGCGGCCCTGCTCGACTTCGCCCGCGGCGTGAACGCGACCCAGATCGTCCTCGGGGTCTCGCGTCGCAGAAGCTGGCAGTACGTCTTCGGTCCCGGTGTCGGTGCCACGGTCGCCCGCGAGTCCGGTCCCGATCTGGACGTCCACCTCATCACGCACGACGAGGCCGGCAAGGGCCGCGGACTGCCGGTGGCACGCGGAGCGCGGCTCGGACGGTCGCGGCTCATCTGGGGCTGGGTCGTCGGCGTGCTCGGCCCCGCGTCCCTGACCTGGCTGCTCACCAGTGTCACTCCGGACGTCGGCCTTGCCAACGACATGCTGCTGTACCTGGCCCTGACGGTGGCGGCTGCCCTGCTGGGCGGGCTCTTCCCCGCGCTCGCCTCCGCCGTGGTGGGTTCCCTGCTGCTCAACTGGTACTTCACTCCGCCCGTCCACACCCTGACGATCGCCGATCCGAAGAACATCGTCGCCATCGCGATCTTCCTCGGTGTCGCCGTGTCGGTGGCCTCGGTGGTGGACCTCGCGGCCCGGCGCACCCAGCAGGCGGCCCGGCTGCGGGCCGAGTCGGAGATCCTGTCCTTCCTCGCCGGGAACGTGCTGCGCGGCGAGACCACGCTGGAGGCGCTGCTGGAGAGAGTCCGCGAGACCTTCGGCATGGAGTCGGTGGCGCTGCTGGAGCGAACCGGCGAGACGGCGCCCTGGACCTGCGCCGGGAGTGTGGGGCCCGAGCCCGCGGAGGTCCCGGAGGACGCGCACGTGGACGTACCGGTCGGCGACCACATGGCGCTGTCTCTGCGGGGCCGGGTGCTGCCGGCCGCCGACCGGCGGGTGCTGGCCGCGTTCGCCGCGCAGGCCGCCGTCGTCCTGGACCGCCAGCGCCTGCAGCACGAGGCGGAGCAGGCCAAGGAACTGGCCGAGGGAAACCGCATACGGACCGCGCTGCTCGCCGCCGTCAGCCATGACCTGCGCACCCCGCTCGCCGGTATCAAGGCCGCGGTGACCTCGCTGCGCTCCGACGACGTCGAGTGGTCCGAGGAGGACCGGGCAGAGCTGCTGGCCGCGATCGAGGAGGGCGCCGACCGGCTCGACCTCCTCGTCGGGAACCTGCTGGACATGTCCCGTCTCCAGACCGGCACCGTCACCCCGATCATCCGCGAGACCGACCTCGACGAGGTCGTGCCCATGGCGCTCGGCGGGGTGCCCGAGGGCAGTGTGGAACTGGACATCCCCGAGACCCTGCCCATGGTGTACGTCGACCGGGGGCTGCTGGAGCGGGCCGTCGCCAACGTCGTCGAGAACGCCGTCAAGTACAGCCCGCCGGGAGAGAGGGTCCTGGTGTCGGCGAGCGCCCTCGCCGACCGGGTGGAGGTGCGGGTCGTCGACCGGGGCCCCGGGGTCCCGGACGAGGCCAAGGACCGGATCTTCGAACCCTTCCAGCGGTACGGCGACTCGCCTCGTGGTGTCGGCGTGGGCCTCGGTCTGGCGGTCGCACGCGGGTTCGCCGAGGCCGTGGGCGGCACGCTGCATGCCGAGGACACGCCCGGCGGCGGCTTGACCATGGTGCTGGCCGTGCCGACGTCACCGCAGCGGCCGCCGGAGCGGCCGCACGTGTCGGCGGCGGCCATGTCCTGAGGACCTCAGGCGTCTGGCGCATGCCTGACGACCCGTTCCCTGTCCTCCCGTCAGACGTGTCAGCATCGCCTCAAGGCCGTCCGGGACACCGTCGGCGTCCGTCCGGGGCACGCCAGGCACCGGGACGGAGGACTGTGACCGGCCTTCTCCCTCCCGGCTCCGGGCTGGAGAAGGCCGGTCCTCCCACACCCGCCACACCGACCGACCCGCCCGGGCCGCACCAGGAAGCGGACGCCCGCCCCACGACGGACACTGACTGCGACCGTTCGACTGTCCGACCGGCCCCGACGAGGTCCCGATGGCGTATGGCCTGGCACGACGTGAGCTGAGACCGAGGGTGCCGCTGCGTCCCGGCGAGGGGGAGAAAGACCACCTCACCAGTCTGGAAGGGCTGGCCGCGCTGTCACTGGACGCGCTCAGCTCGGTGGCGTACGGCCCTGAGGCGATCGTGCTGGCACTCGTGGCCGCCGGCACCGGGGCGCTGAGTGCGACCTTGCCCATCACGCTGGCGATCACCTTTCTGCTCGCGGCACTGGTCATCTCCTACGGCCAGGTCATCGCCGTACACCCGGACGGCGGAGGCGCCTACGCCGTCGCGAAGTGCGAACTGGGTCCGACCTCCAGCCTGCTCGCCGCCGCGAGCCTGGTCGTCGACTACGTGCTCACCGTGGCCGTCAGTCTGGCCGCCGGCGCCGACGCGCTCGCCTCCGCGTTCCCCGTACTCGCCCATGACAAGCTGCTCGTCTGCCTGGCGGGCCTTGTTCTGCTGACGGGCGTGAACCTTCGGGGCGTCACCGAGAGCGCCCGGGTGCTGATGCTGCCCACCACGCTGTTCATCGTGGCCATCATCGGAGTCATCGTCCTCGGCCTGCTCCGCTCACATCCCGCGGCCGTCGTCGGTACGGCACGGTCCTTCCCGGCGCAGGAGACGCTGGGTCTGCTGCTCATCCTCAAGGCGTTCTCCTCCGGCTGTTCGGCCCTGACCGGTGTGGAGGCCATCGCCAACGCGGTGCCGACCTTCCGTACCCCCAGATTCAGGCGCGCCCAGCGCACCGAACTCATGCTGGGTGCCCTGCTGGGGCTCATGTTGGTCGGCCTGGCCGTGCTGATCCGCCGCGACCATGTGGCCCCGCGCGGCGGCGTCACCGTACTGGCACAGCTCACCGCGAGCGCCTACGGCACCGGCTGGGCCTACTACGCCACCAACATCATCGTCACCCTGGTGCTGCTCCTCGCCGCCAACACCAGCTTCGGCGGACTGCCGGTGCTGATGAGTCTGCTCGCCCGCGACCACCGGCTGCCCCACCTGTTCGGGCTGCGCGCCGAACGCCCCGTCTACCGCTACGGCGTCGTCGCCCTGGCCCTGATGGCCGCCCTGCTGCTCATCGCGGTCGACGCCGACACCCACCGGCTGATCCCCCTCTTCGCCATCGGCGTCTTCATCGGCTTCACCCTCAGTCAGCTCGGCCTCGTCAGGCACTGGGCGAGGCAGAAACCCCAGGGGTGGAAGCCGCGCGCGCTCATCAACGGCACCGGGGCGCTGCTGACGACCCTGGCCGGCGTCATCCTCCTCACCACGAAATTCCTGGAAGGGGCGTGGGTGGTCGTCATCGCCGTCCCGCTGATGATGCTGCTGTTCGCCCGGATCCAGCGCTACTACACCGCCGTGGGGGAGGAGCTGGGACTCGGCCGTATCCCCGGCCCACCCGACCGGCGTACAGCGAGCCTGGTCATCGTTCCGCTCGGCGACGTCAGCAGACTCGCGCGGCACGCCATCGGCGCCGCCCTCGCCCTGGGGGACGAGGTGATCGCCGTCGCCGTCCAGGCCGACCCCGACAAGGCCCGCGCTCTGCGGGAGGCATGGGAGCGCTGGGACCCCGGTGTCCGGCTCGACATCATCGACAGCCCGCACCGCTCCCTCGTACAGCCGATGGTCGACTATGTACAGCGCGTGGCCCAGGAGGGAGACGGACGGCAGATCGCCGTCCTCATCCCCGAGGTGGAACCCCGTCACCGCCGCTACGAGATCCTTCAGAACCAGCGCGGACTGCTCCTCGCCACCGTCCTGCGAGCGCGTACGGATGTGGTGGTGTGCATGCTGCCCTACCGGCTCCGCGTCTGAGCCCCGGACCCGGACCCCTGGAAACCCTTCGACCGCTTACGTAGCGTGGCGTGATGCGCTTCGCCTTCAAGACGTCACCGCAGGGAACCACCTGGAACGCTCTGCTCGATGTATGGCGGGCAGCCGACGAGATAGAGGTCTTCGAGTCCGGATGGACCTCCGACCACTTTCAAGCCATGCACGGAACCAGCCCGACGATCCCTCGCCTCGAAGGCTGGATCACCCTGGCGGCCCTCGCCCAAGCGACGCGACGACTGCGCATGGGCACGCTGGTCACGGGCATCCATTATCGGCATCCAGCGGTGCTCGCCAACATGGCGGCCACACTCGACGTCATCTCGGGCGGTCGGCTGGAACTCGGCATCGGAACCGGCTGGAACCAAGAGGAGTCCCACGCCTACGGAATCGAGCTCGGCACCCCGCGACAGCGCAGCGACCGCTTCGAGGAGGCGTGCGAGGTGCTGACCGCACTGCTCGGCCCCGACCGGACCGCCACATTCAAAGGCGCGTACTACGAGCTGACCGACGCACGCTGCAACCCCAAGCCGATCCAGCGACCTCACCCCCCTCTCTGCCTCGGTGGCAGCGGAGAGAAACGCACCCTACGGACCGCGGCGAGGTTCGCTCAGCACTGGAACTTCGACACCGGAACACCCGAACAGTTCCGCAGAGCGCGCGACGTGCTGCGCCGGCACTGCGGCAGCGTCGGACGCGACCCGGCGGAGATCCGGCTCTCCGCGCAGGTGCGCTACACCGGTGACCCCGCGAAGACCGCCGCGGACGCGGCCGCGTTCGCTGCCGAGGGCGCCGAACTCGCTGTCGTCTACCTCCCGTTGCCCTACTCGCCGCATGTCCTTGAGCCGCTGGCGGACGAACTGGCCAGGACGGCCTGACCGGATCCGCGGCTACGAAACGCGGAAGCGCCGCCTGTCACAGGTCCCGCAGCGCGCCGCCCATTCTCGTCAGGGCCTCGCGCAGGATGGCTGGTGACGTCGCGAAGTTGAGCCGTACACACCCCGCCCCGCCGGAACCGAAGACATGCCCGGAACTGAGGGCCACTCCGGCCTTGTCCAGGAACATCCTCGCCGGTCCGGCCACATCACTCACGACCCCGGGGCCATCGGACCGCTGGTCGCTGTGCGGTCCCAGCTCCGTACAGTCCAGCCAGGCCAGATAGGTGCCTTGCGGCGGCCGGTACCGAACGCCGGGGAGGTGTTCCTCGACGAGTTGCCCCAGCAGACGCCGGTTGGCGTCGAGCCCGAGCAGCAGTTCGTCGAGCCAGTCCCCTCCGTCGCGAAACGCCGTGGTGTGGGCGATGACCCCCAGATGGCTGGGGCCGTGGCTGACCTCTTCGGGCATGCGGCGAAGGTCGTCGGCCGCCTCGGTGCCGGCGATCGCCAGCGCGGCCTTGAGGCCGGCGAGGTTCCACGCCTTGGACGCCGAGATCAGCGCGAAGGCGTTCTCGGAGCCCGGAACACAGAGGAAAGGTGTGAAGGCGGCCCCGGGCAGCACCAAAGGGGCGTGGATCTCGTCGGACACCACCCGTACGCCGTGTTTGCGGGCCAGCTCTGCGACGGCGCGCAGTTCCTCCCGGGTGTGGACGACGCCGGTCGGGTTGTGCGGGTTGCTCAAGAGGAACGCCGCGCGGCGGCCCCGGCTTCGGGCTCGTACGAAGGCGTCTTCCACGGTGCCGAGATCGATCCGCAGATCCTGTCCGAGCTTCGCCTCGACGACCTCCCTGCCGGCGTGCGTGATGAACGCGTAGAAAGGCGGATACACCGGTGAGCACACGACGACGGCGTCACCCGGGTCGGTTGTCAACCGGAGCACTTCGACGATGCCCATCATGACGTCGGGCACGATCGCCGTGTGGGCGATGCGCAGGTCTTCCCAGCCCCATCGCGCGCGGGCGAACTCCGCGAGCGCCTCGGCGTAGGCGCTCCCGTGCGGGTAGCCGGTGTCGCCGAGGTCGATCGTCGTGTGCAGCGCCTCGACGATGGAAGGCGCGAGAGGCACATCCATCTCCGCGACCCACAGCGGGAGCACATCCTTGGGGTACACGCGCCACTTCATGCTCGTACGCTTCTGCAACTGCTCAAGAGACAACTGCGTGAGGGGATTCGCACGACCGCCCTTCGCGTCGTCGAGCCCCGCCCGCTCCCTGCGATCCATTGGTCTGCGCTCCCGTGGCCGTGTAGAAGCGTGCTCGTGAGTTCGTGGGCACTCCCATAGTGGCCCTGCCGGCCGCCGCCTGCTCCTCCGTGTGCCCACCCGTCCGCCACACCCTTCCGCAGTATGGGGCATGCGTCCGTTAGTGTGGCTTTTGTGCGGACAGGGCTTCTGCGGACGGGAGGGAGCTGGGGACGTGGCGTTCGCGGAGTCGGCCGGTGGCGGCGAGCCCCCGCCCCCTCCTGTGTCGGTCCCGCAGCCCGGGCGGCGGTACCTGGCACCGCTGCTGGCGGTGTGCGCCGGGTACTTCATGGTGATCCTGGACGTGACGATCATCAACGTCGCCGTGCCGGTGGTGGGCCGGGACCTGTCCGCCTCGCTCACCGGCATCCAGTGGATCACGGATGGGTACACCATGGTCTTCGCCGGGTTGCTGATGACCGGCGGCGCGCTGGGCGACCGGCTGGGCAACCGTCGGATCTTCTGCTCGGGCGTGGCGGTGTTCACCGTGTCCTCCGCCGCGTGCGCGTTCGCGCAGACCGCCCCCTTCCTGGTTGCGGGCCGACTGGTCGAAGGGCTCGGCGCGGCGCTGATCGTGCCCGGCTCCCTGGCCCTGCTCCAGCAGGCCTACCCGGCGCCGGCCGCACGCTCACGAGCCTTCGGCCTGTGGGGATCGATGGCGGGCATCGCGGCCTCGGCCGGGCCGCTGCTGGGCGGGCTGCTGGTCTCCACCGTGGGCTGGCGCTGGGTCTTCCTCATCAATCTGCCCGTCGGCGTGGCCTGCCTGCTGCTGACGCTGCGGCATGTGGCGCCCTCGCCCCGGAACGCCGACCGGGCTCTGGACTGGCCCGCGCAGTGCGCCGTCGCGGCGGCTGTGGGGCTGCTGACCGCCGCGCTCAACGAGGCCGGACGACGTGGCTGGTCCGACCCCGCCGTTCTCGCCGGGTTGGGGCTGGCCGCCTCGGCCGCCGTGGCGTTCGTGCTGCGCGAGCGGCTCGCCCGATCGCCCGCTCTCCCGCTGAGCCTGCTGCGCTCACGCGCGCTGAGCGGCGGGGCCGGCATCGGTCTGCTGTTCAACTTCGGCTTCTACGGGATGGTGTTCACCGCCAGCCTCTCCTTCCAGCACCAGCGCGGCTTCAGCGCCCTTGCCACCGGGGCGGCCCTGTTCCCGGCGGTGGCGATGACCATGTTCGCCTCCGTCCTGTCCGGGCGGCTGAGTCGCCGCACCGGCGATCGTCCGCTGGTCGTCTCCGGCATGGTGCTGGCCGCCCTCGGGCTGGCCGGCTGGGCCGCGGCGGGGGCCGCTCCCGCGTACCCGCTGCTGGTGGCTCCCATGATGGCCGCCGGGTTCGGTACGTCCTTCGCCCTCACCGGCTCGACCGCCACGGTGATGGGTACCGCGTCACCGGCGTACGCCGGGGCCGCATCCGCCCTGTTCAACACCACCCGCCAGATCGGCAGCGCCACCGGTGTGGCACTCGGGGGAAGCCTGCTGGCCACGCACACCGACTACGGCGCCGGGCTGCGCACCAGCATGGCCGTCGGCGCGCTCGCCTATCTGACCGCCGCCTGCCTCGCATGGCTGTGCGTGCCGACGGACGCTGAAGCACCGTAGGCCGTACCGGGGCCCCCGAACGGGCCGGAGCGGTCCCGGTACGCGCGTAGGCCGTGCGGAGGAACCGGCCGTTCCGGGGGCACCACGGCCGCGCGGCCGGGAAAGCACACAGGGGAAGGTTCGGCAGACCCGCACGGACGAGACGGAGACAGGCTGATGGCGACCACCACCGCGAGCGGGGCCCGGAGCGGTCTGACGCCGGTCGGCCTTCAGCTGCCGGGCATCGTGCTGGGGGTGGGGCTGGGCGGGTTCCTCGACGGCATCCTGCTGCACCAGCTCCTGCAGTGGCACCACATGCTCAGCAGCACCAACCACGACCGCATCGGCGTCAAGTACTACAACCCCCACACGGTCTCCGGGCTGGAGATGAACACCCTCTGGGACGGCATCTTCCACATCGTGTGCTGGATCGCGGTCCTCATCGGCCTCGCGATTCTCTACTCCCGGGTCACCCACAACCGCCGCCGGATGTGGACGTCTCGGGTGCTGTGGGGCTGGATCCTGGTGGGCTGGGGCCTCTTCAACCTCGTCGAAGGTGTTCTGGACCACCACATCCTCGGTATCCACCATGTCCACGGCGGCCCTTATCAGGTCTGGTGGGACATCGGCTTCCTCGTCCTGGGCGCTCTGCTGCTCGCGGGCGGCTGGCTCCTTCAGCGCAGTGGCCAGCCCTTCGACCCCGACGCCCCCACCGCCCGCCTGGCCGGAACAGCCGCGTAATGGACCACGACACACATCACCTGCACCACAGCGCCGGAGGCGGCCTGCTGGAGACACTGCTGCCGGCGCTCGCCCTGCTGGCGTGCGCGGGCGCCTATCTTCGCCTCGCCCGCCTGGCCCGGCTCCGCAACCCGGTGCGGGGCTGGAGCCCCTGGCGCACGGCTTGGTTCACCACCGGCCTGGCCCTGCTGGCAGCGGCGATCCTGCCGCCGATCGCACCCCTCGCCCACACCGACTTCCGCGGCCATATGGCCCAGCACCTGCTGATCGGCATGTACGCCCCGCTCGCCCTGGTGCTCGGCGCTCCCGTCACCCTCCTGTTGCGGACGCTGCCGGCACACCGCGCCCGCCAGGTCACCGCGGTCGTGCACAGCCGACCTGCCCGCTGGCCGGCCCATCCGGCCGTCGCCCTGCTGCTGTCCACCGGCAGCCTCGCGGTCCTCTACTTCACCCCGCTCTACGACACCGTCATGGCCCATGCGGCCGGGCACTGGCTGCTGCACGCCCACTTCCTGATGTCGGGCTGTCTGTTCGCCTACGTCATCGCCGGCCCCGATCCTGCCCCAGCCCGCCCCGGCGTCCGGGCCCGGCTGGTCTGCCTCGGCTGCGCCATCGCCCTGCACGCCTCCATCGCGCAACTGATGTACGCAGGCATCTGGGTCGACATCCACGCCCCGATCCCCGAGGTCCAGGGCGGTGCCGAAATCATGTACTACGGCGGCGACATCGCCGAGCTCCTTCTCGCCGCTGCCCTCGTGAGCACCTGGCGCCCCGAACGCCGCTCCCAGCCCGCCGCAAAAAACTACCCGTCCTACCGTCCCGCGCGGACGTGACGCTCACCGGCTCGCCGACGCCTGGCACGGACGTCGACGCGTCAGCCGCGACACCGAGCACGAGGGGCGGGATTCGCCTCGCCGCCACCTTCGGGCCACTCCCAGGACGTGTCCGGCTGTGACGGTCGGGGAAGTTGGCTATACAACTTTGCCCGAGGAGTGAACGTGTCCCCCCTGCCCGCTTTCCCGATCGACGACCTGCCGGTGATGTGGCTCCGAGACAACTGCCCGTGCACACAGTGCCGCGACCCGCGCTCCGGACAGAAGCTGTTCCAGATCGGCTCCCTGCCCGAGGGGCTGCGAGTCGGTGCGGTTGCCGTCGCGGACGGCGCAGGGGAACCGGCCGTCGAGGTGATCTGGGACCCGGACGGGCACCGCTCGACGTACCCGCAGGCCTGGCTGGAGGCCCATCGGCCGGGGGGACCGGGGTACCGGGACCGGCGCACCGAAGCCGGAAAGGAACTGTGGAGGGCACGCGATCTGGTCGGCCGGGTGCCCGCGGCGGGCTGGGACGAGTACCTGGCCGAGCCGGCCCTGCGGGCGCGGATGCTGGAGTCGGTGCTGCGGCTGGGCTTCATGGTGCTGCGCGGGGTGCCCGAGCGCGAGGGCCAGGTGCTCGCCGTGGCGGAGACCTTCGGCTACGTCCGTGAGACCAACTACGGCAAGCTCTTCGACGTACGCGTCGAGCCCGACCCGAACAACCTCGCCTTCACCTCGGCCGCCATCACGCCGCACACCGACAACCCGTACCGGGACCCGGTCCCGACCGTGCAGCTGCTGCACTGCCTGGTGAACGACGCGGACGGCGGCGACTTTGGCCTCGTCGACGGCTTCGCCGCAGCCGCGCTGCTGCGACGGGAGGACCCGGAGGCGTTCGAGGTCCTCACCCGTACACCCGTACCGTTCGTCTTCCGTGACGCGGGGACCGAACTGCGCGCCGACCGTCCGCTGATCGACACCGACCCGCTGGGCCGCGTGCGCGAGGTGCGCTTCAACAACCGCTCGATCGGCACCCTGCGGCTGCCCGCCGACGCACTGGAGGCGTTCTACGCGGCCTACCGCACCTTCGCGGAGCTGCTGCTGCGCCCGGAGCTGCGTCTGGACCTGCGCCTGGTGCCGGGCGACTGCCTGGTGTTCGACAACACCCGGCTGATGCACGCCCGCACCGCGTTCGCCCAGGACGGGGCGCGTCACCTGCAGGGCTGCTACGCCGACCTGGACGGGCTGGCGAGCACCCTGGCCGTGCTGCGCCGCGCGGACACCCTGGAACCGCTGGCCGAACTGTTCGCCGGGGCAGGGGCGACGGAGTACCTGGGCGAACCGGTCTCCATGGCCCAGCACATGCTGCAGGCCGGGGCCAGGGCCGAGGCCGCGGGTGCCCCGCCGCATTTGGTGGCCGCCGCGCTGCTGCACGACGTCGGGCACGTCGACGACGATGTCGTTGCCGGCCGCGAGCTGATGGCCGGCAACGACAACCGGCACAGTCACACCGGTGCCGACCTGCTGGGCCGCTGGTTCGGGCTCGAGGTCACCGAGCCGGTTCGGCTGCACGTGGCCGCCAAGCGCTATCTGTGCGCGGTGGAACCGGGCTACCACGACCAGCTGTCCGAGGCGTCGAAGTACACCCTCGCGGTCCAGGGCGGAGTGATGACCCCGGCACAGGCGGCCCGGTTCGCCGCGCTGCCGGGCGCGGCCGACGCGGTCGCCGTCCGCCGCTGGGACGACGAGGCCAAGGACCCGGACGACGTCACACCGCCGTTCGAACACTTCCTCCCGCTGCTCACCGCGCTGCTGCGCGGCTAGGAACCGGGGGTTGCCGTGCCGGGTCTGTGGCGGCGGCCCAGGGTGGAGGCGGCCACGGAGTTGTGCACGGTGAAGGCGATGGTGCCGGGCAGGTAACGGTCCTCGGACCATTCCACCGGCACCCCCGCCGGATCCGTCGTGCGGCGCCGCTCGCGCAGCAGTACCTGCCCGGGCGGGCAGTCCAGCAGCCGGGCGTCATCGCTGTCGGCCCATGCGAGGTCGATGGTGTGGTCGGCGTCGGTGAAGAGCACACCGTGCGTGACGAGGGCCTCGGTGTGCGAGACGACGTCCGCCGGCAGCTCGGCCACCAGCACGCCCACCCGGGCCGGGTAGAGGGACCGTTCGACCATGACCGGCTCCCCGGAGAGGGTCCGTAGCCGCAGCACCAGGTACACCTCCGCCCCCGGCTCCAGGCCCAGTTGCCCGGCCTCGAAGGGCTCGGCCGGCCGGCGCACCACACGGTCCAGCCGGCCGCCCGGCGTCTCGCCGATGGAGCGGGCCCAGTTGGTGAAGCTCAACAGCTCCGAGAAACTCTGCGCCCGGGGGCCGCCCAGCACCGTGCGCGGGGTGCCGCGCCGGGAGGTGACCAGACCGTCCGAGCGCAGCATGGCCAGCGCGTGCCGGATCGTGCCCCGGGAGACGCCGTAGCGCTCGGCCAGCGTCCCTTCGGGAGGCAGCTTCGCGCCGGTGGCGTACTCGCCCGCGATGATCGCCTCACGGAGTTCGGCCGCGACCCTCCGGTAGCGCAGCTCGCTGTCCGGGCTGCCGTGCTCCTGCCGCACCGTGTCTCCTGGGCCGCTCATGGTCGTGCGGGCCGGAAGCCCGGCCCGCAGCAGACCCTACCGGCCGGGGAGGGGCCGGACCGGAGCCGTAGGCGAAGAGCGGTCAACACCGCGGCGTGCCTCAGCCAGGGTGGAAGGTTCCGCCTACTGGGCGGTGCCGAAGTCCTGGGTCCAGTAGCTGTCGGGCTGGGCGAGACCGACGCCGATCTCCTTGAACTCGCAGTTGAGAATGTTGGCCTTGTGACCGGGACTGGACATCCAGCCCGCCATGACCTGCTCGGGAGTGGCGTAACCATAGGCGACGTTCTCGCCGTAGGTGCTCCAGCTGTAGCCCGCCTGCGTGATCCGGTCGCCCGGGGAGGAGCCGTCGGAACCGGTGTGCGACATGTTCTGGTGGGCCGCCATGTCGTCGCTGTGGGCCTGCGCGACCTTGGTGAGGGTCGCGTTCACGGTCAAGGGTGAGCAACCGACCTTGGCGCGCTCGGCGTTGACGAGTTCGACGACGCGGGCGGTGACCCCGGAGGCCGTGGGGGTGGCTGCGGGCGCCGTGGGGGCGGCAGCCGATGCCGTGGCGGTCGCCGTGGGGGTGGGGGTCGCGGTGGCCTTCGGGCTGCTGACGGGCGCGGTCGCCGTGCGCTGCCCGGGAGCCGCGGTGTGCGTGGCGCGGGGACGCATGGAGACCTTGGGTTTGGGCGCGGCCTTCGGAGTGCGCTTGGTGCCCGTCGCAGTCTGCGACGGCGTCGCGCTGGGCACGACGTTCACTTCGCCGTAGAGGAGGTGCGGCCGGTCCGGGTGGCTCCAGGAAACCGGGGTCGAGGCCTTCGCGTCGGTGTGGGTCTGCTTTCCTCCGCCACCCTGCCAGTCGACGCAGGCCAGAGCGGCGCTCGGCGCGCCCACGGCTCCCACGGCGACGGCAGCCATGATTATTCGCCGGTAGCGGCTGTCCTTGCGATGCTTTCCCATGCGTGACCTCAAGATCAGCTCCTGAACTGCGGCGACCTCCTGCCGGTCGATTCTCAGGACGGCACCGCACAGAGAGCAAAGGGCCTTCTTACTACCCCGCTTAGTAGGCCGGGACGGTCCTTGCGGCGGACGTGTCGGCATGCTGGTCCGGCCGGAGTGGTCTTGGGGCAGGTCTGTTGTCACGTCAGAAGGCCGCCGCCTTTGCGGAATGAGCGAGCGGGCCGAGCGAGCGGAACACCTTCGAGTTCGTCCCGCCATACGCTGGGATCAAGCCGGACAAATTCTGTTTTGTCGGCAAGGTGCTTTCTACTATCGGACACGTGTAGATCCCGAATTCGCTGTGAGGGATGTCACCGCGCCGTCAATCCCCGCCCGGTGGGCCGACGTACTCCCGTCGACGGACGATCGCGACGCCCGGCCCGCAGAGCTTGTCAGTGCCCCGCTGCTCGGCCCAGGGCGTGGTCGGCCTGGGCGGCCAGTGCGGCGACGAGATCGGCTGCGGGAGGCCTATCGGTGACGAGGTCGACGCCCTCGCCTGCCCACACCGGCAGCGGCGGCACATCGCCTCGTGCCACATCGGCCTGATAGGCCTGCCGGGCCCGGGGGTCCGCAGCGAGTTCTGCCTCCCGGCCCCGCCAGCGGTCGAGGTAGGGATGGCCGAGAGTGCGAGCCGTGTACTTGGCCGGCCATCCGGATCCCCGGGCGAGGTCGAGGACGCTGCTGCGTTCCGTGTCCTGCCCGCGCCCGCGGACGATCGCCTCAGCGGTCGAGGGGTCGACCAGGGCCTCGGCCGTGGCCTGGAAGCGTGTGCCGATCAGCGCCCCGGCGGCCCCCAGCGCCAAGGCGGCGGCCACACCCCGGCCGTCGGCGATCCCGCCGGCCGCCAGCACCGGCACCGGAGCCGCCAGATCCACCACGACCGGTACGAACGGCAGCGTGGCCCTTCCGCGCCGGGCCCCGTGCCCGCCGCTCTCGGTGCCCTGCGCCACGATGACGTCCGCCCCCAGGTCCACGGCCCTGCGGGCCTCTTCTTCATCGGTGACCTGGACGATCACCGCCGCACCGGCTGCGCGGATGCGCTCGACGAACGGGCTCGGGTCCCCGAAGGACAGCATCACCGCCGCGGGGCCGTGCTCCAGGACCTGCTCGACCGCGCCGACACCGGCCGACCAACACAGGAACCCGACCCCCCACGGTCTTCCGCACCCGGCCACGATCGGCACCTCGCGGGCCAGCCAGTCCCGGTCCCCGTGCGCGCCGCCCAGCAGCCCCAGCCCGCCGCCGCGCGACACAGCCGCAGCCAGCGTGCCGCCTGCCGACCCGCCCATGGGCGCCAGCGCGATCGGATGCTGCACACGGAACAACTTCGTGAACGCCGTCGACAGTGGCATGACCGCCATCATCGCCCTGCTGCCGCTCTGGGCGCATCAGCGGGACCACCCCGCCGTCCGTCGCGTCATGTGGAGCAGAGCGTCTCGATGTTGTGGTGCAGCCGGCCGGGGAGAGCGGCGCAGGCGTCGGTCGTCACCTCGACGTAGCAGTGCGAGCGGGACCGGTTCAGGGGCATTGTCTTGGCGTGATCGAACTGAGTTCTCTGGGACCGGATGACTGGCGGGTGTGGCGTGAGCTGCGGCTGGCTGCGCTCAGCGAGGCGCCGTACGCCTTCGGCTCGACGTTGGCGGAGTGGCAGGGGCAGGGCGACCGGGAGGAGCGCTGGCGGGCCCGTCTCGGGATTCCCGGCTCTCGCAACGTCGTCGCAGTCCGGCAGGACGGGCCGGTCGGTATGGTCAGTGGCGTCCCGGACGAACATCCGGATGTCGCGGAGTTGATCTCTTTGTGGGTCAGTCCCACGGTTCGAGGCCAGGGGGTGGGAGACCTCTTGGCCGAAGAGATCGCGCGGCGGGCTGTGCGGAAGGATGCCAAGACCTTGCGGTTGTCGGTGATGCCGGACAACCGTTCGGCCATCGCGCTCTATGAGCGTCATGGCTTCAGGGACACCGGAGAGCCGGGCGACCTGTCGCCGGACGGCGTGTGCCGGGAACTGGTCCTGGCCAAGACTCTTGATTCCGCATAGTCACGCCACGGTTCAACCGGCGGTCGAAGTGAGGTGCCCAGGTCGGTCGCGGTGACGGGGTTCCACCGCATGCTCGGCCTGCCGGGCGCGACAAGGGGGTGTGCGACACGGAACCCCGGGCCGTGCGGATCCCTCTCACCCCCCAAAGGGGGACACACATGAAGATCACGATCCGGCGGATACCCGTTGTCGCGGCACTCGTCTGTTTCTGTCTGCCGTTGGTCTCCTGCGGTACGGAACACGCAGGGGCGCGAGCGGTCGGCGCATCCGGACCGGGATCGTCCACGGCGGACGAGACGAGCGACGACCAGAGCCTCCCGGACACCACCACCGACGATCAGAGCCTCCCGGACGAGACGAGCGACGATCAGACACTGCCGGACACCACCTCCGACGACCAGCAGGACCCCGGTCCTCCCATGGGTGACACCACGGACGACGACGGGGGCGTGCCGACGGCCGGTCCGCACCGCTGGTTCCCGATGCTCCGCGAATTCCGCGCGTACCTCACAACGAACGCTCCAGAAGCGGATGCCGCCATCGCCACTCACGTGACGAGCGTCTACATCCGCACGCCCGCGGGCAGCACCCGCGCCATGGCCGTGGTCCGGGTCGACTACGGGGTGATGGAACAGGAAGACGCGGACCACACGGCCAAAGTGTTCGCCCACTGGCGGGATTCCCTATACGGCGATCACGGGCACGTGGATGTCCTGGGCCCGGCGAAGACCAACGCCCAACAGGACTGGTAGTCGTCGGCAGCTGCCGCGTTTCAGCAGGGCGGCGAATTCCGCCGGTTGGCCGATGAGGCTGTCCTCAGAGAATAGAGACGCGGCGGCAGGCCGGCTGTGGCAGGGTGGCGGATCGTCCCTGGGCCAGTTCGACGCAGGAGCCTCCGATGACGACACCGCCCCGCCTGTATCCACTGCTGGAACAGTTCGACTTCGCACGCAGACGTCTCGCCGACCGTATGACAGGGCCCGTCATGGACAGCGGCGACGGGGCCGACACGGAGGTCGGCGGCCCCATGACCGACGACGAACACTTCTGGGAACCGGTGCCCGGCTGCTGGTCGGTACGGCGGCGCGTGGACGGGCCGGGGCCGCGCGCGACTCTCCTCGCGGGCACCGGCGACTGGGGACGCGACGCCGCCTCCTACCCGCACCCCTGGCCACCACCCTTCACCACCATCGCGTGGCGCCTGAGCCACCTCAGCGAAATGCTGGCCCTGCGTGCGGACCACACCGCCGGCCATCACGCGCTGACCCGGGACGACTACCCCGTCAGTGGGGACGCCGCGGGGGCGGTCGCGGCCTTCGACACCGCTGCCGCGGCCTGGCGGAAGGCGCTGCTGAGCGTTGACGACGCCGCACTCGACACCGTGGGGTACTGCACTTATCCGCACGGCAGCGACCCGGAGGAGCCGTTCGTCGACATCGTGTGGTGGGTCAACCAGGAGTTGCTGCACCACGGGGCTGAGATCGCCCTGTTGCGCGACCTCTACCGAGCCCGGCCGCACTGACTCCGTCGCCGCGGTTTACGCGGCACGGTGGCCCGAAGTGGCCGTGAGGACAGAATGACCGCGTGCTTCCTCCTCGACGGCTGTGGCGCGATCCTCCCCCCGTCCCCCGTCCCCCGTCCCCCGTCCCCCGTCCCCCCGTTCAACCGGCAGGAACCGGTGACGCTGAGCGTCCGTGACCCCGGCCTCTACGAGCCGGCCGATGAGGACGACTGCACGACGTTCTCGACGCCGGCTGACGAATCCCCCCACGATGGATACGGAGGTGTGAAGCGGGCGATGGTGTCGGCCCGCCCGATCGCCGTCCTGGCAGGATGGGCACATGGAACGTGTGCTTGGAATCGGCGGATACTTCATGCGGGCCGCCGACCCGGTGGCCTTGAATGCGTGGTATCGCGAATGCCTGGGCCTGGACGTCGATGAGCACGGCCTGTGGCGTCAGGAAGCCGGGGTGACGGTGTTCGCGACGTTCGAGTCCGAGACCGACTACTTCGGGTCCCGCGCCCAGCAGACCATGCTCAACTTCCGCGTCCGCGACCTGGACGCGATGCTCGCGCAACTGCGCGCCAAGGGAGCGGACGTGGCCCAAGACACCCAGGAGATGGAGGGTATCGGTCGATTCGGTTGGGTTACCGATCCTGAAGGCAATCGGATCGAGCTGTGGCAGCCCGCCTGACCGCGGTCGACGGGCTCGCCCACGCCGCCCCCGCCGGCCCGAGCCCGGTGTCGAACGCCGCCGGAGGCCAGGGGGCGGCGGCGCATGGACCCCCCGTGAGGCGGCGCTGCCATCCTGGTTCGCGCCTCGACCTGGTCCGGCACCCCCGAGACAGTCCCTAAGACGACGCCTGGCCAACCCGCTCGGGCCACCCGCGGTGCTCGAACCAGTCCGGCGCGAGGATCGACATCACGACGGCATCCACCCGCTCGCCCTCCCACAGCAGCGCGTCCCGCAGTACCCCCTCGGACACGAAGCCCACTTTCTCGTAGACGCGGTGGGCTCGCGGATTGAACGCGTACACCTCGAGCGAGATGCGGTGCAGCTCCAGCCTCTCGAAGCCGTAGCCGACAATCAGCCGGGTCGCCTCGGTCCCCAGCCCGCGTCCGTGGGCGGCGGGCACGAAAGCGATGCGGACATTGCAGCTCTCGTTGTCCGCGTCCCACTCGTTGAGGACCGTCTCCCCGACGACATCCCCCGATGCCTTCTCCACCACCGCGAGGTCCAGACGGTCATGGTGGTCAGCACGCGTGCCGTACCACGCCCGTAGCCGTGCTTCGTCGGGCTCGCCCTCGGCGTGGTAGCCGGTCAGTCGCCTCGTCTCCGCGTCCTGGAACATGGGCATGAGCGCGTTCGTGTCGTTCACCGTGACCGGCCGCAGCACAACCAGCTCGCCGTCCAGCGTGGGCTTGAAACGGAACCCGGCCACCGGAACGTCCCCATGATGATCAGCCATTCCCGCAGTGTGTCCGGCCAACGGACCTGCCGTCACCGAGTTTTCGCGGACTGGTAGTTCCTGAGTGCGGTAGGTCGGTGGGAAGTGCGTCCCGGCGGAGGGCGTCACATCCTCGGGCCACGGCGGATGCGGTAGAGCACGTTCGAGCGCAGTGGTCCTTCGGGTTCGGTGGGGTCGTCGAAGTCGTCGGCCGGGTTGCGGGTCATGCCGATCCGGCGCATCACCGCCTGTGAACGGAGGTTGACGGCTGTGGTGACGGCGAGGATCTCGGGAAGGTCAAGCGCCTCGAAGCCGTAGGCCAGGACCGTCCGTGCGGCCTCGGTGGCGTAGCCCTGGCCCCAGGCCGGGCGGGCGAGCCTCCAGCCGATCTCCACTCCGGTGAACGGCATGTCGTCGTCCACCTGGTCCAAGCCCGCGAAGCCGATGAATTCGCCCGTGGCCTGGACCTCGACGGCCCACCATCCGTAGCCTCGCCGGTCGAACTCGGCCTGGAACCGCGCCACCGAGGCATCGCTCTGTTCACGGGTGAGAAGGTCGCCCAGGTGCTCCCGGACCTCGGGATCGGCATTCATCGACGCCCATGGTTCGAGGTCCGAGTCATGCCAAGCGCGCAGGGTGAGGCGATCGGTGTGCAGCTCCGTCATGCGCTCAGCCAACGTGAGCCCTGGCCTTGAGGCAATCTCTTTTCTTCACTCCGATTTCTTCACTCCGAGATCCTCGCGGGACAGGTCTCAGGTGAACGGCCCGTCATCGACGAAGCGCCGGAGGTGGTCGGCGAAGGTCCGGGCTTCGTCGGCCGACCATGAGGCGAGACTGGCCTCGATGTGGGCGGACAGGCGCCGGCGCAGGACTTCCACCGTCCGCTCACCCTCGCTCGTGAGGGCGAGCAGCGTCGCGCGCCGGTCCGCGGGGTCCGGTTCACGTCGTACGAGCCCTGCCTCCTCGAGCCTGGAGGCGCGACGGGTGACGCCGGAGCGGTCGAGTCCGGCATCGGGGGCCAGATCGGCGGCGCTCCGGGGCCCGGTTCTGGCCAGCCCGCTGAGCACGGGGTAGGTCAGTTCGTCCACGGCATTCCCCAGACCGGCGGTCAGGGTCCGGTACAGCTCCACACGGGTGCTGCGTTTGAGCAGTACGCCCAAGGCGTCGGCGATCTCGTGCCCCACATCGTTCTTCATGCCTCCCAGATTAGCGTGCGTGGCGCACGCGCATGGGCTACAGTGATGCAAGAAGCGTGCGCCACGCACGCACTTTCGGTAGGGCGCCCCTTGGGCACCCCTTGGACACCACAAAGGATCGCGCTGTGAACCGCACCGGCATCGCCACTGCACTGACCGACCTGCTCTTCGACTCCGATCTCGACCTCCGTGAGGCCGCCGACCGGCATTTCGCCCCCGACTACCGGCAGCGCACGGACGGCCGTTGGGACGACCGCGACGGCTTCCTGGAGCACATCGCCCACCTTCGTACGGTCGTCGCCGAAGGGTCCATCAAGGTCCACGACGAGATGTACGACGGCCCTCGCTACGCCGACCGTCACACGGTCCGCGTCACGAAGCGGGACGGATCCATCGTGCGCACTGAGGTGTACCTGTTCGGCGAGTTCGACTCCGACGGCCGTTTTCGCCGCATCGAGGAAGTCACCCTCATGCTCGAAGGCTCCGACACGGATCGGAACCTGGGCAGCGCTCGCTGAGGAGGGGCTGGTCGCAGGTGGCCCCCGGGCCGCGGATCGGTGCCGGCGTGTCCCTCGGCAGCTCCGCATCACGTGCACATGCGAGATTCGGTCCGCACCCCGGGCGAGGTGCGGACCGGTCGCTCAGCCGGTGACGCTGGCTGCGCCCGTCTCGATGTGGCCTACGAAGCGCCGCGAGAAGGAGCCGTCGGCGCTGACCGTGACGGTAAAGTCGTACCAACCACCGTTGTAGGCCACGGCGTTGAAGTAGTCGTCCGTGAACTCGCCGGCGGGTACCCGATAGGTCCAGGGGCCGTCGCCTCGGTAGTAGTTCGACGTGATGGTGAAGGTCACGTCCGCCGCGGTCCGGTTCGTCATTCGGAACCAGACCGCCTGCTTGCCGGTGTTCGGGGCCGGGGCGTAGAAGCGCCGACCTCGATGCCCTTGGCCGGGCCGAGGGCGTTGCCGGTGAACCGGCGCAGGAAGCGGTTGGGGCCGACGACGCTCAGGTCGTAGAGGCCGTCGCCGTAGCCGCTGCCGATGTTGATGCAGTCCTCCACCTGGCCGTCGGCGTGGGTGGCGGCGTTGTAGGGGTCGACGGTGTACTGCCACGGGCCGCCGCTGCGGTACGCGTTGGCGTAGACCGAGAAGTGCACCGCCTCGTTGGCCTGGACGCCCTGGTTCGCCAGGTCGATCCAGGCCAGGACCTGGCCGTTCGCGTTGTAGTCGAACCGGCCGACGTAGGCGTTCGGCTGGTACGGCAGGGCCCTGGCCGGCTTGGTGCCCGGTTCCTGCGCGGGCAGCGTGTTGGTGTTGGAACTCGGGTTCGGCAGCAGATAGCAGTGAACCTGGCCGATGACGGTGCTGGTGGAGGGCAGGGACGGTATCCCGTAGACGGGGGAGGTGAAGTCGAAGCAACCGGTCAGGTCGCCGGTCACCTTGCGGCGCCAGGCGCTGATGCTCGGGCAGCGCGCGGGGGTGCCGAGTGCCGTCGTCCAGCTCTCCAGGAACTGGATGACGGACGTGTGGTCGGTGACCTGGGAGTTGACCCAGCCGCCGCGGCTCCACGGCGAGACCACGAACATGGGCACCCGGAAGCCGAGGCCGATCGGCGCCCCGTTGACGAACTCGTCCGAGGTCCCGGTGGGTGGGGCCGGCGGCGGCACATGGTCGAAGAAGCCGTCGTTCTCGTCGTAGTTGATGAACAGAACAGTGGAGTTGAAGACGGCCGGATCCGCGTTGAGCGCCTGCATCACCAGGTTGATGAAGTGTGCACCGTCGTTCGGCGGGGCGGAGGGATGCTCCGAGAAGCCCTGGTTGGCGACGATCCAGGAGACCTGCGGCAGGGCGCCGTTCAGCACGTCGCGCCGGATGGCGGCCGCGATGTCGTCGGGCGTCGATCCGGTGGCTCGCGGCACCGACGCCATGCCCCGGTCGTACAGCGGGTTGCCTGCGGAGGCGTTGGCGAACACGGAGAAGTAGGCGAGACCGTTGTCGCCGAAGTTGTCGCCGGCGTTCTGGTAGACCTTCCAGCTCACGCCCGCGTTCTGCAGTGACTCCGCATAGCTCTGCCACTTCAGGCCGGACTCGTCCGCGCCGTCGTAGGCGGGACCGCCGGCGGTGCCGTTGGGGTCGATCATGCCGCCCCACAGATAGGTGCGGTTGGGGCCCGTCGCGCTGAGGATCGAGCAGTGGTACGCGTCGCACAGGGTGTAGGCGTCCGCGAGGGCGTAGTGGAAGGGGATGTCACCGCGGTTCAGGAAGCCCATGGTGCGGTTGGTGCCCTTGGCGGAGACCCAGCTGTCCATCTTGCCGTTGTTCCAGGCCTTGTGCTGCGAGGACCAGCCGTGGTCGAGCGAGCCGTCGCACTGGGCGAGTCGCTCACCGTCGACGCCGAGCCAGGGGGATGTGGCGCTCATCGACCACGGGTACTGGCGCCCCGCCCCGGACGGCTGGTTGAAGACCGAATAGCCGCCCGGCAGCGTGATGGTGCTGCGGTCGGCGAAGCCCCGGACGCCCTTGAGCGTGCCGAAGTAGTGGTCGAAGCTGCGGTTCTCCTGCATCAGGATGACCACGTGCTTC
Organism: Streptomyces sp. NPDC052036; assembly: GCF_040680495.1. NCBI lineage: Bacteria > Bacillati > Actinomycetota > Actinomycetes > Kitasatosporales > Streptomycetaceae > Streptomyces > Streptomyces sp. NPDC052036. Next base: position 51,477 of record NZ_JBFAWW010000038.1, on the reverse strand, counting down.
ACATCGGTGATCGACCCGGATGCGGCCGATGCTGTTGCGTGCTCCGCGGTGGGCAGTGCGTCCAGCCCCAGAGCAGTGCCGACGACGGCTGCTCCTCTGAGGAACGCGCGGCGGTCAAGCGGTGACACATGGACCTCCGAAGGGCGGTGGACGAGATGACAGGCAGGGTTACCTTGGGTCCGTTGCGTGGCCGAGGGCCGAGGGCCAGCCAACATGGGCATGAACCTTTCAAATCCCTGTTGGACTGGACTCGTTATCCAATCGAGATCACATTCGTCCGTGAACCCTGGGGCGCGGACGTCGCTGGACCGGGCTCCTCGGCCGGCGTCGGCTGTCCCTCGCGGCGCTGTCGATCGTTCACGACGGTCGCGTCGGTCCGCCGCCTTCCTCCTCTTTGCCCCCCTCGACGGGAGGCCCCGACGGGCCGCCGATGCCCGGGGTGATCCGGGCCGTCATCTCGGCGAGCCGCCTACAGGTCTGCTCGATCTTCTCCTGGGTCCGGTTCCGTTCGGTGATGGCTGCGGAGAGCAGCAGCGCGGTCATCGCGGCGGCTCCGTTGAACGCCTGCAGGGCGATCATGTTGGTGAGCACGGTGTGACCGGCGAACGAGCCTGAGCTGCGGGTGGCGGCGAGGATCGCCCCGGTGGATGCGGTCAGCGCACAGGGTGCGGCTCCGGAGAGTTGGAAGCGAAAGGCGGCCCAGGTCACCAGCGGGAAGGCGAGGAAGATCAGCGGGACCGGAGCGTTTTCGAGGAAACCGACGCCGATGGTGGCCGTGACGAGCAGTGCTCCCTCTTCCCAGCGGGTGGGTGGCACGTGCTTCGGCCAGTGTGCCGAGCGGAGGACGAACAGCACGGGGGTGACCGCCAGGACGCCCATCGTGTCGCCGGTCCACCAGACCCACCACGTGGACCAGAACCCGTTGGTGGGGAGCGCGTGCGCGAGGCGTAGGACGGCGCTGCCCACTGTCGCGCTGATCAGCATGCCGGTGAGCCCGCCGAGGAAGACCAGCGCGAGCGCGTCGCGGAAGCGGTCGATCTGGGCGAGGAAGCCGGCGCGGCGAAGGAGCGCGTACGAGCACAGAGGCGCAAGGGTGTTGCCCGCCGTGATCGCGAGCACGGCGGGGACCGTTGGTCCGAGCGAGATGTTGATCAAGAACGCGCCGAGTGCGATCCCGGGCCACACCCTCAGACCGATCAGGAGCAGGCCGGCCACGGCGATGCCGGTCGGCGGCCACAGCGGGGTGACTTGGCCGCGCACGAGCTCCTGGAGCAGCCCCAGCTTGCCGGACACGTAATACAGCGCGGCGACGGCGCAGATCTGCAGGACACTCACGCCGCCGCGCCGGAGCCTGTCACGGTGAGCGGCGGTCATCGGGGGGTCCGCAGGGCGAGAATGGCCATGTCGTCGTGCCCGTCGCTGGGGTGGTGGTCGGCCAGGGCTCGGACGAAGTCCTGCAGGGGCAGGGCTGCGTACCTGATGGACAGTTCGGCCAGTGCGTCGAGGCTCTCGTCGATGGGATGGCCGGGGTGTTCGATGAGCCCGTCGGTGAAGAAGACCACGGTGGAGTCCGGGGGCAGGGGGTGGGTGTGGTCCGGGCGGTCTTGGGCGTAGGAGACGTTCAGCGGCAGTCCGGGCTCGGCGGACAGGTACTGTGCCCGGCGGTCGGGGGTGATCAGCAGAGGGGGGACGTGGCCCGCCGTGCTCCAGTGCAGCCTCCAGGCGGACCCGGCGGGTTCGATACGCGCCAGGCTGGTGGTGGTGACGGGGTTGTCGGTGATGGCCTGCAGGGTGCGGTCGAGCTGGGCGAGGATCGCGCTGGGCGGAGTGCGCAGATGGAACAGCAGAGCGCGCAGCATGTTGCGGGTGGAGGCCATGGCGGCCGCGGCATGCAGGTCATGGCCGACCACGTCACCGATGACGACCGCGGCAGCACCGTCGGGCAGCAGGATGGCGTCGTACCAGTCCCCGCCGAGCGGGCTGGGTTCGGCGGCGGGGCGGTAGATGGCGGCGGCGTCAAAAGGCCGCATGTCGGGCAGCGTGGGCAGCAACAGCCGCTGGAACTGTTCTGATCCGGCACGAACCTGTTCGAAGAGGCGGACGTTGTCGATGGCGACGCCGGCGGCGCTGGCGAGGGCGATGACGATGTTCTCGTCGTAGACGTCGAAGGGCTGTCCGTCGCGTCGCTCGGAGAGGTAGAGGTCGCCGTAGATCTCGTTGCGGACGCTGACGGCGACGCCGAGCAGGGTGCCGAGCCGTGGGTGGCCGGGCGGGAACCCGACGGAGGCCGGGTGGGAGGCGATGTCGTCGAGCCGCAGGGGCTCGGGGTGGCGGATGAGATGTCCGAGCACGCCCAGGCCGCGCGGAAAGCCCGCCTCGGCCAGGGCCGCGCGTTCCCCGTCGGTCAGGCCGACGGCGATGAACTGTTCGAGAAGGTCGCCGGACTCGTCGAGTACTCCCAGTGCCCCGTAGCGGGCGCCGACCAGGTCCATGGCGGTGGACACGATGCGGTGCAGAACCGCGGGCAACTCCACCTCCCTGGTAATGGCCACCACTGCGTCCAACAAGCCCTGGATCCGATCCTTCGCAGCGGCCAGCGCGCGCAACTGCTCGTCGATCCGGCTCAGTTCGGCGTCCAGGCGCAGCAGCAGGTCAGGGCGGGGCGGCCGCCTCGGCGCCTTCCCCTCGTCGTCCCCGCCCGCCATCACGATCGCCCGGTGGGGCGGTACACGCTCTCGGTGGCCTTCTCGTCCAGGGCCAGGCAGCCGAACTCGTCCAGGCAGAGAGGGCCGACCGTGCTGAAGAGGGCGATCGTCGAGCCGAGATGCAGGGCGGCCCCGGCCTGCTCCGGACGTGAAAACCGCGTGACCCGCACCGACGCGGTCTCGGGGTGCTCGGCAGTCCTCGCGGGGCTCATGCGCTCGTGTCCTTCTGGTTCACAGTTCTGGTGGTCGGCTTCGACTGCCGGTCGTACGTGGCCAGGTCCGGTAGCGGACGCGGATTCGCCGGTGGACGGCGCCTGGCTCGCGGCGGGATCACGTTCCCCGCGGCCTCGGCCTGTGCGTCACGGAGGCGGAGACGGGCCTCATGCTCGCGGGCGCCGTGGTCCGTCTTTAGGGTTTGGTTCTCGACGACCTTGCGGGCTTGGAGGGCCGTCAGGTCGGTGCCGACCGCTGCGAAGGCGGGTACGACCTGCATCGTGGTGATGACTGTGGAGGCCGCGCACTGCCGGCGCAGCAGCGGAACGTGTGGTCGATGCGTACCCCGCCCCGCACCACGAACGCGTCGACATGCCCTCCTCCGCCGGCGCCCGCGCCTTCGCCACGGCGCGCCGGGTCATCCGGTGGCTCCGGGCCGATGCCTGAGCCGAGACCTCGGGGTCCGCTCTGCGGTCATGACGCATCCGCTTGTACAGCCACTCATGGGAGCGGTACACCCCGGCCTCCTGACACGACCGTGATCAAACAAGGCCACAGCGTGACACGGCCGAACAGTCCAACTCGCTCATTACTCCGCAAGCGGCATGCCCTGAGCACCGCTCAGGGCACACTGCCTCCACCTGCCACGGTGGCTGCCGGCAGCCTCGGGACGCCTCGGCGAGCCGGTCAGATCCCCTTCGTCGGCCCCGCGACTGCTGTCCGCCTCCTCCGACGGGCCATCAGGAGGGCGCGCCGTCCAGGACCTCCACCTTGCCGGTGTCGAGCGAGTAGTAGGCGCCGACCACGGCGAGGGCGCCCTTGGCCACGAGCGGTGCGAGGTCGTGATTCGAGCGCAGTTCCTTCGCGGTCAACCTGACCTGGGCACGGGCCATCGTCTCGACCGGGTCCGCGCCCCCTTCCCGGACCGCCTGCCGGTACGCCGGCCGCAGAGCCCTGGCGATCGCCTGCAGATTGCCGGGCAGCCGCTTGCCGTCCTGCAAGGCACCGTACGCCGCCTTGACGGCGCCGCACCGCTGATGCCCGAGGACCACCACGAGCGGAGTGCCACTCGTCATGGGCCCGTACTCGACGGAACCGGTGACGATCGAGTCGACCGCCGTCCCGCCCGTGCGCATCACGTAAAGGTCACCCAGGCCGGTGTCGAAGAGGAGTTCGGGTGGCACACGGGAGTCGATGCACGAAAGGATCGCGCCGAAAGGCTCCTGCTCCTGTGCCACGAACTGACGCCGGTCCGGGTCCCGGTCGGGGTGTCGTAGATCTCCGCTCACCCAGCGCTTGTTGCCTTCCACCAGTCTGGCGAGCGCGGTGGGGGGCGAGGTCGGCCGTGCTTGCGGCTGGGGCGAAAGGCTTTTCGCGGTCGGTTCCGTGCTCGTCGGTGAACAGCTCGCGAGCATGATCGTCGCGCCCGCAAGCCCGCCGGCGAGCAGGGTTCTCCGGTCCGGGCGTCCTGCTGTGTCCATCGGTTGTTCTCCTCAGCCGGTCAGACACGTCCGTACTCTTGGCCGGGGTGATTGTGCAGGGTGGCCTGGGTGCCCCAGAGGCAGGCGCGAGCGGCTGCGGGCCACGTTGCTCCCGACGGCCCACAGAGACGGTGCCATCGGCTGTACGTGGCCCGTCCGGCCGGGGCCCGCGCCACCACCCTGCGTCCTGGGCTGCTGCCTACCGGGCGGTCAGCCGCAGACAAGCAGGCCCGCGTTCTGCTTGGCGGTGAGGATCCGACGCACGCTGTCGTTGACCTTGGCGCGGAAGGCGGCGTCTTGCTGCATCCGGGTCTGGACGGCCTGCGCCATTGCCGGTATCACGTCCGGCCGTACCGTCAGGATCATGTTTCCGCCCGCCGTAAGGAAGTTCACCGCTCGCTGGGCGGGGGTGAAGGACCGTACCGCCACCGCTTGGCCGAGGTCGTCCGAGATGACAACGCCCCTGAAGCCGAGCTGAGTACGCAGCAGTTGACCGATGACGGTCGGCGAGAATGCCGCCAGATGCCGCGAGTCGATCTTGGTGTACGTGGCGAGTGAGATCATGACGAACGGCGAACCCGCTCGGATGCCGTTACGGAACGGTGTGAGGCTCGCGCTGCCTGCGCTCGTCACCGAGTCCTTCACGTTCGCGGTGGTGTCGGTGTTGCCGAGTACCTGGCCCAGCCCGGGAAAGTGCTTGAGCGTGGTCATGACGCCCGCCTGTGCGAAACCACTGGCGAAGGCGTTGCTGTGGGAACTCACGACATCGGGTGTGTGGCCGTACTCGCGGTAGTAGTGGCCGATCGGGCCGTTGCGAGTGCCGAGGGAGGCCGGGACGACATCGGCGACCGGAGCCAGGTTGAGATTGACCCCGGCGGCCTTCAACTGCTTGGCCCAGTCGGTCGCCCGGCTGCGGAGGGTGGTGGTCGACCAGCTGCCCTGGGTCAGTCCGTTGGGTATGGTCGAGAACCCGGGACCGCTCAGCACCTGCACCTGGCCGCCCTCCTGGTCGGTGGAGACGAACATGCCTACGCGATGCCCGCCGACCTGGTCCGCCTGGCTCAGAGCGCTGTCGACCACTGCCTTGGTCGCCCGTGTGCCGGCGGTGCTGCGCCCGGTCAGCATGATCGACCCCACGTGGTTGGCCCGCAGAGTCCGCACTTGAGCCTGGTCGGGGCGGGCCGCGGAGACGCCGCCCATGAAGAGCTGTCCCACGCGTTGCGCGGTGGTCATGGCCGAGAAGTACTTGTCGACGCAGGTGGCGGCGGCGAGCGGCGGGGTGACGCTCGCGGCGGCCGGAGCGGTGAGGGTGGCACCCGAAGCGGCGATGGCGGCCGAAAGAGTGGTGGTGGCCGAGGTCCCCCCGGTGGGGGAGTAGCCGGGCAGAGAGCCGGTGGCGCCAGGAGCCTGCGCGCCGCCGGGGCTGTTCGGGGCGGCTCTGACGGAGCCGGTGGCACTCCCGTGCGCGGCAGCTTCGCCGCATGCGGAAGCGGCGAGCATCAGGGAGACCAGTGGGGCCGCGGTGCGCAGAGCCGTGGAGCGGCGTCTGCCGAGCCGCCGGGCGCGTATCGTCATCGATTCTTCTCCTGTCCTGGATGCACCACGGACCGTCCGCGACGGCGGGACCCGCCTTGCTTCTGTTGCGCTGAACAGGGGGTGCCGCGTCACCTCGACCGCGCGCAGTGCGTGAGTGCGGCGCTTCCTTCGGGGGTGGACGGTGCCATGAATCGGATGGGCTGAGGTGTGCGGACGCCGTAGGTGAGGGGGTCCGGGGCCTGTCTCCGGTCCCCGAGGCACCTGGCCCGTTCCCGTGGATGGCGCCGCATGTCAGGATGGCGATCTGCCGAAGTCCTGGTCGGCCGGCAGCCGCTCCCTTCGGGCCGATGGCCGGCTCGGCTCCATCCTGCGGACTGCTGGTCGGCATTGCAACCCTGGCGAGAGCGCCGCTCGACCGGGAGCCGGGGCCGCGAGGCCGAGTTGCCACACCCTCTTATTTGCGCATCAATGCGACAAGGGGCACGCTCTTGGGGTCGGGTCCTGTGCATGCGCTGAGCGCGGCCGGGGCGGAGCCACATCACGGAACGGAGGCGGCCATGGGTGCAGACCCTCCCAGTCCGCGCTGCCTCCACGGCATTCGCTGACGCTCACCCACCGGGGCCCCTTGGCCCTGACTCCCGCGCCGGATGCGGCCGCAGCCCCGACGAGACGGCGGTGACCGGGCAGGGCCCTTCTTACTCACCTGTTTTTCCCATGCTGTCCGGGGTGCCCTGCCCTGCCGTCGGCGTCAACGCGCCGACCGCGGCCGGGTATGTCGTCGAGTCCCGGCGGGGGGGCGGAGGTTGTCGTGACGTCGATCGGTACGGACAGCGAGCCCGCCGAGACGGCGGTGCGTGTGCCGCCGGCGGCGAGGCTGCCCAGGCTTCTGTCCCGGTTCTCCTGGGTGGACGCGGCGGTGGTCGCAGCCGTGCTGGTGACCTTGTACGGGGTGCTGCGCGTATCGACCACCAGATGCACGCCGGTGAAGTGGCCGCGCTGCTCGGCAAGTCGGGCTCGGGCAAGTCGACTCTGCTGCGCTGCCTGGCCGGGCTCGTGCCCGCCAGCTCCGGCACCGTCACCTATAAGGGCACCCCGTTGACCGGCGCCAATCCGGGCACAGCGATGGTCTTCCAGACGTTCGCATTGCTGCCGTGGCTGACCGGCAGCTCGGCCTGGAGGCCAAGGGAGTCCCGGCTGCCGAGCGCGCGGACGCAGCCCGGCAGGTCATCGACCTGATCGGCCTGGACGGCTTTGAGTCCGCCTACCCCAAGGAGCCCTCCGGCAGCATGCGCCAGCGCGTCGGCTTCGCCCGCGCCCTGGGATGAACTTCGAGCACATGCCCGAGCTGCGCTGGCGCTTCGGCTACCCCCTCGCCCTGAGCGTGATCGTCGCGGCTTGCGCCGTCATCTACCGCGGGTTCAAGCGCAACGGCTGGCTCTGACCGAGCATCTGAAAGCCATGGTGACGCCGTCCGCGGTCCCGCGTCCGTGACACCGAGCGTTCGTACGCGAAACGCACGGATAATGTACGCGATCCGTACGCCTTGCGAAGTAGGATGGCGTGCGGGAGGTGCTGATGTCAGAGCTGTTCGACGCGGTCGACGCGCTGGTGGCGTCCCGGTCGCCGTTGCCGCCGCCGGAGGAGCGCAAGCGGCTGCGTCAGGCCCATGGGCTGACTCTGGACGAAGTGGCCGGGGCGCTGAAGGTGCGGCGGGCGACGCTGTCCGGCTGGGAGTCCGGCAAGACCGAACCGCGGCCGCCGGAGCGGGACGCGTACGCGCGCTTGCTCGAGCAACTCGCCGCGATGTACCCCGCCCCGGCCTACCCCGCGCCCACCGCCACCGACGCGACGCCCGAGACCACCGACCGCGCGCCCGCTTCGGCGACGGAGGCGCGCACTGTGCCCCGAGACCGGGCACCTGAGGCTGCGGCCCTGGCTTCTTCCGGGACCACCGCACCCCGCCCCACCGTTGGTGCCGTCGCGTCACGTCCGGCGGTCGCCGCCGACCGGTCGTCGACGACGTGCCACCCGGTCGGAAAGCAGGCGGTGCCGCCCGACGCCCCCGTGGCCGGCAGCGCCTCGTTCGGCAACGGCCCCTTGCTCGTGATCGACGCCGGCGACGACCGCGGGGTCACCGGCTACGGCGTCGGCGGCCTGGTCATGGACGTACCCGCCAAGTCGCTGCCCGCGCTGGTGGAGTGGACGCTGAGGCAAGCACAGCTGGGCGCCGAGAAGCTGCATGCCTCCGGCAAGGACGCCGACCCGCTGCTGATCCTCACCGCGGCCGCCTGCGAGCGATACGGGCTCCCGGCCGCGCTGTCGGAGCCCGAGCGGCTTGCCGGGCGGCTCTCGGACGGGCACAAGATCCTCAAGCAACTGGACCGAGCCGACTGGCAGTTGACGAAGCGCGGATTCGGACCCTGGGCGCGGATCTACCGCCCTGCCCAGGGCTGGGAGCGACAGTGTGTGCAACTGTGCATCCCGTCGTGGAACGCGCTCGACACCCGCACCTGGGGCCACGCCGCGCAGCTCGACCCGGCGGAACTCGCCCGGCTGCTGGCCACCTACGCGACCCGGGTGATGACGCCGCGGGGCTCCGCCGCCGTCACCGGCCTGGAGCTGATGACCGCCCTCAACCCGCCGACCCGCGCGAGCGACCCGGACGCGAGCGGCAAGCGACACAAGGAGCACCGGCCCGGTTCACTGGGCGAGCACCCGATCGACTGCGCGCCGTGCGAGGCACCCGACGGACACCCGCTGCTCGCCGACCTGCCCCGCTTTCACCAGCGGGGACCCGCGGAGATGCTGTTCGAGGAGGCCTACGACTGGGCCCGGGAGCTGACCGACGCGGAGTGCATGCAGCGGTTCCTGGTCGGCATCGACGTCAATCTCGCCTTCGGAGCGGCTGCCAATGGCGCGGTCGTCGGACTGGCGACCCCGCCCGTGCACATCACCCACCCCGCCTTCGACCCGACGCTGCCGGGGGCATGGCTGGTCGACCTTTCCCATGTCGACCTCTCCCATGTCCTGGTCGGCAAGCGGTGGCGGCAGCTGGAGGGCACGTTGCTGCCCAGTCCGTTCACCCCGACCGGCGAGCGGCCGAGGGGCCCGGCCTGGTACGCGACTCCGACAGTGGCGTACGCGGTGGAACTCGGCTACGAGGTCGCCCCGATCGAGGCCTGGGTACGGCGGGAGAAGGGCAGGTTCCTGGACGGCTGGTACAAGCGACTGCGCAACGCCTACGTCGACACCATGGGCGACCTGGGCGTGGGCGAGTCGCTGCCCCCGCAGCAGTTCCTCCAGGCGATGGACGGCTACAAGCAGCGTGACCCGGAGGCGGCGATCGTGCTGGACGCCGTCAAGTCCACGGTGAAGGGCGGCATCGGCAAACTGCGCGAGCGGGCGCGCGGCGGCGGCTGGAAGCCGGGCCAGACATGGCCTGCCCTCGCGCGGCCGACGTGGCGGCCGGACATCCGCGCGGTCGTCATCTCCCGGGCCCGTATCAACATGCACCGCAAGATGGTGGCCCTCGCCGCGGCCACCGGCCGGTATCCGGTGGCGGTCCTGTCGGACTGCGCCGTGTACGCCGCCACCGGTCCGTCACCGCTGGACGTCCTGCCGTACGACGCCGACGGCAGGACGGTGCCCGGCTCCTTCCGGCTGGGGGTGTCGCCGGGGATGGTCAAGCACGAGGGCACCCAGACCACATTGTGGGCGGAGGAAGTGCGCGAGCAGCACGGCGAACTCCTCAACCTCGCCCGCTGCATCAAGACGGGCGAGGTCACCGCCAAGGACGACGGAGAGTAGGGGACGAGGGGCGATGGACACGGTCGGGGACGGTCTTGACGCCGCGCTGCAGAAGGCGTTCACACGCCCGGTCCCGAAGAGCGGGGGCGCGCAGATGCGGTACCTGGTCCGACAGCTCAAGGGCACCAGGGCGGTGGCCGAGCTGCTGGGCGTCACTCAGCGCACCGTCGAGCGGTATGTGAAGGACCAGATCAAGAGGCCCCGGCCGGAGCTGGCGCAGCGCATAGAGCGTGAGGTCAGGAAGCGGTGGCAGCCGCAGGTCCGCGCCAAGGCCCAGCAGGCCGCGGCCACCACCGGCGGCATCGTCATCGACACCCGCGCCCGGCTCGGCTACACCGCCGCTCCCGGCACCACCGACGACGCCCGGCTGCGCCACCTCACCGTGGCGCTGCCCCCGCAGTACGCCGCCCGCCTCTTCGAGACCAAGGACGCTGGCGGTACCGAGCAGCAACTACGGGACATCACGGCCGAGGGCCTCCAGGAGATCTACTTCAAGGACCACGGCCGCCGGGCCCAGGGCTTGCTGGTGGAGTTCACCGACGTGGAGCAGGTGGAGTTCGACCTGTAGGTCCGCCGCGACGGAGCGTGCCCAGACCGTCAATGTGACTCGCTTCAGTTGGCGAGCTGACCGTGCCGGGGGAGCAGCGGGGTGCGGTGATCGTGCGCCCGGCCGAGGTGCGGCACATCGTCGGGGTGGAGCTGTTCCGTCCCGGCGGCCCCGTCCCCGCTTCCTGCGGCCGGTGACACAGCCGTCGACTCGTGGTCGAACCCCCGAACATACACACCGGCCTCGGAGAAGATGACGTCGAACTCGTCGCCGGAGCCGTTGCGCATCGACTCGATCTCCTCCGTTTCCGACCACTTCGCGCTGAACGAGTAGTAGCGCTCGTCATCCGGATTGAGCACCGCCTCAACCATGGCCATCGACCGACAAAGATCCCGAAGTACTGGGATGTCGGGAAGCGATCGGGCGACATCACGAACAGTCATGAGGGCATCCAACCCGACGCCACTGACACTCTGGGCGCACACCGCGAGCACCCAGGCAGGTGATGGGTGGCAGCAGGCCTGCCTGAGTGACAGCTGTCGGGCTCAGGCTCAGCCGATCATTCCTCCCACCACGGCTCGACGCCCTCCACCGCGACGAATTCGTGGAAGTCCATATTGCTGATGTCCAGATTGCACGCCATCGATCCGACGTTGCGGCACGGAAGGACGGCGGGCTGTCCCGGGGTGTCGTACAGGTCGACGGCGGTCAGCGGTCGGTCTGGCTCCGCAAACGTCCTGGCGTCGGCAAGCGCGACCAGCGTGGTGTGCTCCTTGGGCGGGACCAGCGCCGGGACCTGGCCTGGCGCGAGGCCCTCGAAGGCTCGGTCGTCGACGACCAGCGCCGTCAGCGGGAACTCGTCCGGGTCGATGTCGTCGAAGTCCAGGTCCGAGCCCACCCAGCCGCTCTCGTCGGCACCGCCCAACTCGTCGAGCAGGGCGCGCCAGCCGTCCTCGTCGTCGAAGGAGGTTCGGACCAGAAGGACCGCGTCGGTGGAGGGCAGTGCCGGGAAGGACCGGCGGGTCGGCGTCGTCGGCGCGGGAAAGGCCGGGCGGCCACCGTCCCCCTGGTACTTGCCATAATTGTCCATGTCGTGCACCAGGTCGTCGAACGTGAGCGTGCCGCCCAGCAGAGCCGCCAGGATCTCGGCGAGCCGTGCCGACGGAACCCGGACGCCGCGTCCGGGTATCGCCCCCAGGTCCACCAGCAATGGCCCATCCCCCCCGTACACCACAGAGATGTCCGCCAGGACGACGACCGGCGGCACAAGGTCGGCGCCCGGGACCAGCGCCGGTACGTTACCGCCGTGCAGGTAGTTCCACCCGCTGCCTTCGACCAGGTGGAGCCGCACCCCGCTGTCCCCGAGAACGAGTACGTCGTCCTCTCGGCGGCCCCCGATCTCGTCGAGCAGACTGCCCCACAGGGCCTTGTCATCCTCGTAGCACGTGCAGATCAACGGCACTTCACCCGGCGCAGGCTGGGGAAGCTGGGGAAAGGACATGGCTCTCCTTCAGAGGACTGGCGCGAGCACCAGGACACTAGCTCACCAGTTGCAAGGAAACCTGCTTCAGGTCAAGCGCCCGCCGTGTGCCCTTCGCCAGCGCGCGCCGCGGTCCTCTTCTCAAGGTGGTCAAGCGCTCCTCACGGCCGGGCGGCACTCCAGCCGGCGGACGGTGCCAACTCCGCGTACGCCTGCCACGCCGCAGCAGACAGCAGGTCGCGTGTGTCGGCGAACATCCGGTACAGGTCCGGGCCGTAGCGCTTGGCCAGTTCGGCGTTGTGGGTCAGCACGTCGAGCTCGTTCGCGGCCGTGATCTCCAAGAATGCGCGTACGTCGGGCTCAGGCGGCGTGTGTTCAGCACCCGTGAAGCGGTCGCGGAAGACGACCGGCCGTACGTCGGACAGGCGCGGGTACACGACACCCCGGTCGCAGCTGGCGTAGAGGTACACCAACTCCTCGGCGCGGTCGCCGATCAGCTCGGCGAGCACGGGGCGCTCGGTGGGGCTGAGGAGGGCCTGGTCGAATCCGGCCGTTCCGTACGACGCATGACACAGCCCCGCGACCTGCACGTCAGGGTCGGCGCCCCACTGGCTCAACAGCCGTGCCACGCGCATCAGGTGTTGCAGCAGCGTGCCTCCGGGATGGGGCATCCGGTCCGTGCCTCGGGCGGCCAGGAAGCTTGTGATCTCCGGCCGGTCCGGCGCGAGGTCGGAGCCGGCCGCCGGGGAGGGTGCGTCGGTGGGGAAAGGAGGCGGCATCACACCTCCTGATCCACCGCGCGGGCCACCTGCGCCACCAGGCGTGCCGTGACCGGGGCGTCGACGCCATGGGCAGCCGCGGCCCGCAGGACGGCTCCGCCGATGGCATCGAGTTCGAGCGGGCGTCCGGCCTCGGCGTCCCGTTGCATCGAGGACTTCATCGTCTGCGGGGCGCGGTCGAAGAAGGAGAGCACGGCATCGGTGGACGCGGCCGAGCCCGCCGCCCGCGCCACGGCGGTGATCTCATCGAGGACCGCGAGCAGTTCCGGTCGATGCTCCGTGCGGACCGTACCGACAGCGGTCCGGTGGCAGGTGGTCAGCAGGGCGAAGGGAGCGAGGAAGGCGAGCTTGTCCCAGAGCATCGGGGTCTCGTCGTCACGCAGGGACACGCCGAGACCGCTGTGGCGCAGCCGGTCCGCCAACTCCGCGACCGGTCCGGCCAGTTCGATGTCGGCGAAGGGGCTGGTGTGGGCGATGCGTCCGGGTGCGGTGCGGGTGGCCTCGACTCTGATGGTCCCGGCGACGACCTGGGCCGTCGGGTAGCGTCCGCGGATCACGGCGAGGTGGTCCAGGCCGTTGAGCAACGGAATCACGATGGCGTCGCCGAGGACGTGGGGCGGCACACGGTCGAGCGCCGCCGCGAGGGCGGTCTGTTTGACCGTCACGAACAGCATGTCCACCGGCTCGCGCAGTTGGGTGTCGGCCTCCACCGCCGCGGTGAACTCGCCGTACCGCGTGCTCTCGATGTGTAGACCGTCCCGGCGCAGTGCGGCCGCGGTGTCCTCGCCGGCCAGGCAGACGGCGCGCTGCCCGTCTCGGGCGAGCAGTCCGCCGACCAGGCCGCCGATGCCGCCCGGGCCGAGGACGGCCACCGTCGGATGGGAAGTGGTCATGGTGGGCTCCTGTCCCTGGGAGAACGATGTGGTGTGGGTCGGCACCCGCCCTGCCTCCGCGCGTCCGGACCGCGGTAGAGGCAGGGCGGGTTGCCGCCCTGGGCCCTGAATCGATGATCAAGCACCCTTGAGACCCAAGTCAATCCAGGGGTTTGCTGGGGAGACCCCAAGCAATACCTTGGGGCTCGTGACACTTGATGATCTACGCGTCTTCGCCGTGGTGTGCCGAACCGGCTCACTGAGCGCCGCCGCCCGCGATCTGACCTGCACACAGTCTGCGGTCAGCCAGCATGTGAAGCGGCTCGAACGGGAGGTCGGTCTCAGCCTGTTGGAGCGCCGGCCCCGGGGCGTCGTACCGACCCCGGCCGGAAGACGGCTGCACTCGGCGGTCACGGAGGGCCTCGGGTGCATCGACCACGCCCTGCGGCAGCTGAAGGAACTCGCGCACGCGGACGGCGGATCGGTACGGGTCACCACCGGGGCGACCACGGTGCGGCACTTCATGGCTGCCGCCGTCGTCGACTTCCGGCGACGCTATCCCCAGGCCAGCCTGGAATTCCAGACCGAGCCCTCCAGCCGTGGCTGCTTCGATGCTCTCGCCGCCGGCGGCGTCGACCTTGCCTGGGTCACCCTCGGGTCCTCGATTCGCTCCGCCGAGCAACACCCCGTCGTCGAGCTCCCCTGGGCGCTTGCCGTCACAGCGCGGGACCCGCTGGCGGGCCGAGCGTTCATCGAGCCCGCCGATCTCCAGGACGCCCGGCTCATCGGGCTCCCGGAGAACTCGACCTCCCGTTCCCAACTCAGCTGCTGGCTCGCCGAGTCCGGGATCCGGCCGGTCTTCGACACCAGCGTCACCGACTGGGACACGGCCATCCTGCTCGCCGAGCTGGGACTCGGCCATGCCGTCGTTCCGACCCTGCCCGACTGGAGCGGTCCCGGACATCCGGACCTGCGGCTGATCCCCATCCCCGCGCTCCCGCCTCTTGCCGCGGGATGGGCGGTGCGCCGCTGGGACGCCCTCTCCCCGCTGGCCCGTGCCTTCGCGGAAGGCGTCGCACACCACTGCCGGAAGCGGCCGGTGGGCGCGGTCACGGGCCCGTACTCCACGGCCGACCGGCACGTGCTCAGGCCGTAGCGGCGGGCCCGCTGCGCACACGGCGTCGTGGGCGAGGTGGCGCGGCGCCCTCGCAGGCGCCGCGCTGAACAGCAGGAAACAGCAAGGGCTCCTGTCGTCCCGTCGTCACTCAGGTCAGGACGTGCACGTGGGCACGTCGTCGAGCCAGGCCGGGCCCTGGATGTAGATGTTGGTGACCCAAGCCCGGTAGTCGGGCAGATAGGACCAGGCGTCGTTGGTGTATCCGTCGGCGGTGACGAGTTCCGCGTGCTTCTGGCACTCGACCCGGATCGTGGTCGGACCCGGGAAGGCGTACACCCGCGCTGCCTTCGTGGACGGCTGGTCCTTCGTCCAGACACCTGTGCCCCAGGTGTGGAACACATGTCCGGTCACTGCTCCGGTGTTGACGCGCAGCGCCCCGAAGTAGTCGCCGCTAAGGCGGACATCACTGACCATCAGCTTGGTGCCCGACTGCCGTGCCTCGACCATTTTGCCCGCGCCCAGGTAGATCGCGATGTGGTGGAGGTCCTGCGAGGTGCCCCAGGCGAGCAGGTCGCCGGGCAGCAGCGGGGCGAGACCCTGAGCGGCCGTGAAACGGGCGGCGGCGCGGGGCGTGTAGTACTGGGCGCTGGCGTCGCCGTTGAGGATGTCGGACCCGGCGGCCTGTGCGTAGGCGTAGCGCACCAGCCCCGAGCAGTCGAAACCGCGCCGCTCGGGATCGTGTTCGCTGGCCGGGTCGGTCGGGTCGACCTGGCCGTAGGTGGCGCCGGGCTGCGAGCCGTGGCCGCCGCCCCAGCTGTACCAGACCCCTGCCGCCACCTGCGCACAGGCCGCCGCGATCGCCTGCTCGGCCGCCGTGGAGGCGCCCGGTGCCAGGACGGCACACCCTTCGTCGGTTCGAGGTGCGGTGGTGGCGGGTGTCCGCCCGGCCGCCAGGGCCGAGGGCGCGGACACCCAGGTGACAAGGGTGAGTACGCCGATGAGTGCGCCGATGAGACCGGTCCTGTCGCGCATGCCGGTGCCCCCGTTCGTGTCGTGGATGTGCTGTGGTCGCGAGCGGATCCCCGCCGGGGCGCAGGCCGTTCGTGGCGCCGGTGTGCGGGCCCCGCATCGGCGTCCAGGCTGCCGATCGGCCGCCCCGCCGGTCGACGCCGACGCGGCACCCTCTTCGGGAAGGCGACGGGAAACCCTTGGGAAACCCCCGCCCAGCACGACGGACGGGAACTCAGATGTGGCCGCACGCCTGCCGGACGGACACACCGGAGTCGGGGGTGAGCCCCGCACTCGCGTTGCGGCCACCGGACTCCAGCAGCCGGCAGACCTGGGCCAGCCGCGCGGAGAGGTCCAGGTCCCACAGCCGTACGGTGCCGTCGTTGCTGCTGCTGGCCACCGTCCGCCCGTCCGGGGAGAAGACCACGCCCCACACCGCGTTGGTGTGACCGGTCAGGGCGGCCCAGGCGCGTCGCCCTCGCGCGTCCCACAGCCGCACCGTCCGGTCGCTGCCGCTGCTCGCCAGCAGATGGCCGTCCGGTGAGAAGGCGATGCCGCGCACCGCCCCGGCATGGCCGGTCAGGGACGCCTCCAGCCGCCTCCGGCCCAGGTCCCACAGGCGTACGGTGCCGTCGTTGCCGCCGCTGGCCAGCGTGTGCCCGTCGGGGCTGTACGCCACCGCGCGCACCGCACCGGTGTGGCCGGCGAGCGTGGCGGTGGGGCGATGGGTGGCCACGTCCCACAGCCGCACGGTCAGATCGTCGCCGACGCTGGCGAGGGTGCGTCCGTCGGGACTGAAGGCGACGTCGTTGACGTAGTCGGTGTGCCCGGTGAGCACGGCGAGCGGGCGGTGGGTCGGCACATCCCACAGGCGTACGGTGCGATCGGATCCCGCCGATGCCAGCGTGCGGCCGTCAGGTGCGAACGCCACCGCGAACACGCTTCCGCGATGGCCTTCGAGCGTGCCGAGCGGGCGGCGGTCCGCAACGTCCCACAGGCGTACGGTGCCGTCGGATCCCGCCGATGCCAGCGTGCGGCCGTCAGGTGCGAACGCCACCGAGACCACGCTCTCGCGATGGCCGGTCAGGACGGCCAGCAGCCGTAGTCGCGCCACGTCCCACACCCGTACTGTGTGATCGGTGTCAGCGGTGGCCAGCAGTGTGCCGTCCGGACTGTAAGCGGCGTGCGAGACCTCGGTGAACGGCGGTGCGGCGAGCGCCCGGCCCCTGAGGTCCCACAGCACGACGGACTGGTCGAAGCCCGCGGTGGCGAGCAGGGTCCCGCTGCCGTTCACGGCCACACCGAGGACGTAGTCGGTGTGGCCGGCCAGCGTCGCGGTCGGCCGTCCGCTGCGCACGTCCCACAGCCGGGTCGTGCCGTCGCCCCCCGCGCTGACGACGCTCGCACCGTCGGGCGTCCAGGCGACCCCATTGACGTCGTCACCGTGTCCGGTGAGTGTCGCGGTCAGCCGGTGCGTGGCCACGTCCCACAGCCGCACGGTCCGGTCCACGCCTCCCGTGGCCAGGCTGTGCCCGTCCGGTGAGAACGCCACGCCCAGCACCTCGTCGGTGTGGCCGCGCAGTTCGGCGAGGGGGCGTGCCGTGTCGGTGTTCCACAGCCGTACGGTGCGATCGGAGGCGGACGAGGCGAGCGTCCGGCCGTCAGGGGCGTACGACAGCGCGGTGACGGTCCCGGAGTGACCGCGGAGCACCGCACCGGCCCGGTGGCCGGGCCCGGTGTCCCACAGCTGCACCGTTCCGTCGGGGCCCGCGACGGCGAGCGTACGGCCGCGGGGATCGAAGGCCACCGCTCGGGCGCCCGCGGTGCGTTCGGGCAGCACCGTCTCGGTCCGGCGGCCGTCCGTGAGCCACAACCGCACGGGGCCGTCCGTCGAACCGGCCGCGAGAACCCGGCCGTCGGGGCTGAAGGCGACCGAGCGTGCCCGCCCGGGCAGGGTGAGCGTCGCGATGGTGCGGTGGTCGAATAGGCGACGCAGCTTCACGGTTCCGTCGGAACTCGCCGTGGCCAGCAGCCGGTCGTCCGGCGAGAAGGCAAGGGCGTTGACCGGTCCTCGTTGGCCGCCGAGCCGACTCGCGAACGGCTGGGACTGGGTGCTCAGGAGTGCGCCGCGTGCCTCGGCCGTGGCGCGGGCCCGGTAGGCCGAGACCGCCAGCAGCATCGAGGCCTCGGGCCGGCCGCCGGCCAGTGAGGTGGACTGCAGGGCGAGGGCCTGCGAGCGGGAGACGTGCTCCTGGTTCAGCGCTGCCGTGCGCTGCTGATAGGCCAGGCCGCCCGCGGCCAGGGCGAGTGCGAGCAGGACGACGAGCGTGGCCAGCATGGCCTCGCGCAGCCGCCCCTGGCGCCGGGCCCGCCGCTGCCGTGCCTCGTCCTCGGCGCAACTCGCTTGCAGGAACGCCTTCTCCGTCCGGCTGAGACGGCTCGAACCGTCCAGTTCGTCGGCCCAGGAGCGTGCTGTCTCCAACCGGGTGCCCCGGTACAGCGCGGAGGCGTCGCAGCCCTCGCGTTCCCAGTCCGCGGCGGCATGGGCGAGCTGCTGGTGGATCAGGAGCCCGGCCCGGTCCGCGTGGATCCAGTCGCGCAGCCGTGGCCAGGCGTGCAGCAGCGCCTCATGGGTGATCTCGACCATGTCGTGGTCCACGGTGATCAGCCGGGCCCGTACGAAGGCGTCCAGCGCCGTCGCGACATCGTCCGTGTCGCCGAGCTGCTCCATCAGGACGGTCCGGCTCGTCCGGCGCCGTGTCGCGCCGGTGTCCGGGGAGACGTGCACCAGCCGGGACAGGATGCGCCGGATCGTCCTCTGCTCGGCCGGATGCAACCGGGCGAACACGTCCTCGGCGGTGCGGGCGACCGCGCCCCGGATACCGCCCGCGCGTTCGTACCCGGCGACGGTCAAGGTCGACTGCTCGCGGTACTGCCAGGTGGCCAGCAGCGCATGGGACACCAGGGGCAGCAACCCGGACGGCGTCTGCTGGATGTCCGTACCGCCCCGGCTGTCCGCGTCAGGTTCGTCGCGCAGCCCGGCGTCGCCCAACAGCAGCGGAACCAGCCCGGGTTCGAGCGTCACGCCCGCGAGTTCCGCGGGGCGGGTCACCGACTCGCGCAGCTCCGCGACCGACATCGGCGGCAGCGCGAACAGCCCATGGGTGAACACCGGGGCCAGTTCCGGTAGTTCGAGACATCGCCCGGAGAAGTCGGCCCGCAGCCCGAGCACGACCACGGCAGGGCCGTCCGCAGGCCCGGAGGGCGGGGCGGTGGCCAGGGTGCACAACACGCGGGCATAGGCCCGGCGTTCGCCCTCGTCCGTACAGAGGGTGAACAGCTCCTCGAACTGGTCCACGAGCAGCACCGGGCACAGCGGCGGCGGCCTGCGGTCGTCAAGGGCGGACTCCGGCCGCCCCGCGTCCGTCATCCGGTGGACCGCCTCCAGCAGTGCCCGGGGCCTGTCCCGGAGTTCGGCGACGCCGAGGCGCAGATCGCAGCCCAGCGCCTTCGCCGTGCTCTCCAGCAACTCCTCCAGAGGGCGTGCCGTAGGGGTGAGGGAGACCACCGGCCAGCGGTCCGCACCCGGCATGGGAAAGCGGCCGGGGCGCCCGAGAGCGGGCACGAGCCCGGCGCTGAGCAGGGAGGACTTGCCCGCACCCGACGGGGCCACCAGCATCAGCGGTCCGACGCCGATGCGTTGGAAGAGCCGCTCGACGAGCGCCGCCGTCGCGTGCTCCCGGCCGAAGAACCACTCGGTGTCCTGCGCGGTGAACGCCGACAGGCCGCGGTAGGGGCAGGCGGGTGCGCCGATATCGTTGTCACGGACGTGTTCCCGGGCGGTCGCCGCCTCCGCCAGTGCGAGCAACTCGCCCTCGGCGGCGAGAATGCGGTCGCAGCGCCGGGCGACGTCGACGGTCGGCGGCTTCGCCCCCGTCTCGATCTTGCTCAGATAGCCCTTGCTGTAGTGGGTCTGCCGGGCCAGATCCGCCAGGGACAGCCCGCGTTGCCGTCTCAACCGTCTCAGCCGGGCGGCGAAGGACGGGGTGGTCGTCCCCGGTCCTTCTGGTTCGTTGCCGTCGTGATCGTGCGCTGCCTGCTGTGGCTCCCTCAAGGCGTCCCCCATGGCATCCCCGGGCCCGTACCGTGAGACGGCGGATGCCCAGGTTACGTTCCGTGCGGGAGCCGAGGCGAAGCGCTTCACTCGTAAGTGGCGCAAACGCGCGCTTCCGGAACCACCCGGGGCGGGGCGGTTCCGGAAGCGCGTGTCCGGTGCCCGTCAGGGCCGGTTGAGCGTGATGGAGTTGATCGGCGTCAGGTCGGCCCACACACCCGTCTGCTGGGCGAACGCGCCTCCGCAACCCTTGCCGTCGCTACCCGTGCACAGGCTGGCGGTCGCTCCGCCGTACTGGTTGTTGAGGACCCAGTGCCATCCGTACTGGTTGCTCAGGTTGTGGGGGCCGTAGCTGTAGAAGATCAGGCTGGGCGACACGGCGGGATTCTGGTTCTGCGGGTAGACGCAGACCGCGCCGGACGGACAGCCGGCCCAGTCGGCCGCCGGCTTGGCCTGGGCCGCACCGCCCAGTGCCACCACGGCCGCAGCGGCGGTCGCGAGTGCGGCGGCGCCGCGGAAGATGCTGCGCATGGTCGTTCCCCTCTTGCTGTGCCCTGCGGAGCGCAGGACGTGCTTGGTGCTGACGGCTCCAGCCTGGGCACGAGACAAGGCGGGGTCGACGGGTTTCCCGTTGCCCGATGCAGCGGGCGGCAGGGAAACCGTCAGAGGCAGGGACGTTCGCGGGGGCACGTCATCCCTCGGCCCCGGGCGACCAGCCGGGCGGGCCGAACAGATACCCGGCGCGATCGCGCCAGCGCCGCGCCGCACGGACGTCGCGCCAGGCCTCCGCGTACTCGTGGAATGCCACCCGCAGCGGGTTGTAGGTGCCGATGTTCTTCGTCAGCCCGTACACCGCCCGCTCGCGCTCGGGCTCGAAGGTGCCGAAGAGCCGGTCCCAGACGATGAGGATCCCGCCGTAATTGCGGTCCAGGTACACGCGGTTGGAGCCGTGGTGGACGCGATGGTGGGACGGGGTGTTGAAGAACCACTCCACCGGCCGCCACAGCTTGTCGACCCGTTCGGTGTGCAGGAAGAACTGGTAGATCAGGCTGACGGACTGCTCGAGCAGGATCATCCAGGGCGGGATGCCGAGCAGTGCGAGGGGCAGCCAGAACGGCAGGGTGGTCATCGGGGTCCAGCTCTGCCTGAGGGCGGTGGACAGGTTGAAGCGGAGGCTGGAGTGGTGGACCACATGGCTCGCCCACAGCACACGCACCCGGTGGTGGGCGCGGTGGAAGGCGTAGTAGGCGAGGTCCTCGGCGAAGAACAGCAGGACCCAGGTCCATCCGGAGGCGGGCGAGAGATGCCACGGGGAGACGGTGAAGACGGCCGCGTACGCGACGACCGTCACCACCTTCCACGGCAGGGCGATGACCTGGCTGCCGGCGCCCATGGACATGCTCGTCACGGTGTCACGCAGTTCGTAACCGCGCTCGTCGTCGTCCGGTAGGAAGCGGTAGGAGAGAACCTCGACGACGACCAGGAGCACGAACGCCGGTATCGCGTAGACCACGGCAGGGATCACGTCAGCGCACCGCCTTCCGGAGGACCGCGGGCACGCTGCGCGACAGCAGCTCGCGCGCCAGCAGCTCGGCGGCCTCGGCCTCACGCGCCGCGATGTGTGCCGCGAGCCGTACATGGGCGTCTACGTCGAGGAGTTCGGCAGTCCGCAGGTCCCCGGGCACCTCCGCGACCGGGAGCGCCCCGTCCACCAGGCTGTTGAACGCCAGCAGATAGGCCACGTTCCCCGAACCCTCCACGATCAGCCGCCACCAGGCGATGTCCGCCGCGCCGAGCTCCGCCAGATCGGGCCCGCTGCGCGCATAGCGGCCGGTGGCCTCGATGATCTGTGCGGCGGCGAGCTCCGAACACCGGATCGCGCACAGCCTGGCCGCGTCGGCACCGATGCAGGCCCGCATCTCCAGGGCGTCCCGGGCGAGGTCCTCCACCGAGGGTCCGGCATCGGCCGCGACGATCCCCACGGCCAGGTCCAGACCGGCGGTGCGCCGCCAGTCCTGGACGAGGGTGCGGCCGCCGTGGCTGACCTCGACGAGCCGGGCCTGCTGAAGCCGTTTGACGGCCTCACGGACGGCATGCCGGTTCACCCCGTACTCGGCCGCCAGATCCCGCTCGGCGGTGAGCGCGGAACCGGGCGGCAGCTCACCGCCCAGGATCCTGTCGCGCAGCAAGGCGAAGAGCTGGTCGGAGACCGCCTCACGCCGGATGTGTCGCTGGGTCATGGCGATCAGGGTGGACACGCCGAGGTCAGTGGTCAACTGGTTGGACCAGATTTTCTTCATTCAGGGATTCGCCGGTTGCCTGGGCCTGCCGATGAACAGACGCACCGCCCAGGCCGGGACGCCAGGCCCGCTCCAACAACCCTGCGGGTCAGGACAACTGGCCCCGCCCGCCGGTCGATCCGTCCTCACGCGTCCCCTCCCGCAGGGGGAAGGCCGTTATGGTGACGCCCAAGGGGATGGTGCCCGCCGCGTGCGGTGGCCGTGCGGCCTCGTGGAGGTCGGCCGCGAGCTCGGCGAGCCGTCGCCGGGCGTTCTCCCAGGTCTCGGGGTCCACCCACAGCTCGGCGTCGACGGTCACGCCCTCGCTCGCCTCGCGTCGGCGGCCGGCACGTTCCCGGAGGGTGTGCGCCATGGTCTCGGCCAGCATGGGGGCCCCGTCGTGCTGGTCGGACAGCGGCGTGCCATGGACGGTGCGATAGCGGCGCTCCCTCCCGCCACGGCGCATGCGTTCCTCCGCCAGTTCGACCAGACCCACCGTGTCCAGGCGCCGTAGATGCTGGCTGGCCAGCGCATGTGAGATGTCCAGCTCGCGGGCGAGTTCGGCGGCTGACATCGGCCCCGGCCACATGAGGCTGAGCATCCGGAGCCGCACGGGATGGGCGAGGGCCCGCAGCACGGGGTCGGTATCGGTCACGCAGCCAGTAAAGCGCACACCGCCACCATGACAGCCCTACCACCAAGCAAATGATTGGGGGTAGGTTGACGCCGGACAGGAGCGCTGAAGGGGGAGGGTATGAGCTGGACCACGCTCAAGGTCTTACGAGAGCGCAATGCGGGCCTGTATCTGGGCGGAGTGATCGTCTCCGGATTCGGCGACTCAGCCATGTCGCTGGCCGCCGGGATCTGGGTCAAGACGCTCACCGGTTCCAACAGCCTCGCCGCGCTCGTCGGCTTCTGTATCTGGCTGCCCACCTTCGCGGGGCCCGCGATCGGCACCGTGGCGGACCGGGTTCGCCGCCGTCCGCTCCTGGTCGCCACCAACCTGGTGCTGGCCGCCGTCATGCTCGCGCCGCTCGCCGTGCGCTCGCAGGGCGACGTCTGGCTCCTGTTCGCCGTGCTGACGCTGGTCGGAATGGGCATGGTCCTCACCGACGCGGCCGAGACCGCCCTGGTGGCCGCCGCCGTGCCGGTCGAGCTGCGCGGTGACTTCAACGGCCTGGTACGCACCGCCATCGAGAGCACGAAGCTCCTCGCTCCGCTGGCCGGCGCGGGTTTGTTCGCCGCGTTCGGCGGGCCGACGGTGGCCTTGCTGGACGCGGTCAGCTTCGTCCTGGCCGCAGCTGCCTTCAGACTGCTCCGGGTGCAGGAAGCCGCGCCTGAACCCCACGTCAGGCGGGCGTGGACCGCCGAGACCGGCGAGGGCGCCCGCTATCTGTGGCAGCACCCGGTGCTGCGCTCGCTGGTCGTGACGGGTGGGGTGGCCATGGTGGCGTCCAGCGTGAGCAGCACGGCCACGTACGCGATGCTCGACACCGGGCTGCACCGATCCCCGGCCTTTGCCGGTGTGCTCATCCCGGTTCAAGGGCTCGGATCGGTCGTCGCCGGGCTGGCAGCCGGTGCGCTGATGCGCCGGATGCCCGAGCGCGCTTTTTCGGCGACCGGACTCACGCTGTTCGCGATCGGTGTCCTCGCTCGCGCGACTCCCTGGCTGCCGGTCGTACTCGGCGGCAGTCTGGCGATCGGTCTGGGCCTGCCCTGCCCGCTCATCGCGGCGCTGACAGCCGTCCAGAGGGAAACCCCGTCCCAGTTGGTCGGCCGGGTCGCCGCCACCGCCAACACCCTGATGTACGCACCTACCGGGCTGGCTCTGCTTGTCGGCACGGCAATGGTGGCCGGCCTCGACTACCGCGTGCAGATCCTCGTCGCCGGCACCCTTGGCTTGGTGGTGGCAGCCATGCTCGTCATGACGGGCCGCGCCACGCGGTGTGCGGCACCGGCCGACGGCGCGCGGCCGATGCCGGAAGCGGGTGAAGCCGACGCTGCATAGCAGGAGTGATGCCGGAGGGCCCCGCGATCGCCAAGCGCGCAAACCCCAGGCGTAGGCGCCCAACGGCACGTCCTGCGCTGCCTGACGGCCGACCGCTCGACCGTTCCGCACCATGCGGCAGAACTGGCACACTGACCCCCGTGTCCAGGGACCTTCGGATCGGGCTGCTCGGGGCAGCCGCCATCGCGCCGAGTGCGCTGAGCAAGCCCGCGCGGCAGACACCGCGTGTCACCGTGACCGCCGTCGCGGCCCGCGACCGGGCGCGCGCCGAGGCGTTCGCCCGCAAGCACGGTGTTCCCGTCGTCCACGCGGGCTATGACGCGTTGCTCGCCGACCCGGAGGTGGACGCCGTGTATGTGCCTCTGCCCAACGGGCTGCACGCCGAGTGGACGCTGAAGGCTCTGGAGGCCGGCAAGCACGTGCTGTGCGAGAAGCCGTTCACTGCCAACCGAGCCGAGGCCGAGCGCGTCGCGGACGCCGCCGACGCCGCCTTCGCGCGTGACGGCTTGGTGGTGATGGAGGCCTTCCACTACCGCTACCACCCGCTCGCCGAGCGGATGCGCGCCATCGTGGCCGGCGGTGAACTGGGGGAGCTGCACCGCGTCGAGGCGGAGGTGTGTTTCCCCCTGCCCCGGTTCAGTGACATCCGGTACGACTACGCGCTGGCGGGCGGCGCGACGATGGACGCCGGCTGCTACGCGGTGCATGCCGCCCGGCTTCTCGGCGCCGGCGATCCGGTAGTCACCTCGGCACGGCTGTCGACGCTGCGCAAGGATCCGCGCATCGACCGCGCGATGAGCGCCGAACTCGCCTTCCCGGGCGGGGCGACCGGCCGCGTCCGTGCGTCGATGTGGTCGCGCCGGGTGTTGTCGATCCGGGCCCGCGCGATCGGATCGGGCGGCGAGCTGAACGTGACCAACTTCGTGATGCCGCAGCTCTACCACCAGTTGACGATCCGTCTGGCGAACGGCTCGGGAGGGCACACGGTGCGGCGGGAGCGCGTGCCGCGCAACCCGTCGAGTTACGCCGGCCAACTGGCGGCGTTCACCGCCGCGGTGCTCGACGGCGGCCCGGTCGTCACCTCCGCCAGGGACGCGGTGGTGACCATGGGGGTCCTCGACGGCATCTACCGAGCCGGTGGGCTACCGCTCCGCGGCGAATCGAAGGACCAGGCCTCGGCCCCGTGACGGCCTCTCCCGCCGCACTTCGCACGGCGTCTTGACGGCGTCGAGGTGCCTGCCCTGCGCCGACCGGGGGTTGCTTCGCCCTGGCGAGGCACGGGGCAGGGCCGTGCTTGCCCTGGAGCGGACTCCAACCCGTAGAGTTCCGGCATTCCCAACCGGGCTGCCTTCAAGGGAGAGTTGAGTGCGCTACCGCGTTCTGGGCGGGACCGGCATCGAGGTCAGCTCGTACTGCCTCGGCACGATGATGTTCGGTTCCGTCGGCAATGCCGAGCACGACGAGTGCGTCCGCATCATCCACGCCGCACTCGACGAGGGGATCAACTTCGTCGACACCGCCGACATGTACTCGGCCGGAGAGTCGGAGACCATCGTGGGCAAGGCGTTGACGGGCCGCCGCGACGACGTGATCCTTGCGACCAAGGTCCACTTCCCCATGGGCGACGGGCCCAACCGGGGCGGCAACTCCCGGCGTTGGATCGTCCGGGAGGTGGAGGAGAGCCTGCGGCGGCTGGGAACGGACTGGATCGATCTGTACCAGGTGCACCGGCCGGACCACACGACCGACATCGAGGAGACGCTCTCCGCGCTCACCGACCTTGTGCACCAGGGCAAGATCAGAGCGTTCGGCTGCTCCACGTTCCCCGCGGAGGAGATCGTCGAGGCGTACCACGTGGCCGACCGCCGCGGGCTCCAGCGGTTCCGCACCGAGCAGCCGCCCTACTCGCTGCTGGCCCGAGGCATCGAGAAGCATGTGCTGCCGGTCGCGCAACGTCTCGGCATGGGGGTGCTGACCTGGAGCCCGCTGGGCTCGGGGTTCCTGACCGGCCGCTACCGGAAGGGCCGGGCTCTCGATCTGAGCAGCGGTCGTCCCACCCTGCACCCCGACCGCTTCGATCCGTCGGCGCCGCGCACCGCCGCGAAGCTGGAGGTGGTCGAGCAACTCGTCGCCGTGGCCGAGGAAGTGGGCTGCTCGCTGTCCGAGTTGGCCATCGCCTTCCCGCTCGCGCATCCGGCCGTCACATCGGTGATCATCGGCCCGCGCACGATGGAGCAGTTGCGGAGCACGCTCAAGGGCACGTCCGTGATGCTCGACGACGCCGTCCTCGACCGGATCGACGAGATCGTGCCGCCGGGAACCGACGTGTACCCTCCGGACGGAGTCTGGGCTCCGCCGTCGCTCACCACGCCGACACTCCGGCGACTCCCGGCCGAGTCCAGGACCGCTGCCTGAAAGCAGGCACCGGTGGGCGCCTGGCGCTGCCCCTGAGCGTCCAAGGCTTCCGAACATGATGGGCGCCCGGCTCGCGACGCCTGGCACGCACGTTCGCCGCGTGTCAGGGCGGAGGCTTCTTCGAGTGTGCCGTGTGTCTGTCGTGCGCGTGGTGGCGGCGGTAGGCGCCGGGCGTCATGTGGTGCCAGCGGGAGAAGGCGCGCACCAGAGCCGCCGCTCCGCTCAGTCCCACCTGACGGGCGACACCGTCGAGGGTCAGATCGGTCGTCCTGAGCAACACCAGGGCACGCATGTGCCGTGCGTCGTCCAGGAGTTCGCGCCACGAGGTGCCCTCCTCGCGCAGGGCGCGGCGCAGGGTGCGGGGGCTGAGGAACAGGATGTCCCGCAGGTCCTCCGGGCCGGCCCGGAGCAGGTCGGCCTGGTCCAGCCACCCGCGCACCCGCGCCCGTACCGTGGCGGACGCCGGCAGACCGCCGAGCAGGACATCCGCGTGCCGGCGGTGCAGCGCGACCAGTTCCGGGTCGCTGAGCGCACGGGGACGGTCCAGCTCCGCGGTGCGTACGGTGACGGCGTTCTCAGCGGCCTCGAAGACGACCGGGCAGCGCAGAATCTCCACGTACCGGCCCGGGTCGCCGATCGCCCGGTGGGCGAACGAGACCGAGGCCGGCGCCCAGTCGCGCGCTATCCATCCCGCGGCGGTGACCATGCCGGTGACGACGGCCTCGACCTGCTGCGGATGCATCGCGCCCGGGGCCACCGTGGGCCCGTAGACCATCCGCGACTGACGCGGCCCGCGGTGCAGGCTGAGCACGCCGGCCTCGCTCACCAGCGGGTGATAACTGACGGCCGCTGCCGCCGCCTCGGCGAGGCTGGAGGAGGCGAGGACCAGATGACCGAGCACGTGCAGATCGGCCGGCCGTAGCGAGGAACCCACGGCGAGACCCACGTACGGATCCTCGTCCGGGCCGAGGATCCGCTCCCACAGCAGCCGGACCTCCGCGAAGGGAAGCCGCTGCGTGGGGGAGGCCCACGCACCGCGTGTGGTGTCGGCGGCCCCGGTGCCGTCATCCCCCGGCCCGCGGGCGTGCGCCACCGCGTGTGCGTAGCTCGCGGCGACGGTGGGCCGGGCGGCGGCACGCATGGCGGACAGTGCGGCGGCACGCATGGCGGACAGTCAACGCCGGACCGGCCGCGCGCGTCAACACGGTGGCCGACCGGGGCAATGACACCGCGGCGGTCCGGCCCTACCGTCGTCACCGGCTCGCCCCGGACGCGCGCCGGCTCATCCGGTGTGCGTCCAGGAGGCATGCACCACCGATGACGGACCGGGAGCGGCGGACGACATGACCGAAGCACGACGCAGGAAGTTCTGGGGCTGGGGGTACGAGGACGAACAGCCCGGGACGGCCGAGGCGCACAAGACTGCCGACCTGATCCGCTCGGTACTCGGCTTCGGCGCGGAGCACCTCCGAAGACCCCCGACCGTGGCCGATCTTGACCTGCCCGCACCACGCCTGACGATCCCAGGCAGCCTCGCCCGGATCGTGACGGCCGACCCCTACCAGCGCGCCTCCCACGCCTACGGAAAGTCCTACCGGGACGTGGTGCGCGCCTTCCACGGGGACTTCCCGCACCCACCCGACCTCGTCGCCTGCCCACGCGACGAGAGCGACATCACGGCGGTCCTCGACTGGTGTCAAGAGGCCGGCGTCGCCGTCATTCCCTACGGCGGGGGCACCAGTGTCGTCGGCGGTGTCGAGCCGCGGGTGGACGACCGGTACGCGGGCACCGTCACCCTCGATCTCGGCTGTCTCGACCGTGTGCTCGACGTGGACTCGGTCTCCGGATCGGCCCGCATCCAGGCCGGGGCCACCCTGCCGCACGCCGACGCGCAGCTGCGTCCGCACGGACTGACCCTGCGTCACTACCCGCAGTCGTACGAACTGGCCACCGTCGGCGGCTCCGTCGTCACCCGCGCCGGCGGGCACTACGCCACCGGACGCACCCATCTCGACGACTTCGTGCAGTCCCTGCGGGCGATCACCCCCGCCGGGCTGTGGGAGAGCCGCCGGGTGCCCGCCTCCGGTGCGGGACCGAGCCCCGACCGGCTGCTGATCGGGTCCGAGGGGATCCTCGGTGTGGTCACGCAGGCCTGGCTCCGGGTTCAGGAACGCCCCCGCTTCCGTGCGTCCGTAGGCCTGAGCCATCCCACGTTCGCCGACGGCGCACAGGCGGCCCGGGCCATCGTGCGGTCCGGACTGCAGCCCGCCAACTGCAGGCTGCTCGACGCCGGCGAGGCCCGGTTGAACGGCGTCGGCGACGGCCGCTCCGCCCTGCTGATCGTCGGATTCGAATCGGCCCATGCCGATCAGGAGGCGCTGCTCGCCCAGGCGTTGGACTGTGCCCGCGGACACGGCGGGACACCGCTCGCGGCCCCTCGGGTCAGCGGACCGCACCCGACGGACGGCGGGGAGGTCCACCGGTCGACTGGCCCCGAAGGGCAATGGAAGGACAGCTTCCGTCAAGGGCCGTACCTACGGGACGTGATGGTCGCCGCCGGCATCCTTGTCGAGACCTTCGAGACCGCCGTCACCTGGGATCGCTTCGAGGAGTTCGACCAGCGGGTGCACCGAGCCGCCGAGCAGGCCGCCGCCGGGGTGTGCGGGACGGCCTCCGTGCACCGCAGGCTCACCCACGTCTATCCCGACGGCGCGGCCGTCTACTACACGGTGCTGGCGCCGGCGGGCCGTGGGTCCGAGGTCGCCCAGTGGGACGACATCAAGGCCGCCGTCTCCGACGTGATCATGGACGCCGGTGGCACGATCACCCACCATCACGCCGTGGGCCGCGACCACCGTCCCTGGTACGACCGGCAGCGCCCAGCGCTGTTCGCCCGCGTGCTCCAAGCGGCGAAGCGGGAACTGGATCCGCACGGGGTGCTCAACCCGGGGGTGATCATCGACTGAGCCGCACCCGAGACCGCCTTCCGTCCGCCATGTCGGTATCTGTGGGGTGCACGTCCAGATCGCCATGGCGCGGCGAAGGCCCTCGGCGTCACGCTGGAGGTGTCATCGCCGAGCGGACGGCGACCGCAGACGGAGGAAAGGCGGACACCATGGAGATCGACGGCAACACGGTGGCGAACGTGGACGTGCCGCGCACCAAGCTGGCCCGGGAGGCGACGGAGCTCATCCGCGACACCACGAGCGAGCTCATCTACCACCACTCCCGCCGGGTGTACTTCTTCGGCAGCCTGCAGGGACGCAATCGCGATCTGAGCTTCGATCCGGAGTTGCTCTACCTCGGCGCCATGTTCCACGACGTGGGCCTGAACGAGACCTTCCACAACAGCGGCCACCGCTTCGAGGTGGACAGCGCCGACGAAGCCAAGCGGTTCCTGCAGGCGCACGGGGTCCCGGAGGACAGCGTCCGCCGGGTCTGGACGGCGATCGCCCTGCACACCACGCCCGGGATCCCGGAGTTCATGGAGCCGGAGGTGGCCCTGGTCACCGCCGGGGTGGAGTACGACGTCCTGGGCATCGGATACAGCGCGATCCCGGACGCGGAGCGGGCCGAGATCGTGGCCCTTCACCCCCGCCCCGACTTCAAGCACCAGATCCTGAAGGCGTTCACCGACGGCATCCGCCCGAAGCCGGAGACGACGTTCGGCAATGTGAAGGCCGACGTTCTGGAGCACTACGTGCCGGGCTTCCAGCGCGGCGACTTCGTTCGTACGATTCTCGAGTCCCCGTGGAAGGAGTAGGGCTGCCGGTGTCCCGCCGCAGTCACACAGTGGCCGTCGTCGCCTTCGACGCCGTGCAACTCCTCGATGTCACCGGCCCGGTCGAGGTCTTCACGACCGCCAATCGCTACGGCGCGGACTACGACCTCCGGGTCGTCTCGCCCACCGGCGCCGACGTCGTCACCTCGTCGGGACTGACGGTCGGCGTCAGCGGCTCGCTCTCCTCCCTTCCTCGTCGGATCGGCACCCTGCTGGTACCCGGGAGACGGGACTGGCGGGCCGCTGTCGGCGACACGGACCTGGTGGACACGGTCACGCACCTGGCCGGTCGGGCCGAGAGGGTGACCTCCGTCTGTGCGGGAGCGTTCGTTCTCGCCGCGACCGGGCTGCTGGACGGTCGCCGCGCGGCGACGCACTGGGAGCTCGCCCGGGAACTGGCGGTGGCCTTCCCGGGGGTACGGGTGGAGAGGGAGCCCGTCTTCGTACGCGACGGCCACGTCGTCACGTCGGCCGGGGTCACCGCCGGGATCGACCTCGCGCTCTCCCTGGTCGAGGAGGACTGGGGAGCCGACGTGGCACGCGACGTGGCCCGCCAACTGGTCGTGTTCATGGCCAGGCCCGGCGGACAGGCGCAGTTCAGCGCCCGACTGGCTCCGGGGCAGCCTCGGCACTCGGCGGTCAGACGCGTCATGGATCACGTCGGCGCGGACCCCTCGGCCGAGCACACCCTTGATTCCCTGGCTGCGGTCGCGGGAGTGAGCGCCCGTCATCTGGGACGGCTCTTCCGTACCGAGATCGGCATGTCTCCTGGGCAGTATGTCGAGTCCATGAGGATGGAAGCCGCCCAGGTGCTCCTGGAGAAGGGCGGCGACACGGTGGAGGAAGTGGCGCAGCAGGCGGGATTCGGTTCCTCGGAGTCCCTGCGCCGGGCCTTTCAGCACACCCTGGGTGTCTCTCCGACCACGTATCGTGCCCGCTTCCAGAGCACCGCGGGCAGTCGCCGCGTCGTCGCGGCCTGAGGTGCCCTCAAGCCCAGACCGTCACCGCCCAGACCGTCACCCCCGTAGACGCGCGGGGTCGGCGCACCGGTCGGCGTCGGCGCCGTGGTGACAGTAAATCGCGTTGTTCGCCTGATGATCACGGGTTAAGGTCCCCCGGCACGCATCGGGGGATCACAGCAGGCGGGGGACCTGGCAGTCGGGACAGACCGGCCCACGAAGGGCGCGGGCGAGCGGGGGCAGGCTGTCGCGGCCGTGGTGCTGGTGGCGGCGCTCGGTGACCGTCTTCCGGTGGCCGGATCCGCCGGGCTTCTGGGGGACGGCGCGCGAAGCCGGCGGTTCTGGGCCGCCCGGCGGTCCTCTGCTCGGATCGCACCATCAGCATCCGCTTCCGCCTCGACGGGAGCGACGGCCACAGCGGCCCGGTCGTTCCGGCCCGTGTCCTCACCGTGGCGCAGGACGCGAAGGACAGGGGCAGCTCCTTCGAGGGGTCCCTGTGGCGTGCGGACGGCTGGGTGCCGGACGACGCGGTGCTGCTCCGTGTCGCCGAGAAGGTGCTGCCGACGGTCCCGGGGTGGGCTGCCGAGGAGTGACCCTCGCCGTCGCTTTGACGCTCGCCCGGTCCACGGTCACCATGGACAGGGAGGCGACAGGGCTCGCCTTCAACCGCGGTGCACGCTGCCGCTGACGGCCTCTCCGACGGACCGCGCCGCTGGGTGCGCGACCAGGTGGAGGCAGCGCTGATGATCGTGGATCGCGACCGTACGCCCCAGCCGGTATCACCGGCCGACTTCGTCAGACGCATCTCGCCCCCTGCCGACCGTCAGCAGGCCCGGCGGGCGCCCTCCTACCGCTTCGCCTCCGTTGGCCCGTACACGGTGGCGGACACGGTCGCTGTGGTGCGGGGCCGCCGGGCGAGTCGGCTGCGGGCAGGTGCGTCCCGTCATGGGCCCCGGCGCAGTGAGGTGACACGCCACCTTCGCGATCTGCAATCGAGGCCGTAGCGATGAATGCGATGAAGCACGCACCATCCGCAGGCCAGCCCACCCCGCAAAGCACCGGGTCCATGAGGCTGCGTCTCCTGGCGGACATCGGTGTCATCCTGGCCAGCAGCCTCGACCTCGACTCCGAGGAGGCTCTGCGCCGGCTGTCCCGTCGCATGGTGGCGCAGTTCGCCGACGCCTGTGTGGTGGATCTGCTGGACGGTGACCGCGTGCGGCGCATCGCCGTCGCGCACCGCGACCCCGACCGCGCCGTTCGCGTATGGGGAGAAGGGTCGATCCTCGGCTTGGCCGACTCGGCCGACCCGCTGGCCCGGGTCCTGCGCGGTGCCGGCCCGGTGGCCTTCGAGGCCCCCGGGCACACACGGGATCCGGAGTCGCCGGTGGGCCCAGGGGGCCCGGGATCTCCGGCAGGCAGACGGGAAGCGGGATCCCCGGCGGCCGTCCAGGAGCACCTGTACCGCGTCCTGGAGGCCGGTTGCGTTCTCATCGTCCCGTTGCTGGCCCGCAGCGAGACCCTCGGAGCACTCACCCTGATCCGCCCTCGCGGAGTGCCCTTCGGTGAGGAGGAGCAGCAACTGGTCACCGATGTCGGCCGCCGTGCGGGGCTGGCGCTGGAGAACGCCCGGCTGTACGCCTTCCAGCGCCACACCGCCGAGCAGCTCCAACGTTCTCTCCTGCCGGACCTGTCCGAGATTCGCGGTGTCTGGTTGTCAGATCGGTACTCCCCGGCCCGAGCCGGGGCCGAGGTCGGCGGCGACTGGTACGACGCCTTCACGCTGCCCGATCGATCGACCATGCTCGTGATCGGTGATGTCATCGGCCACGACCTCACGGCGGCCGTCCGTATGGGGCAACTGCGCAACATGCTGCGGGCTCTGGCCTACGACAGCGGCGACACACCGGCCGGGGTGATGTGCCGGCTGGACCGCGTCATGCAGGGGATGACCTCCATCGAACTGGTGACGGCCGTCATCGCCAGACTCCATACCCCGAGCGCTGCCGGCTGGCCGCTGTCGTGGACCAACGCCGGGCACCCGCCGCCCCTGCTCACTCTCGCTGACGGGACCACCCGTCTGCTGGAAGACGGGCATGCCCCGATCCTCGGTCTGGACCCGCCGCCCCAGAGGACCGATGCGCACGTCGTCGTACCACCCGGTGCCACCGTGCTTCTGTACACCGATGGGCTGATCGAGCGTCCCGGCGAGGACATCGGCCGTGGCCTGGCCCGCCTGCAACAGCGCGCAAGCGCCCTGGCCGCCCAGCCCCTCGACGCCTTCTGCGACAGTCTGCTCCTGCGACTCGAGACCGGTTACCACGACGATGTCGCCGTGCTCGCCTTCCGCAATTCCGACAGGGGTACGGCGGCCTGACGGCCCAGCGGCAGGCAGCTGTCCCGATACCGCTGCCTGCGTGCGTAGACCAGGATCTACAAATGTAAGGTAAGGCTTCCCTTACTATTGTATCGTGAACTAATTCGTGGGGTCAGTCATGCCTTCTCGACGTCGAGGTCCCGTCGTCGTTGTTCTTGCCGTCGCCGCGTCGCTCTTCCTTGCGGGATGCGGCGGTTCACCGGCCCCGGCCGGAGGTTCTTCCGCCACGACGGCCGCCGAGGGCGCGGGCAAGGACTCGAAGTCGGTGGCCAAGGGCGGCAAGGACTTCGCCGCAGCGGCCAAGAGAACCGCGGAGTTCGGGACCGACGCCAAGCCCGGCCAGTGGCCGCGCACCATCCGTCATGCGATGGGCACCACCATGATCAAGGCGCAGCCCAAGCGCGTGGTCGTCCTGGACGTCGGTGAACTGGACAACGTTGTCTCACTGGGCATCAAGCCCGTCGGCGTGGCCCTCACCGAGGGCTCGCCGAAGCTGCCCCCGTACCTGAAGGGCGCGGGCTCGCCAAGAGCGTCGGCACCGTCAGCAGCCTCAACCTGGAGGCGATCGCGGCCCTCAAGCCCGACCTCATCCTCGGCAGCCAACTGCGCGCCG
Source organism: Streptomyces sp. NPDC052036 (assembly GCF_040680495.1). Taxonomy (NCBI): domain Bacteria; kingdom Bacillati; phylum Actinomycetota; class Actinomycetes; order Kitasatosporales; family Streptomycetaceae; genus Streptomyces; species Streptomyces sp. NPDC052036. Next base: position 17,389 of record NZ_JBFAWW010000038.1, on the reverse strand, counting down.
CCGACTCCTATGACGAGTTGTCCCAGATCGCGCCCACCGTGTTCTCCATCCGTCCCGGCTTCACCTGGAAGGAGAACTACCGTCTGAACGCGGCGGCCCTGGACAAGACGGCACAGGCGGAGGCGAACCTCGCCGCCTACCAGAAGCGCATCACCGAGCTGAGCAGGAAGCTGGGCAACCCGAAGCCCACGGTCTCGATGGTCCGCTACATGCCCGACGGCGTGATCCGGCTGTACGCCAACGACTCCTTCATCGGCACCATCCTCAAGGACCTCGGCGTACCGCGGCCCAAGAACCGGGACATCGAGGACCTCGCCGCGGAGATCAGCGCCGAGAACATCGACCAGGCGGATGCCGACTACATCTTCACCGGCGTCTACGGGGACCCCAGCGCCACCGACATGGCCAAGGCCCAGGGCAACCCGCTCTGGAAGAACCTCAGGGCGGTCAAGGACGGCCACGCGCACGACGTCCCGGACGAGACCTGGTACCTGGGGCTGGGCGTCACCGCGGCCAACGCGGTGCTGGACGACCTCGGGAAGTACCTGGCGTCCTGACCCCGTCCGCTCCCCGGCGCCGGTCCGTACAGCACCCGGCCCTTGTCGACGAACCGAAAGTGAGCACGGCGTATGTCGCCACCCACCCGCCGCCGTGCGGCCTGGTTGCTGGCCGGTGCGGTCCTGCTGCTCGTCGCCGTCCTGCTGAGCCTCGCGGTCGGCAGCCGGCCGATCGCGCCGGTGGACGTGTACCAGGCCCTGGTCCGCGGCGGCACCAGCGCTGATGCCCAGGTGGTCCGGACGTTGCGGGTGCCCCGCACGATGGTCGGCCTGTTGGCCGGAGTCGCCCTGGCGCTCGCGGGCACGGTGATGCAGGGAGTCACCCGCAACCCGATCGCCGAGCCGGGCATCCTCGGCGTGAGCCAGGGGGCGGCCATCGGCGTGGTGTGCGCCATCGCGTTCTTCGGTGTGCACACGCTCGACGGCTACGTCTGGTTCGCGTTCGCGGGCGCCGCGCTGGCGGCGGTGGGCGTCTACGCCGTCGCCAGCGGCGGCCGAGGCGGCGCCTCACCAGTCAAACTCGCCCTCGCGGGCGCGGCGATGAACGCCTTCCTCGCGGCTCTCGTGTCCGCGATCGCCACCACCAACGCCCGTGTCCTGGACGAGTTCCGGTTCTGGCAGGTGGGTTCGCTCAGCGGACGGGACGGCGGCATCGCCGTCGAGACCGCACCCTTCCTCCTCGCCGGAGTGCTGCTGGTGCTGGCCCTGTCCCGACCGCTGGATGCCCTCGCCCTGGGCGACGAGACCGCCAAGGGGCTCGGGCACAACGTGGTCCTGGCGCGCGGCCTCGGAGCCCTCGGCGCCACGGTGCTGACCGGCTCCGCGGTCGCCATGGTCGGCCCCGTCGGCTTCACCGGACTGGCGGTTCCGCACATCGCCCGTGCGCTGGTCGGCACCTCGCATCGCTGGGTGCTGCCCCTGTCCGCGCTGCTCGGGCCCGTGATGGTCCTCGGCTCCGACGTCCTCGGCCGCATCGTCTTCCCGCCCTCGGAGGTGCCGGTGGCTGTGATGACCGCCTTGATCGGCGTCCCGTTCCTGATCGCGCTGGTCCGCCGACGGGCGGTGCCAGCCGCATGAGCCGCGCAACCTCCCTCGAACCCGGCGCGCCGGAACGGACCAGCCTCACGTCGGTGCGCCCGTACGGTTACGACGTATGGCGCTCGGGAGCCGTCAGTCTCCTGGTGCACCGAAGGTCGGTCGCCGTTGCGTTCGGGCTCGCCGTCCTGCTGACGGCTGCGGTGGTGCTCTATCTGTGCGTCGGAGAGTCATTCGTCCCGCCGGACCAGGTGGTCCGGGTACTGCTGGGCAGACCCAGCCCGGACCAACTGGTCGTCGGCACCCTGCGCTTGCCGCGCCTGGTCGTCGGCCTGCTCTGCGGTGCCGCGTTCGGTACGGCGGGCGCCCTGATCCAGACCGTGGCGCGCAACCCGCTGGCCAGCCCCGACGTCATCGGCGTCACCCAGGGCGCGGGCGCCGCCACCGTGGCCGCGATCAGCTTCAACCTGGTGGGCTACGAGCAGCTGCCCTACGCCTCGGTGGCCGGGGGCCTCGCGGCCGCCCTGCTGGTGTACGTCTTCGCGTGGCGGCGCGGTCTGCACGCCTCACGCTTCGTGCTGGTGGGGATCGCGGTGTCGGTCGCGCTCAGCTCGCTGATCCAGCTGCTGCTGACCAAGGGGGATGTCCTCGTGGCCCAGCAGGCCAAGGTCTGGCTCACCGGCTCGCTCAACAGCCGGGGCTACGACCAGGCCAGGCCGCTCGCCCTCGTGCTGCTGCTGGCGGTGCCGGCGCTGCTCTGGGCGGTCCGGGCCCAACGCGTCGTCTCGTTCGACGACCAGACCGCCACGGCCCTCGGCGTACGGCTGAACCGGGTCCGGCTCGGTCTGACCGCCCTCGGTGTCGTCCTGGCCTCGGTGGCGACCGGCGCCTCGGGGCCGATCGGCTTCGTCGCCCTGCTCGCCCCGCAACTGGCCCGCCGGCTCACCCGCGCTCCCCAGATCCCGCTGCTGTCCTCGGCACTGACCGGCGCGCTCGTCGTCGTGGTCGCGGATCTGCTGGCCCGCCGACTCTTCTCCCCCCTGGAGCTGCCCGTGGGCGTACTCACCGCCGTTGTGGGAGCGCCGTATCTGATGTGGCTGATCTCCCGTTCCCGCCGCAGCCGTTCGGGACGTACTTCGTGACGATCCCCGCTCGGGCCACCGCCCGGTCACGGCCACGGACCTCACTCCGGCGTACGAGGGACGTACCACCCGTGGCAGGCTGATGCACCGCTGCCTCCGCAGCGAGATCACCCCGCTGTCCGTGACCAGGCGGACGATCCGCAACCGCGAGCGAGAGGCGGAGGTTTGGGCCACCGCGCCAGAGAGGCGTCGGTGGCGTCGCCCTCCCGGTTCCGAGGGCCGCTGAACGTTTAGGGTTGTCGGATGGGTGGTTTGTTCGGCCGTGACGAGGAATGCGGCCGGTTGCGCGATGTTCTTGCTCATGCCTGTAAGGGCATGAGCGGAGTTCTGGTGTTGCGAGGTGCGCCGGGGGCCGGGAAAAGCGCCCTGCTGGACCACGTCGAGGCCCTGGCGGCGACCCAGGAGTTCGAGGTCATGCGCTTCGACGCGGTGGAGTCCGAGGCCGAACTCGGATTCGCCGCCCTCCATCAACTGCTCAGGCCGTATGTGGCACAGCTTGAACAACTCCCTCCACCCCAGCGTGACGCGCTCGCCCGCGTCCTCGGCCTGCAGGAGCAGACCTCCGCGCCGGACCGGTTCCTCGTCGCCCTGGCGGCTCTGGGGCTCCTTGCGGCCCGTCCCGGCACGCGCCCACTGCTGTGCCTGGTGGACGACGCCCACTGGCTGGACCAGGAGTCCGCCGAAGCGCTCTCCTTCGTCGCGCGACGGCTGTACGCCGATTCCGTCGCGATGGTCTTCGCGGTGCGCGACGCGCTCGATGGCCGGGACCGCTTCGCCGGCCTGCCGACGCTGTCCGTGCCGAGTCTGCCGCTTGAGTCGGCGACGCTGCTGCTGGAGGCGGTGACATCCGGAGCTGTCGACTCCGATGTCTGCGCCAGGATCGTCGCGTCGACCGGCGGCAACCCGCTGGCCCTGATCGAGGCGGCCAGGGAACTGAGCACGGACCAGCTCAAGGGCCAGGCCCCGCTGCCCGAGCCGGTGCCCGTGGGGCAGGCGTTGGAGCGCACCTACCTCCGTGAGGTGCTGATGCTGCCGCCGCAGACGCGGACCCTGTTGCTCGTGGCTGCCGCCGATGCGACCGGTGACCCCAATGTGCTCTGGCGTGCCGCCACCCGGCTGGGCTTCGACGCGAACGCCGCAGCGGCGGCCGAGGAGCGGAACCTCCTCACCATCAGGAATCGTGTCGGATTCCGTCATCCCCTCATTCGCTCCGCCGTCTACTACGGTGTTCCTCTCGCGCAGCGTGCCAGGGTGCACTCGGTTCTGGCGGCGGTGGCCGAAGACCTCGGAGCACCGGATCTGCGCGCCTGGCACCTTTCCGCCGCGGCCACCGATCCGGACGAGACGGTCGCGCTCGAACTGGAGCGCGCCGCGGAGCGCAGCCTCGCCGGCGGAGGCTGGGCAGCGGGCTCCACGCTTCTGGCTCGCGCGGCGGCCCTGTCCGCGCCGGGGACCACGCGTGCGCGCCGTCTTCTGGGTGCGGCCGAGGCCGGCGCCGTCTCCGGCTTGCCCGGCCGTGCCCAGGACCTGCTCGACGAGGCCGCCGTCTATCGGGACGACCGTCACTACAACGGGCTGGTGCAGCGTGTCCAGGCACGTGTCCACCGCCTCACGGGGGACCCGGCGGCCGCCACCCTGGCCCTCCTGGCGGCTGCCCGCGACCTGGGGGCGACTGATACCCGCCTGGCCCGGGACGTCCTGGTGGAAGCGCTGGTCCAGGCACAGATCAGCGGCTCACTCGCACCGCGCGGGGCGACGCGTCGCGCCGTTGCGGAAGCGGCCCGCGCCCTGCGGCTCCCCTCGGTGGTGACACCCACCACCGGAGACGCCGTGCTCGACGCGGACACCGCACTTCACCTCGAAGGACTGAAGGCCGCCGCCCCCAAGCTGCGGCACGCCGTCGCCGTCGTCCGGACCGAGGAGCCCGTCGCGCCGGAGTTCTTCCAGTGGCTGGCGGCGGCATGCTCGCATGCCACGATGCTCGGAGACGACAACACCTTGCACGAGTTGGCCTGGCGCATGGAGGCGGAGGCCCGGCACCAAGGAGCCGTCATTCCCATGGCGCTGGCGCTGAGCCACACGGCGGCCGCGGAGATGATCGCGGGACGCCTCGCCGAATGCGAACGGCAGTTTGACCAGCGTGCCGCCCTGGAGGAGGCACGCGGCTCGGAATTCCACCTGGGAGCTCTCCTGGTCGCCGCCTGGCGCGGACAGAGCGACCTCGCGGACCAGCTCTCCGAGCGGGTGACCCAGCAGGCGGCACGCACCGGACAGGGATACCAACTGATCTTCCGGGACTACGCGCGCTGCGTCCTCGCACTCGGCGAGGGGCGCTACCAGGAGGCGTACACCGCCCTGGCCGGCCGGATCGACGACTCTCTCCAGGTCAAGTTCGCCCTCGCCGACGTGGTCGAGGCGGCAGTACGCAGCGGCAAGGACGACGAAGCCCGGGCGCTGCTCGCCCGGCTGACCGACCTCGCCGACGCCGCGCCTGTTCCCGGGACGCGCGGTGACCTGGCCCGTGCCCGTGCCCTTCTGGCCGCTGGCGATCCGGAGACCCACTACCAGGAGGCCATCGCCCGTCACGAGTCCGCGCGCGGTCCCGCTCGCCGGGCACGCAGCCATCAGGTCTACGGAGAATGGTTGCGCCGTGAGCGCCGGACCAAAGAGGCGCGCCACCATCTGCGCGTCGCCCATGAGCTGTTCGACGGCATGGGGGCCTACGCCTTCGCGGCACGCACGGCACAGGAGCTGTCCGCGGCCGGCGACCCGGTCGAGTCCCACCACGAGCCCGACCACCGGAGCGATCTCACGCCGCAGGAGGCCCGGGTCGCCCACCTGGCGGCCGGGGGAGCCACCAATGCCGAGATCGCCTCCCAGCTGTTCCTGAGCGTCCACACGGTCGACTACCACCTGCGGAAGGTGTTCCGGAAACTGGGTATCCGTTCGCGCCGTGACCTGGCCGAACGCCGTGACCCTCACCTGATGTGACGGCGCGCCGTGCCGCATCCCTCGGAGCAAGCCACGCCTTCGTGGAGGCGTTTGCGACGCCTCCACGAAACGGCAGTTCGACGGCCGGCCGACTCGGCCGACAGCCTTCAGGAGGATCCTGTCGACGGTGTCGGGGCGAGCGAGGAGGACGTCGCGCGCGGCGAGCCGCGGTCCGTCAGCGATCCGGCCGCCCGCGCTCAACTCCTGCCGAGCAGATCCCGCACGTGCTGGACGATCTCGTCGTTCGTGTAGGCGTGGCCACCGATGCCCCAGCCGCCGGGCACCGCTTCGGTCAGGGTGACCCAGGTGCGCTCGGCGAGAGGCGGGTCTCCCGCTGCCGCGGCCACCAGATCGGAGATCTCCTTGACCACGCCGAGCTGCTGCTCCCTGTTGAGCGCGCCGGCGTTGGTGGTCACGGTGACGCGTACGTGGTCGGCACTGCCACCCGCGGTGGAGAAACCATCGGCATCCAGCTCATGGACGAAGGCAGCCGTGTTGTCGGTGAAGAACGGAATGACGGGAACCTTCTCCCAGCGCATGATCGCCTGCGCGAGTTCCTGGGCGAGCTTCTTCCGGTCCTTGACGGTCCCCTTGGACACGTAAACGTCGATCATGGGCATGGGGCGATCCTCTCTGTAGCTGACGGTCCGCGGCTGAACAGGCCGTATCTGGTGATCATGCTTGGCGGGGGTGCCCGGACGAGATCCCGTGGCGTACGTAGTCCTTGCGGGAGAACGCGTAGGCCGCATCAGCACCGGTGCTGGCAGCTCGTTGTCGTCCTTGGTCGTCCTTGGTCAGCACGATGCAGCCGTACGGTCTTCGCAACCGGCCGGGCCGAGCGGGCGGCGCCGGACCAGAGGCCGATGTCAGTGCTCCACCATCGAACTTGTGGAAATAAGCAAAGGATCTTCGCTTATGTCAATCTAGGGAAAGTGGCCTGCTGACATGGCCCTGAACGCGGAGATTGGAAAACGTGGACGAAATGGCTGTAGCGTGATTGCTTATAGCAAGAGGCGGAACCGTGGCACATCACCCTCGTGCCGTGAGAGGAGCAGTGGCTCATGAAGATCCTGGTGGTGGGTGCCGGAGCGACCGGGGGCTACTTCGGGGCCCGGCTCGCCCAGGCCGGCCGGGACGTGACCTTCCTGGTACGAGCCGAGCGTGCGGAGCACCTGGCTCGGCACGGACTGCGCATCGTAGGCCTGGGGGAGCGGACCGTCCTCGCCGCCCACACGACGCAGGCCGGGAAGATCGACGCTCCGTACGATGTGATCCTGCTGTCGGTCAAGGCCACCGGCCTGGAGCAGGCCATCGACGACATGGCACCCGCCGTCGGTGCGGACTCCCTGATCATCCCCGTCCTCAACGGCATCCGTCATATCGATGCCCTGGCCGCACGGTTCGGCGGCGAGGCGGTACTGGGCGGCGTGGCCAAGGTGGCGACCACCCTGAACGCCGACGGTGAGATCGTCCGGCTGGCCGACATCCAGAGCCTGCGCTACGGCGCTCGAGCCGATTCGGCCCCGGCGCGGCTCGGGGAGCTGCACCGCTCACTGAGCGATACCGGGTTCTCGACCGGTCTGTCCGAGGACATCGACTCGGAGATGTGGGCCAAGTGGGTCTTCATCGCCGCGGTCGGAGCAGTGACCTGCCTGATGCGGGGAGCGGTCGGCGAGATCGTTGCCGTTCCCGGCGGAACCGCATTCGCCGAAGGCGTGGTCGACGAGTGCGCCTCCGTCGCGGCCACCGCCGGGCACCCTGTCCCGGCCCCGGCCCTGCAACAGACACTGGCGACCGTCACGGAAGCAGGCTCGTCGACCACCTCGTCCCTCTACCGCGATGTGACGTCCGGCCGTAGTGCCGAGGTCGAGCAGATCCTTGGAGACCTGGTGTCCCGTGCTCAGGGGTTCGGGCTCGCTGTTCCGTTGCTGGAGCTGAGCACGATGCAGCTTCGTGTGCACCAGAACCGAATCGAGAACGCCCGCCCCGTGTGAGGCGGACACTTCGTGGACGCGGGGCTGCCCACTGTGGGTCGCTGTGGACAGCCCCGCGCACCGCTCGTCGGCCGGCGAGCCGACGGAGCCCTAGGGGCCCCTAGATCCTCTGGGCCCGCTGGCGCGCCCGGTAGGCTCGCAGATTCGCCGCGTTGCCGCAGATCTTCACGTTGTGCCAGACCCCGCTGTTGTTGCGTGACCTGTCGAAGAACATCGTTCCGCACCGGTCGTTGCGGCACATTTTCAGCCGCGGCCAGGTCCCTGTCTGCTGGGCCAGGAAGACCTCGATCAGGGCCAGGGCCGCCACTCGCCGCCAGCCGGTGCCGCGCGGCTCCAAACGGACCTGCCCGTCCCCGCTGAGCTGTATCGCTGTGGCCGCGGTGTGCAAGGGGGGAAGCGCGTCGTCGTTACCCCGGGCCGCAGCCTGGCGCAGATCATCACGGAAACCTCGAAGCTCTTCCTGATCGTGAGCTTCGAGCTCGATCCCGGCCATGGGGGTGCCGGTGACCTCGCCCCACTGTTCCAGCGCCTGATCAAGCCAGGCTTGGGCGTCGCCGAGGTCGGCGAGGAGATCCTTCGTGCGGGGCTTGCCGGCGGAGATGGTGTTCATGAAGTCCTGCACAAAAGCGAGCCCCGCCGGGGCTGGCTCAGTCTCGTACCGACCCGTCGCCGACCAGCTCATGTGGATCACTTCCTGCAGTCCGTATACTCTTTAGCGACATAAGCATACGCCTTTTCGTCAAATCTTGTACAACGTGTGAAGCGTCAGGTGCAGGCAGACCTCCTTTGCTGTGCAGGGCAGGAGGTCCGGTCGAGGGTGGGAACGCTGCCGGACAGGCCCTCGGGATGCAACATATGCGACTGGATGACGCCTATGCTGCCCGCTCCGCGCCGTCGCAGCCGCGGCCGGGCCACCCCGTGCCGGCCCCGGAGCGGCGGCAGCGGCGCGACCTCTCCCGTCTGGTCAGGCTCCGCCCGGGAGGCGCCCTCCCGGCCTCACCCGGGTTCGGAGAGATGCTCGCAGAACCACTCGGTGGCGGCTTCACTGGTCGGCTCGAAAGCTGCCACGTAGGAGTCGAAGTGATCCCCGGTGAACATCGCCAAGCCCTTGGGCTCCAGGGCGCGCTCGTACGCGGCGAGCGCGAGATCGCTGGGGGTGACCGTGTCCGTCCTCCCCACGACCATCAACAACGGCGTCGGTGACACCCGAGCGACCCAGGCCCCCGGCTCGTACATCTGCGCTTTGCGCGTGGACCGCAGCGTGACGTACTTCGGTTCTTCGACCGACGGCGGGAGCGAGAAGTGAGCGTCGGACTCCGCCATGCCCCGGGAATGGTAGGCAGCCCGGACGTTCGGATCGAGGCTGTTGAGGAGCTGATACGCGGGTTGCTTGCCCGCCAGTTGAGCGCGTTCGTCGTCGTCGAACAGTTCCTCCAGTGCCTGCTTGCGGTCGGCGGGCACGCGCCGTAGGCCCTGCTCGTAGCCGCTGATGGTCGGAATCTGCGCGACTGCCGCCCGGATGCGCCGATCGGTGGCTGCCAGGATGATCGTGTGGCCGCCGGCGTAGCTTGAACCCCAGATTCCGAGTCGGCCGGCATCGACGTCGTCAAGGCTCTCCAAGAACGAGATCGCCCGCCGCCAGTCGGTGATCTGCTGCCACGGGTCGATGTCGCCACGGGGCTCGCCACCGCTGAGACCGAACCCACGGTGGTCATGGACAAGAACGACGAAACCTGCCTGGCTGAAGCGTTCCGCATACCCTTGCAGGCCGCGGTACTTCACGCCGCCGAAGCCATGTGCCATCGTGATCGCCGGAAACGGGCCATTGCCGGTTGGCGGGCGGAATATCCAAGCGTGCAGCGATATGCCGCCTTCAGCAGGAATGAATGCTTCCTGGTAGCTCATGAGCCGTTCACCCTTCGGTCATCGACGTGGTCACGAAGTCGGTGAGGATCTTGTCGTCCGGACGCCGCAGCAGACCGCTGTGGCGCCGGTCCTGCTGTGACCGGTCGGAATGACTCACCCTGCCGCCCTCCTTCCGGGCGGCTGCGCCCTACGGCCGCCTCCTCAGCTCACTGATCGCCAAGCCGCGTCCAATGAATCCTCCGTCGTGGGTACGAACTGAATGCCCACCACCCGCCAGCCCGCAGAGCCGCGAGCAGCTTCGAAATGAGCGGCAAGACGTTCGATCTCACTGTTGTCCGCGCGGCACCGTGACCAGATGGCCTCAATGGCCGCGCCGGCGGCGTGATAGACCTTCACCTTGCGATCCGGAACAGCCGTATAGGAGTAGTTCTGCGCCCGCAACTCCCTTTGGCTGCGCTCCAGCGAGTCAGTGACAGCATCATTGTCGAGCAGCCACTCCTGTGCGGTAGGGGTGCTGATGTGCAGCGGCGCGGACCAGTAGTCGAGGATGAAATCCGGCCCACGACGGATCGCGCCGCTTGCCACTCCTACCCAGGTGGGCAGATAGTCCTCGAAAAACCAGTGCGTGACCTCAGCGAGGACACTGCCACTACGGATGCCGTCCACCTGGTTACCTTTCGTCGGGGGAGTGCGCATCAGCGGTCACATCCGGCTCGAGCCGCCGGCCTTGCCTGAGAGGCCACACCGTGCTCGACGGCAGAGGCTATGCGGGCTGGTCGGACAGCAGCGCGAGCGCGCTGTACCAGACCGGGCCCGGGTTGAGTCGATCCGGGTAGAGCTGCACCATCTGATCGTAGAATTCGGACGGAGTTGGTTCGAGGGCCAGCAAGCGCTGCGCATCCAGCAGATATCTGCGGGTCTGCTCAAGAATTTCCGGGCCGTCCGGAAGGTCTCTGTTCTTGTGGCCCGCGACGACCGCACTCGGGTGCAGCGCGGATACGGTGTCAAGCGCGGTGAGCCACTTCTCGATCCCTCCTCCAGGACTCTCCAGCAAATACTGATGCACCCCGTTGTAGGCGACATCACCGGCCACCACGAGGTCGATCGACGGAGCGTGCAGGACGGTGGTGTCGTCGGTGTCCGTGTGACCGACTTCTACCGCCCGGAAGCGATGGCCCTCCATCTCGAATCCCTCGGCCGGCATGACGTGGTAATCCACCGGACTGTCCGGGATGAGCCCTGGGAAATCAACGTCCCATGTCTGCTTCCGCTCGCCCGCTTGCTTCCTCATCAGCCCGATCGTCCCCTCGGTCGCGTACGGCACTGCGCCGGGGAACCGCTGCAACAGCAGATCGGTGCCGAACCAGTGATCACCGTGACCGTGCGTGGCATAAATGTATGCCAGTCGCTTCCCGTGGCTTTCGATCCAGTCGCCGACGTTGTGGACCTGTTCCTGGGTGAACGGTGGGTCGACAAGTACTGCTTCCGTCTCACCGAGGATCAGAGTGGATGCCAGGGGCGAGGAGATGATCGGGCTCCCGTCGGGCAGGCGCATGCTCCTCTGGCGGCGGATCCCGTCGGAAACGAGTACGTCATAACGCAGCTTCCTCACGTCATACCTCCCGGCGAAGCAGAAGCACGCTGTCTGCCGACGTCGTGATGCCCGCAGGCGCGGGGTGACCTCGGGCTCCCCGGCAGGGACCGCGGGCATCGGTGGCAAGGACTACTTCGCCCCCGGAGCAAGGAACACCTTCCCTTTTCGGCCCTTCTGCTCTGCGTGGGTCACGGCGTCCGCGATCTCGTCGAGAGAGAACTTGCGCCCGGGAGATGTTTCGACGATCCCCTCACGCATAAGGTCTACGATGTCCTGACCCAGCTGCTGTCGTTGCGCGTCCGTGAGTCTGGGGAACCAGTACCCGAGCCAGTAGACTTCCAGGGTTCGACGCCCGGCCAGGATGTAACGCGGATCGTCACCGACACGGATCGGCTCGCCTGTCAGGGAGCCGTACACGAGCATTTTTCCATCCTCGTGAAGTGCCTTGAAGATCTGGGTTCCGGTTTCTCCCACTACAGGGTCGATGGCGTACTTGACGCCCTGCGGGTCGATCAATTTGCGCACTTGCTCGTCGATGGGCCCGTCACTGGAGACGATGACGACATCGGCGCCGAGACGTTCCAGTTCTTCCGCCGATTCGCGCCTGCGGACGATGTTCACGGTACGGATTCCATCGCGTTTGGCCAGCCTGATGATCATACGTCCCAGCTCCGACCCCGCCGCCGACTGGAGCAGCCACTCTCCCTGAGGGACTGCCAGTACATGGCGGACCATGAGAATGGCAGAGGCCGGATTGATGAAGAAGGACGCCACCTGCTCATCAGGGAGGTCGTCGGGGACGGCGAACAGTTCATTGGCAGGAGCGACAGAATATTCTGCCCAGTTTCCCCCGGATCCATTGATGACCGATACTCGCTGCCCCGCGGAGACTTCCTTCACCCCCGGCCCCACCGCATCGATAATTCCGACGCCTTCGAATCCAGCCTGCGCCGGGAACTGTGCTTGTACGCCCGCGTAGTATCCCCGAACGTAGAGAAGATCGGACGGGTTCACCGGCGTTTCCAGGATACGCACCCTCACCTGCCCCTCTCCGGGCTCCGGAAGAGGTACGTCTTCGACGGCAAGGACTGCCGCCGGCTCGCCATGTCGAGCAAACCGGATAGCTTTCATTCTCGGACTCCCGTGAACGTCGTCACCTGGTTAGGTGATGAGATGTCATACCCTTTGCTCCTCTTTGACGCAGGAGATATATCGCACAGCGGCGGCGACTTCGTGGAGCCGCGCTATCAGGAGCCCTTGGCGGACCTGGCCGATTCCCAGAGCGCGCCTTGGTTGATGCGGGACGGGTGGAGGTTCAACATGTCCTGATAGACCTCGAGGGCAGTGGTGGCGCTTTCAACGACCATTTCGAAGTCATGGATGTACTGCCGAGTTTCCACGATGGTCCCCGGCTCGTCGGGCCGATCGGGGCGCTTGTGGCCCGCGATGACCACCCGGGGGTCTAGGCGATTCCGCGAGGTACAGGTGGACAACGTTGTAGACGGCGTCACCGGCCACCACCAGGCCGAGGGAAGGCGCCTGCAGACAGGTGGTGTCTGTCGTCGGTGTCGGTGTGCCCGAGCGCCACCACGACCAGGTCGTTGCCCTCCAACTCCAGCCGGTCGCCGATCAGCGGTTCGGCCGCGACGAGTCTGTCGGGGATCTGGCCGGGAAAGCGCGTGTTCCAGTAGGACGAGACGAACTCCAGGTGCCATCTGTTTCCGCATCTGCGCCACCGCTTCCGGGGTGACGACGGCGCGAGCACGCGGGAAACGTTCGAGTACGGTGCCCAGCCCGAACCAGTGGTCGCCGTGTCCGTACGTCACATAGACCGTGGTGAGGTTCTTGCCGCTCGCTGCCACCCAGTCCGCCAGACGGCCGGCCTGTTCGGTGGTCATCAGCGCGTCCACTAGCACCGCGTCGCGCTCGCCTGCGATCAGCGTCGCAGTGATCGGCGACCACATACGTCTTGGCAGGTCGGGCGGCAGGTCCGAGATTTCGGTGGGGATCGACGGCGCCACATGGACACTCCAATGCAGAGACGCTCCGGCCATGACCTGTTCCTCGGACATCCGGTCAGATGGCGTGTACGGGGTGGTAGTCGGGCCGCCACATGGCAGCGCGGACCCGGGTTCCGATGTCGTCGCCGACGGTGGCGCGCGCCACCCCGTCGTAGGCTGCGGCTTGGGCGACGGCCGTGGCGACGGCGGCGGAGGTCTCCCTCAACTGCTGAGTGGGCGGGAGGAGTGCCGCACCGGGAGCGGTGGAGCCGACCTGCTCGGCGACCGCGTCGGCCGCGGCTTTGAGCATGCCGTCGGTCATGCGGGTGGCCCGAGCCACGATGGTGCCGAGGCTGAGACCGGGGAAGATGAACGCGTTGTTGGCCTGCCCGATCTGGTAGGTGATCCCACCGTGGGTCACGGGGGCGAAGGGACTGCCGGTGGCGACCAGGGCCCCGCCGTCGGTCCAGCCGAGCAGTTGGGCAGGTGTCGCCTCGGCGAGCGACGTGGGGTTGGACATGGGAAGGATGATCGGCCGGGCGACGGAGGCGGCCATGTCACGGATGATGGGCTCCGTGAAGGCACCGCCCTGGCCGGAGGTGCCGATGAGGATGGTCGGTCGGACCCGGTGCACGACCTCAGCCAGAGGAATCCCGCCGACGTCTGCGTCGCGTGACCAGTCGGCCACCTCGTCAGCCGGACGGGCGTAGGGGGCCTGGAAGTCGCGCACTGCCATGTCCTCGGTCAGCAGGCCGTGTCGGCCGACGCACCAGAACCGTCGGGTGGCCTCGCCGGGGGTCAGCCCGGCGGAGATCAGCGCGTCGCGCAGTTGGTCGGCGACCCCGATGCCTGCCGTGCCCGCGCCGAAGATCACCACGCGGTGGTCGCGCAGCGGCGTGTCGCTGGCTCGCACCCCGGACAGCACTGCCGCCAGGTTCACCGCTCCCGTGCCCTGGACGTCGTCGTTGAAGGTCAGGTACCGGTCGCGATAACGCGCAAGGATGCGCCGCGCGTTGTCCGGCCCGAAGTCCTCCCAGTGCAGCACGGCGTTGGGGAAGAGCCGATTGGCCGTCTCGACGTAGGTCTCGATGAAGGCGTCGTAGGTCTCCCGGTCGACTCTGGGGTGACGATTGCCGAGGTAGAGAGGGTCCTCCATCAGTTCCTTGCGGTTGGTACCCACGTCGAGCACGACGGGAATGGTGCGGGAGGGATGGATACCGCCCGCGGCGGTGTACACCGCGAGCTTGCCCACCGAGATGTTGATGCCGCCCACGCCCCAGTCACCGATGCCCAGGATCGCCTCACCGTCCGTGGCGACGATGAGGTCGACGTCGTCCGGTCCCCGTCCGGTGGCGCGCAGGGCGCGTTCGACGTCCTTGGGCGCGTCGACCGACAGGTAGACCCCTCGGGGGCGTCGGTACTCGTAGCTGTAGCGCTGGATCGCAGTGCCGACAGTGGGCGTGTAGACAATCGGCAGCATCTCGTCCAGGTGGTCGCTCACCAGCCGATAGAACAGGACCGCGTTGCGGTCCTGGAGGGCGGCCAGATTGACGTTCTTGGCCAGGTCGTCCGGCTGTGCCAGGAATTGCGCGTACGCGCGCGAGGATTGTTGCTCCAGCGTGAGTACGTGCGGAGGGATCAGCCCGACGAGATCGAGCGCCTGTCGTTCTTTCTCGGTAAAGGCGGTGCCCTTGTTCAGCCGGGGATCGGTCAGCACGGCACGGCCCCTGGAGGTCGTCTCCCACCGCTCAACGTCAGGATTCCACCTGGTCGGCTCCGTGTTCATGGCTGTCTCCTCGCTGACGCAGCCGCGCTGGTGCACCATTCGACGGCCGCGTTTTCACCCTGGCGCCGGACTTCACGGTGGACACCCTTTGTGCTCTCAGCGCATGGGGCGCTCCACCCGGATTCCGGTCACGGGGGATTCGCCCAGCCTCTCGGCGCGATCCGCGAGGAAACCGGCAAACTGCCCGCGCGGGCGACGGCGCCTGCGGCCATCTCCGGCCCTCGGCCCAAGGTCGATCTCGCGCCACTCACCTCGTGTCAAAAACCATATCTCACTAGCATGGATTTTTCAGAGAAGGAGCCGACGGGCGCAACATCGACGACCTGGGGGATGAAGCACCGGCCGTCGGCAGAGGCGGCGTGGCTCGGGGGATCGGGGGAGTGGGCGAGCGCGGACCGGTGACCAGGGCGACGAGCGGAATTCCCGCAGTTCCGTGGCCACAGCCCCCTGACCTCCCGTCACCCGGAATTGCCGGGTGGCAGCAGCTCCAGCAGGCGGAGTACGGCCGCGTCCGCTTCCGGGCGGCGTACGGCGACCACGGTGGTGTCCAGCCGGGGCGACTGCCCGTGCAGCCCGACGAAGGCGATTTCGAGGCTGAGGATGTCACGGAGCCGTTCCGGCATGAGGCTGACGCACAGTCCGGAGGCGACGTAGCTGACCAGCCCGGTGACGTTGTCGGCCACCGCACGGCTGCGGGGCATGAATCCCGCCTCATGACAGGCCTGTCGCACCTGCCGGGCCAGGTCCGGCAGTGCGTCGGCGTCGGGGGGCACGAAATCGTCGTCGCGCAACTCGTCCAGGCCGATCTCGTCGGCGCCGGCCAAGCGGTGATCGTGCGGTAGTGCGGCGGCGATGCGCTCGACGGCGACTTCCTGGCTGACCAGTTCGGCCGAGTCCGACAACGGTGAGAGGTCGCGCAGGAACCCCAGGTCCAGTGCGCCGGAACGGACCATCTCAGCGACGGCAGCCGTCGAATCCTGGTACAGGTGAATGCGCAAGCCCGGCAGTTCCTCGGCCGCGGCTCGCAGGAATGCGGGGAAATTGCTGAGCATGCTCACGTACCCCAGCCGGATGTCTCCTTCCAGGCCCCCTGCGACCCGCCGGACCCGCTCGATGGCCGCAGACTGCGTGTACAGAAGGCGCCGGGCGTCCACGGCGAAGGCTGCGCCCGCCGGGGTCAGGGATACTCCTCCCGGGCCCCGCTCGAACAGCCGCACCCTCAGGGCCCGCTCCAAACGCTGGATCGACTGGCTGAGCGGCGGCTGGCTTATGGACAGGCGCTCCGCGGCACGACCGAAATGCTTCTCCTCGGCGAGCACCAGGAACTGTTCGAGTAGGCGCTTCGTCAGGTTTATATCTTTCTGGTGAGCAGTGGGCGGTGCTGGAGCGGTGCTGGAGCCGTTGTGGCCGGTGGTGGTGTTGGGCAGGCCGCCGGTGGGCCGGCGGAAGCTGATTGAGCCTTCTCAGCGTGGTCACCGAGCGGGTGACGTCGGTGAGGTCGAGGTGTGGGCCGCAACGGCACGAGGCTCCCGTGCCGTTGCGGGAGGTGTTCGAAGTCTCAACCCATCGGCAGTGGAGCCTCGTGGGTTCCCCATATTGCTGCACTTGACCTGCCCCACGCCCTCGTCGAATGGGTCACGATGCGCATCGTCGCCCGCGAGGGTGACCGATGATGCAAACTCCCGCCGCACCAGCGCGTCGCTCGCCGCTCTCGGGTACCTGCGCCGGCACGACACCCTCGCCCGCATCGCAGCCGGCTTTGGGATATTCGTCGGCACCACGCACGCCTGCATCAGGGCTGTCGCCCGCCTGCTCGCCGACCACAGCGGGCAGCCGTCACTGCCGTACTTCTGCGTGTTGCGCCGGCACCTGGCGCAGACACCGACCCGGTCACCGGGACAGATCAGCGTGGACGGGTCGGGCTCCGTGACCGGAGGCGACGGAGGAGTGCTCATCGTGGATCTTTATGCCGCCCGAGATGCCTAGGGGGGTGTTGGGTCCGCACCGTGCCGGTTGTGATTGCAGCGTGGGGTCCAATCGGGAAAATGCCTACAGGGAGTTTGCGTTCGCGACTCGGTGTGACATTCGCTCGCTCCTCATGTGAGGGCCCGCACAGGGTGCAGGTCACATACGAAGGCGCTTAGGGCGTAAGTGCGGTCTCCGTGAGCGGGCAGATAGCGCATTTGTCCCACTTTGCCCTGCCCGTTGCGACTACTGGGGATAGTACGCCACACCTTTGCCAGGGGTTTTTGCGGTCGCTAAGAATTGCTTTCGTTGCTCGGCGCCGCGGTCTTCGGATCACGGCGTTTGTTGCTGGAAACACCAGTCTGCCGAAGGCATCCGGGCGATATCCGCGCTACCGAAGAGGTCCCTTAGTCAATGCTCAAGAACACCAACATTCGTGCTCGTGCTCGTGCTCTGACC